>NZ_ANBH01000167.1 GCF_000341185.1 Nocardiopsis chromatogenes YIM 90109
GGCATAGTTGCACTCACCAGTTGACACCACCGCCCTCTCAAGCCCGGAATCCCCGAGATCATCGCTGGTAGGGCCGCCTTCCCCGAGATCAACAACAAGGGGGGCGGTACTGTGTCCGTATCCGTGCCGCCGCTCTCGCTCGCTGTTCGGCGCGGGACGACGAGGGTGTCGGGCGGATTTCTCTGCCGCCATCGACCTGGACGGACGGCCTCCGGCCCCCTCGCCGGGCCGGTTTCAGGGTTGCGCGTCCGCTGCGGCCTCTGCCACCATCCGCCCATGACCGACATGAAAGGCGGCCCTGCCGCTCTCCGGTGACCGGGCGTCGTGGGGCTGAGGGCCCCGACCCCGAGTCCCTGTCCCTTCTCCGGCGTGCCGTCGCGATCCGTGACGAGTGGCTGGCGCACGGCCTGTCCACCGAACCGGCCGACCGCCCCGCCGCCGAAGCCGCGATCTCCGCGCTGTACCGGCTCATCGACCGTCCCCCGCCGCGGTTCGTCTGGGTCGACTCGCCCGGGTCGGCCCTGTACCCCGGATCGCCGCTGCACCGCGCGGAATCCGAGCTCGCGCCCCTTCGTGCGTTCTCCCGAGGTACCGACCTTCCGGTCCACGCCCGGCTGGCCGACCTGTGCACCCGCGTGCGCACCCTGATGGACCGCGTCGTCCGAAGACGGCTGCGGACCCCGCTGCGAGCACCGTGGCCGTCCGCCACCCTGCCGACCACCCCACCGGAGCGCGCCCTGCGCGACGGCGTCTGGATCAGGGCGATCATCGACGTAACCGTGCGCCACTCCCTGGCGGTCTCGCTGCGCGACGCGGTACAGGCACCGCTGGTCACCGAGTTCGCGGCGGGGGCGCCCCGCCCGCTGGCCACCGCTTGGCACGGCCAGCACGACGCCTACTGGGTCGGCCACTACGACGCCTGGCACAGGCTCGGCCTGGCCTGCTTCCCCGCCCCGGCGCGGGAGGCCCTGGACCTGTGGTCCGCCACGGCCCGCTCCTGCGGCTGGTGGTGGCCGGGCGAGGACGTGTGCGTGGTGGCCGAGCGCACGGCCGCGCTCCACAGCGAACCGGCGCCCGACGCCGCCCACGGCGAGGTGCGGCTCCACCACGACGGCGGGCCCGCCGTGCTCTACCGCGACGGCTGGGGCACCCACGTCCTGAACGGGACCCGCGTCCCGGCATGGGTGCTCGGCGCCCCCACCCCGGAGCGGATCTCGGCCGAGGCCAACGTGGAGGTGCGGCGCGCCGCCATCGAGCGCATCGGCTGGGACGCCTACATCGACGCCGCCGGGCTGGCCCTGGTCGCGGCCGCGCCCGACCCCGGCAACCCGGGCTCCGAGCTGCGCCTGTACGACATGCCGGAGTCCCCGGTGGTCGTCCCCGGTGCGCGGACGAGGCCGGGACCGCCCGGCCGGGTGCTGGTCGCGGTCAACGGCTCGCGGGAGCGCGACGGCACGCGGCGCCGCTACGGGCTGTCCGTTCCCGGCTCCCTCGACGACCCGGTCGACGCCGCCGGATGGACCTACGGCCTGTCCGGCGCGCTGTACTCCACGCTGGCGCGCCGCACCTGACGCCCGGCCCCGGGCGGCCGCCTCGCGCCCCCCGGCCCCGCCGCCCCGTTCATCGACCGCGTTCCCCGAACACACAGGTGATCACCGTGAACATGCGCATCTCCGACGCCGCCCCGACCCTCGCCGACCTCACCGCCCGCACCGGCCTCGACGTCCTGGACCACCTGGAGCGCGGGGCCGAGGTCCCGGTCATCGACGGCCTCCAGGCCCAAGGCGACCTCCTCCTCGTCCCGCTGCACCTCGTCGCCGACGCCGTGACCCTGGTCCAGGGATCCGGCCCCCGGTGGACACCGGTCCCGGCCGAGGGCCTCGAACTCCTGCGCAGCGCCGCCGGAGGCAACCCGCACACCCTGGTCGCCGACCCCGGCACCTGCCGCTGGACCTCCGACGTCCACGACCGCTTCGGCCTGGCGCTCGGCGTCCTGGCCACCACGGCCCCCGCCTACCTGCTCCACCCCGAGCACGGCGGCAGCGGCCTGGCGCCCGGCACCTACGCGGTCCGCCGCCAGCGTGAGGCGGCCCTGCGGCAGGCCTGGCGGGACGACCGGGCCCGGTGGTCGCCCGGCGGGTCCCGCCTGGTGGCCGACTGACCCGGAGCCGCCCCGGCCCTGTCCGCGTCCGGCCACGATCGGTCCGGCCACGATCGAGCGCCCGCCCCCGGAGGACGGACCGGGGGCGGGCGCTCTCCACCGGCGGGCCCCGGGGCCCGGTCCGAGACCATGCGGATGGCCGTGTCCGGAAGCGGAAAGAGGGCAGCCCGGGCCGTAACCGCGCGCTTATAGTCGACTGCGCACCATCGGAGTGACAAGGGCGGTGCCCTCGCGCCGATCGCCGTTGCGCGCGCCGGGGCCGCCCACGACCGAGGAGGTCGAGGTGCCCGCTGCCCCCGTCGAGGCGGCACTGGTCGGGATCCGCTTCGCACAGGCCCCGGGATCGTCCGCCGGTACGGGCATCCTGGTCTCCGAGTCCACGGTGCTCACCTGCGCGCACGTCGTGTCGCGCGCGCTGGGCCGCCCCGAGGTGTTCACCCCCGGGCCCGACGACCGGCTGTCGCTCTCCTTCCCCCTGACCGGGGAACCGGACGCCGCAGTCGGCGCCGGCATCGTCCACCTGGAGCCGCGCAACACCGGCGACCCCGGCGACGTGGCCGTGCTCCGGCTGCTGTCGCCGCCACCGCCCGGGGCGCGCCCCGCCCCGCTCGTCGCGGCGGACGCCCTCTCCCACACCGACGTGCTCGTCGGCGGCCTTCCGTTGGACCGGGGGCTCGTCGCCTGGGCCCGCTGCCTCGTCGTGGGCCGGGCCGCCCCCGGCCTGCTCCAGGTCGAGGACCAGCGCACCCTGGGCATGCGCGTCCAGCAGGGGTTCAGCGGCGGCCCGCTCTGGTCCCCGGTGCACCAGGGCGTGGTCGGGATGGTGGCCATGGTCGACCCCAGCCCCGAACAGCGCACCAGCTTCGCCATCAGCGGCCGCGCGCTCTCCCGCGCCGCCGGAGGGCCGACGGGGGCCGGGGCCGTGCCGCCCGCGCCCTACCGGGGGCTGCACCCCTTCGAGGAGGGCGACCGCGACCTGTTCTTCGGACGCGAGGAGCTGGCCCGCACCGTCGCGGCCGACCTGGTCCGGCGCGGCCGCAACGTCCTGCTGACCGGGCCGTCGGGCGCGGGGAAGTCGTCGCTGCTGCTGGCGGGGGTGCTGCCGGAGATGGGGGAGGAGGACCGGGAGCGGTGCCTGGTGGTCCGCCCCGACGACCTCGCCCGCCGGGAGGGGGAACTGGAGGAGGCCGCCGCCGGAGAGGGGCCCTTCCGGTTCATCCTCGTGGACCAGGTGGAGGAGGCGGTGGAGGCGGGGGGGCCCGCCG
>NZ_ANBH01000168.1 GCF_000341185.1 Nocardiopsis chromatogenes YIM 90109
CGGGCCGCGCTGCCTGTTCGCCGTGCGCTCGGACCACCTGGACGCCGTGCGCGAACGGCTCGGGATCGCCCCCGAGGCCGGGCACGGGGCCCGGGCCGAGGACGCCCCCTGGCAGCTGCACGACGTCCCGCGCATGAACGACGACCAGCTCCGGCGGGCCATCGAGGGGCCCCTGCCGCCGGGGGCCTCCTTCGCCCCCGGCATGGTCCCGCGCCTCCTGGACGCCGCCCGGGGCTGGGCCCCCGACACCCCGCCGCTGCCGCTGCTCCAGCTCACCCTGGCGCGCCTGTGGGACCGCAGGACCGCCGCCGGGGTGATCGACCACCAGGCCTACGACGAGCTGCACGGACTGAGCGGCGCCGTCGACGGCTACGCCGAGCGGATCTGGGAGCGGCTCGGAGAAGAGGACAAGGGCGTGGCCCGCGGCCTGTTCCTGCGCATGGTCCGAGTGCTGCGCGACGCCCCGCCGGTGGGGCGCTCGGTGCCCGTGGCCGAGCTGGGCGAGGCCGAGGCCGACCTGGTGCGCAGGCCGGCCGTCGACGGGCTCCTCGCCGCCCAGGGGAGCGGCGACCGGGCCGCCGTGCGCTTCACCCACGACGCGGTCATCGCCCACTGGACCCGCCTGCGCGCATGGGTCGACGCGGATCGCGCCTTCCTCACCTGGCAGGACGAGCTGCGCGGCGACGCCGAGCGCTGGTCGCGGTCGGGGCGGGACGCGTCGCTGCTGCTGCGCGGACCGGCCCTGGCCCGGGGCCGGGAGGCCGCCCGCGACCGGACCGGCGACCTGGGCCCGGCCGAGCGCCGCTACCTCGCCGCCTCCGCCGACCAGGAGCGGCGGCGCCGCACCCGCAAACGGCTGTGGACCGTCGGCCTCAGCGCCCTGATGGTGGTCCTCCTCGTCGCGACACTGGCCGCCGAGGCGTGGCGGCGCCAGGCGGGGGAGGGGGAGCGGGTGTCCGCCTCGCAGCAGATCGCGGCCCGGGTCAAGGAGGCCTACAGGCAGAGCGAGGCCACGTTGCTGCAGGCCGTGGCCGCCTACCGGACGGCCCCCACCCAGGCGGCGACCGAGGTGTTGTTCACGGCCTACCTGCAGACTCGCGACCTGGACCGGCTGCTCACCCCGCCCGAACCGGAGGGAATCGAGGGGATCGGGGCCGACCTGACCCGCGGCCTCGACCGGGTGGGGATGCTGTCAAGGGACCGCGTCCACCTGTGGCGGCGCACCGCCGAGGGGTACGCGGAGGAGGAGCTCAGCGGCGCCGCCGCGGTCGGCAGCGCCCTGTCGGCCGACGGCTCCCGTACGGCGCTGAGCGTGCCCGACGGCGTGCGGGTCCACGACGCCGACGGCGGGCGCCTGGCGACGTTCCCCCTCGAATCCGGTGAGGCGGTCGGCTCGCACGCGCTCGCGCTCTCGCCGGAGGGGACCTATGTGGCGTTCTACGACCTCGCAGAAGAGGAGGTCGCCGTCCACACCGCCGACCGTGCGGCCGAGGAGGTGCTCCGGCTGCCCGCCGACTCCAGCGGCGGGCGGTCCCCCTCCCTCAAGCTGTCCGAGCAGACGCTCTACGTGGAGGGCGGGAGCGGCAGCGGTGCGGGATTCGATGAGCCGCTGGCCGTCGATCTGGAGGAGGGGACCCGCACGGTGCTGGAGGCCTCGGTGTTCGAGCTGTCACCGCCGGAAGGACTCATCACCCGCTTCGCTCCCGGAGGGCGCGAATCCACCCTGATGACCTGCCCTGAGGCGCCCATCGGGGGATCGCTCGGCGAACCTGCGGAAAGCGAGGTCTCGGTGTACCGCCCCGCCGAGGCCGACACCGGTGAGCGGTTCACCGCCCCTGTCGGGTGCGACGAGATGATCGGCCTCGACCCCGGTGGCCGCTTCGCCGCGGCCTCGGGGAGCACGGGGACCCTGTACTACCTCGACACCGGCACCGGAGAGGTGGTCGCCGGCGCCGCCCCGTACGCGGACGGGTTCCCCGTGGTGCCCGCGTCCGCGGGGTCGGGCCTGCTGCGCGCGGCCCACATCGGCGGGGACTACACGGGGGTCGGCATCGGCACCGTCGACCCGGAGGGCCTTTCCGGCCGCCTCGACACCCTGGGGCTCACCCTCTCCGGCGACGGCGACCTCGTCCTCACCCTGCGCAACCCCTTCCAGAACGAAGGCGGACCCCCGCGCGGTGACGGTGTGGAGATATGGGACCTCGAGGGCGAACGGCTCGACGCGATCGACCTCCCCGATGCGGCCTCCGCCTCGGCGGGCGAGGAGTACCTGGTGCTCGCGGGCAGAGAACGGGTCCAGGTGCACGCGACCGGGACCCGTGAGCGCCTGTGGGACGTGGACCTGCCCGGATCGGACCGGCCCCAGGCCCGGGTGGCCCATGACGATGAGCACATGCTGCTCGTGGAGGACTCCGGGCGGGCGCGCGCCTACGCGCTGGACGACGGGGACCCCATTGGCCCCGCCTTCACCGTCCCCCTGCCGGAGAGCGAGGCCCCCGGCGGCGGCCGCATGCCGCTGGCGATGGACGAGATCCCGGGCCGCCCCCTGGTCTACCGCGTTGTCGGCCCGGACGGTGCGTCACTGCAGACGTGGGACGCCCGCACCGGTGAGCGCACCGGCACGGAACCGTTGCCGACCGGGGGCGTGCTGGCCGCCTTCCACCACGACCCCGACGACGCGGGGCACGGTGTCGCCTACTCCTTCGACGCGGACGACGGCTGGCAGGTGGAGCTGTGGCGGCTGGACGGGAGGACGCCCCGTCGGGAGGCCACCCTCGTCGAGGGGTTCGGGCTGTCGGCGGTCCCCAGCGACCTCCCCGCCATCGTGGTCACGGATGGCGAGATGCTCCGCATGTGGGACTTCTCCGGTGAGGAACGGAACACACTGCCGCTTCCGTGGGCCAGCGACAGCAAGGTCGTGGTCGTGCACGGCGAGGAGGAACTGATGCTGACCGGGGGCGCCTACGGCGGGGCCCAGATCTACTCCCTCGACCCGGAGGAGTGGATGCGGCACGTGTGCGCGGTGGCCGGGGACCGGGAGCTGACCCGGGCCGAACGGAGCGGCCTGCCCGCCGCGGCGGTCGCCGACGGCGTGTGCACATTCGGCGGATGAGCGGGACACCGCGAGACGGACGACGGGAACGGGGAGAGGTCGCATGGCCCACTATCTGGACGTGCCGATCGAGGGCACCGGAGGCACCGACGGCGCGGACGGCACCGACGGCGCCGGGACGGTGCGCGTGGAGGTCGATCCGCTGCCCGGTGACCTGATCCCCGCGGCGGGCGGGGACCATACGCAGGTCACCCGGCTCTCGGAGTCCTTCGAGGCGGCGATGGACCGCATCCGCCCGATGGCGGAGGCGATCACCGGGAGGCTGGCGGGCATGCGGGTGCGCCCGGACACGGTGACGGCGGAGTTCGGAATGAAGTTCTCCGCCGATGCCGGGGTGGTGGTGGCCCGCACCGCGGGCGAGGCCCAGATCACGGTGACGCTGACCTGGGGGAAGAGCACCTGACAGACCGCACCGGTCCCGGGGCTCGCGCTCGGAGGCGTGTACCGGCGTCCGATCCGTCCGAGGGGACGAGGAAGTCGGACGAGGGGATCCACCGTCGGAGGCGCGCGGCCGGTGACGGCGGCGGGGGCGGCGCTCGCCGGTTCCACGGTCCGCCGATGTCCCACGGGTTGCCGTTGCTCCGGGGGTCCGTCGCCGAGTTCGGCGCCGCTCCCGTTTCCGGGCACGGCGAACAGGCCGTCGGCCTGGGGGCCGCGGCTACCGGTGCGGGGGCTGCCGTCGCCGGGACGAGGGCGGAGGCGAGCATCGGCGCGGCGCGGCGGCCGCGGCCGGGAGCGGTCGGGGGAGGGGAGGACCGTCACGGTGGTCTCCTCGGAACACCGTTTCGGGCCGGGCCCGCCTGGCCGCTGAGCCGGGCCCCGCCAGGGGGCCGAGGATGTCGCTCCCGGGGCGCGCCCCGGCCCCGATTCCGTCCGACCGGGTCGGCGGGCACGTCCCACGGGGACCGGGCACGTCCTCGGGGGACCTGCCAGGGCACCGCCGGGCTCCGCGCCCCACCGCGCGGCGCCCGGCGGTCCCGCCTTGCCGCCCTGTTCCGGACCGGCACTCCGTCCGGACGGGCGTCTTCAATCGGCCCGGTCGCCGACCTGGCCTGCCGGGGGCGGGCCGCCGAGGCCGGAGAGGAGTTCGCGCAGCAGGTCGGCCAGCAGCTCCCGGCGCTCGGGGGGCAGGTGGGCCACCAGGCGCTCCTCGGTCGTGAGCAGGTCGGCGACCACGCGGTCGAGCAGAGCGGACCCCGCATCGGTCAGGGCCACCGCGCGCGCGTGGTAGCCGGATCCGCTCGTGCTCCGCTCGACCAGCCCCGCCTCGGACGCCCGCGCCACACGCTGCGTGATCGCCCCGGGCGTCACCCGGCACTCCTCGGCGAGTTCCCCGGGGCTCATCCGGTAGGGCGGCCCGGAGCGCCGGAGTGTGGAGAGCAGGTCGAGGGCCGCCATGTCCACGCCCAGGTCGGCGAGGAGGCGGCGGCGCTCGTCGCCGAACACCTTGGCCGCCCACCACACCCGGGTGATGATCCCGATCGACTCCACCGGGACGCCCGGCAGCTCGCGCTGCCAGGCGTCCTGGATGGCGTCGGCGCCGTCGCGCGGGGGCCCGGCCGGTTCAGCGGCCATTCTCGGCGCCGCCGTTCACCTGGACGATCTGGGCGGTGACGTGCCGCGCGCCGGGCGAGGCGAGCCAGTGGACCGTCTCGGCGACGTCGTCGGGGGTCCCGGCCCGGCCGGTGCTGGTCTGCGCCACCAGCGCGGCGTGGCGCTCGCCGTCCAGCCCGCCGCCGAAGAACTCGGTGTCGTCGATCAGACCCGGGGCGACGACGTTGACCGTGATGCCGCGTGGGCCCAGGTCGGCGGCCAGGTCGTAGGCGTAGGGGTGCAGGGCCGCCTTCATCGACCCGTAGGAGCCGCCGCCCGAGCCGCGGTAGGCCGCGATCGAGGAGACGAACACGATCCGGGCGGAGGGGGAGAACAGGTCGCGCAGGGCCTCGGTCGGCAGCACCGACGTGAGGACGTTGGCGTGGAAGTTGCCCGTCCACCGGCGGGCCGTGTCCTTGGGGCCGTCCGCGGCGCCGTCGCCGATCTCGACGTTGCCCCCGGCGTTGTTGACCAGGACGTCGACGGTGCCGAAGCGCTCGGCCAGTTCGTCGCGGACGCGCTCGACCTGCGCGGGGTCGCCGAGGTCGGCGGGCAGCGCGGTGCCGCCGACCTCCTCGGCGGCCCGGTGGAGGACGTCGGACCGGCGGCCGATGACCACCACCCGGTCCCCGTCGGAGGCGAAGCGGGCGGCCACCGCCTTGCCGATACCGGTGCCGCCGCCGCTGACCACGATCGTGCGGGCCATGGGAGACCCTCCTCTCGCCACGCTGACTTCAGCCCTAAATTTTAGAGCTAAAGTCAGCGTAGCAGCGGTCCGAGGGGGGCGGGGGACGGAGAAGGGGGGCGGCGCCGGGCCCGCCCTGCGCGGGCGGGGCGGTGGTGCGCGCTGGAGCGACGTGGCCTTCGGCCGCCGTTTGCGCCATCGGTGGTCCGGACCCCGACGGCGGCCGGGCCCGGATCAGATCCGTGACGACCGTGCCGACGGGCGACGGGCGACGGGCGACGGAAGGAGCATCCACGACCTCAATGAAGGCCCTGGTCAGGGTGGCGCAGGCGCGGAGGGCCCCGGTCGGACACGGGTGCCCCCGGCGCCGAGTGCCCAGAGTTGCCCCCATCGGCCGGCGCCCTCCGGTGCAGCCGTTCAAACTTCCCCGCCCGAAGTTTGTGCACACGCGCGAACGCCTCCCGGCCCCCGGCCTGGCTACGGTGCCACCACCGGCACCAACGCCTCCGAGGGAGTCCCGTGAAACTGCTCATCACCGGCATCACCACCCAGTCCTCCATCGCCTTCGCCGTCGCAGAGGAGGCGATGAAGCAGGGCCACGAGGTCATCCTCTCCAACCCGCCGGGCCGCCAGCTCTCCATCCTGGAGCGCATCGCCAAGCGCCTCCCCGCCGAACCGGTCGACATCCTGGGCCTCGACGTCACCGACCCGGACCAGGTCACCGCCGCCGCCAAAGCCGTCGCCGGGCACTGGGACCACGTCGACGGCCTCCTGCACTCCATCGCCTACGCTCCGGCCGAGGCCCTGGGCGGCAACTTCCTGGAGACCGACTGGGAGGACGTCGCCACGGCCGTCCACGTCTCGGGGTACTCGCTCAAGGCCCTCGCCGTCGGCTTCCGCGACCTCATGGCCGAGGCGCCCGACGGCGCCGGGGTGGTCTCCCTGACCTTCGACGCGAGCCGCGCCTGGCCCGTCTACGACTGGATGGGCAGCGCCAAGGCCGTCCTGGAGAACAGCACCAAGTACCTCGCCCGCGACCTCGGGCCGCAGAACATCCGCGTCAACGCTCTGGCGGCCGGTCCGATCAAGTCCCTCGCGGGCGGCTCCATCCCCGGCTTCGACCGGATCGCCGACCGGTGGGGCGAGTCGGCCCCCGTCGGGTGGGACACCTCCGACGCCTCGGTCGTCGCCGGGCCCGCCCTCTTCCTGATGTCGCCCGCCGCGCGGGGGATCACCGCGACCACCCTGCACGTCGACGGCGGCCACCATGCCATGGGCGCCCCGGTCGAGGGCCTGTGACTCCGTCCGTGCCGTGACGGGCCGCCCCGTCGGCGGTGGTGCGCAGCACGCCGACGGCGAGGGCGGCCAGGCCGAGACCGTGGTCACCAGGCCCGCCGCCAGGGCCCTCTGAGGGCGGGGAACACGGCGAAGCGGACCCCCGAGGATCGTCGCGCAGGCGGGCGCGACGGCCACGCTCTGTCGGGCGCCGAGCGGCCGACGCCCCCCGGAGGCCTCTTCCGGGGCTGATCCCGGCTGGTCCCATTCGCGTGGCGTGGGCGTCAACGGGGAGTGCTCCCCGTGCGATCGGGCAGCGGCAGGGGAGGATCACCGATAGGAGGTCGTTCGGGCGGTGCTCCCGACGCCTCGTTCGCCTTGAGGAGCCCGCCTAAGGAGGACTGTGACCGCGCCCCTGCTCTTCCTGGATGTGGATGGGCCCCTTAACCCCTATGCCGCCGCACGGGACGCCCTCCACCGGGCCGGGTACCGCTCCCTCGGCCTGTCCGGTGTCCTGCTCCACCCCGGCCACGGGCGCGCCCTTCTCGACCTGCCCTACACCCTCGTCTGGGCCACCACCTGGGAGCACGCCGCGAACGACGTGCTCTCCCCGCTGCTCGGCCTGCCCCGCCTGCCGGTCGTGGAATGGCCCGAGTCCGCGCCCGCCTACGGGGCGCTCTCCTTCAAAACGCCGACACTGGTGGACCGCGCCCGCGGGCGCCCCTTCGCCTGGGTCGACGACGACATCGACGACGCCGACCGGGCCTTCGTCGCCGACCACCACGACGCGCCCGCCCTGCTGCACCGCGTCGACCCCGCCGTCGGCCTGACCCCCGGCGACTTCGCCGCGCTGGCCGCCTGGGCGCCGGCGTCACTTCAGCAGTAGCGCGACGAGCTCGGCCCGCGTCTCGTCGCCGCCCTCCTCGGCCACGGCCTCTTCGAGGGCCTGCGCGTAGCTCTCCCGTGCCTCCTCGACCTTCCGCCGCCCCAACTCGGTGATCTGCGTGTAGACCCCGCGCCGGTCGTTGGAGCAGTGGTAGCGCTCGGTCAGCCCCGCCCGCTCCAGGCGGCCGACCATCCTGCTGAGGGAGCTCTGGCCGATGGGGATGGCCTCGGCCAGGAACTGCTGGCGCAGGTGCCCGTCGTCGTCGGAGTAGTGCAGGGCCGACAGCGCCGAGTACTCCGAGCACGTCAGCCCGTGCGGCTCCAGCGCGCGCTCCAGGCGCTCCCGGACGCGGGCCTCGAACAGGCGCAGGCTGCGCCAGCGCGCCTCCAGCGGGGTCGGCTCGTCGATCCGGGGGTCGGCCGAGGAGGGGGAGGGCGCGCCCATGCCGGGACTCCTTGCTGTGACGGACTTTGCGCCAGGATACCCGGCCCGTGCACCTACCTTCCATGCAAAGGACGTCTCTGCAATCATTTGAAATACAAAATACGTCTGTGCAACTATTGCGGCGACGCAGACCCCGGTCCCGGGGTCCCGACCGCCGTCCGCCGGTCCCCGCCGACCCCGCGGAACCGGCCCCAAGGAGTACGGATGCCCCTCGCCGTGTTCGCGCTGATGCTCGCCGCCTTCGGCATCGGCACCACCGAGTTCGTGATCATGGGCCTGCTTCCCGAGGTCGCCGACGACATGTCGGTCACCCTCACCACCGCGGGCCTGCTCATCTCCGGCTACGCCCTGGGCGTCGTCGTCGGCGGCCCGCTGTTCACCGCCGCCGCCACCCGCATGCCCCGCAAGACGATGCTGCTCGTCCTGCTCGGCTTCTTCATCGCGGGGAACGCCCTGTCCGCCCTGGCACCCGGCTACGGCACCCTGATGGCCGGGCGCGTCCTGGCCGCCGTCTGCCACGGCGCCTTCCTCGGCATCGGCTCCGCGGTCGCCGCCGACGCGGTCGCCCCCGCCCGCCGCTCCCAGGCGATCGCGACGGTCTTCACCGGCCTGACCGTCGCCAACGTCTTCGGCGCCCCCATGGGAACCTGGATCGGCCAGGCCGTCGACTGGCGCGCCACCTTCTGGGCCATCGCCGCCCTGGGCGTCCTCAGCCTGGTGGGCCTGGTCCTGCTGGTGCCGGGCGGGCGGGACGCCGCGCCCGCCCGCCTCCGCGACGAGCTGGCCGTCTTCGCCCGCGGCCAGGTGTGGCTGGCGCTGGCCACCGCCGGACTGAGCATCGGCGCCCTGTTCGCGGCCTTCAGCTACGTCTCACCGCTGATGACCGACGTCGCCGGGTTCTCCGCGGGCCTGCTGACGCCGCTGCTCATGCTCTTCGGAGTCGGGCTGGTGGCCGGGAACCTGGTCGGCGGGCGCCTCGCCGACCGCGCCCAGGTGCCCACCCTGCTGGTCGCCCAGGCCGCACTCGCCGCCGTCCTCGTGGCCTTCACTCTGGCCGCGCAGTACCCGGTGGCGGCCGCCGCTCTGCTCGCCCTGGTGGGCGGGGCCGGGTTCGCCACCGTCCCCGGCTTCATGGCCCGGGTGATCGACAAGGCCGAGGGCGCCCCGGTGCTCGCCTCGGCCGTGGCCTCATCGGCCGCCAACGCCGGGATCGCCGTCGGCTCCTCCCTCGCCGGATGGACCATCGACGCCGGGCTCGGGCTCACCTCGCCGCTGCTCGTCGGCGCCGCGATGGCGGTACTCGCGTTCGGGGTGACAGCGGCCTCGGGCGCCCTCGACCGGCGCCGCGCACCGGCGGATGCGGCCGGCGCGGCGGAGGCGGGCGGGGCACCGGCCCTGCGCGAGGGGGAGTAGTCTCCCCCGCCGTGAACGAATCCTCCCGAACGACCGACCACCTGCGGGCCACCGCCGACGCCTACGACGGCCTCGCCGACCTCTACGCCGACCACGCCCGCGGCGCCCTGGCCTGCCTCCCCCTGGACCGGGCGGTGATCTCCGCCTTCGCCGACCTGGTCCGGGGCGCCGGGCCCGTCATCGAGCTGGGGAGCGGATCGGGCGAGGTCACCGGCCACCTGCGCGATCTGGGTCTGGACGTCTGCGGTGTGGACCTGTCCCCGGCCCTGGTCGCCATCGCCCGCAGGGAAGTGCCCGGCGTCGCGTTCCGGGTGGGCTCCATGGGCGACCTGGACGCGGCCGACGGGGCGCTGGCCGGCGCCGTCTCCTGGTACTCGCTCATCCACCTGCCGCCGGAGGAGGTGCCCGCCTACCTCGCCGAGTTCCGCCGTGTCCTGGCGCCCGGCGGCCACCTGCTGCTCGCCTTCTTCGAGGCCGAGGGCGGCCCGGTGGCCCCGTTCGACCACGCGGTCGCCACCGCCTACCGGTGGCCGGTCGAGGAGATGGCGGCCGCGGCGGGCACGGCAGGCTTCACCGAGGTCGGCCGGATGCTGCGGGAGCCGCTCGAAGAGGAGCGGTTCCGGCGCGGCCACCTCCTGATGCGCGCGGACGGGGCGCCCGGGTCCGACCGGTCCTCCTAGCCGATGCCGCCGCCGACCCCGGGCGGNGGCGGGGCGCGGTCGTCCGACCCGGGCGGGGGCGTCAGTGCGCCACGGCGGCCGCGCTCCTCCTGCCGACGATGAACCAGCACAGCGCGCCCAGGAACGGCGCGCAGATGATGAACAGGGCCCACACCACCTTCATCCCCGCGTCCAGCCGTGAGGTGAGGCTGCCGATGAACGCGGCGACGATGAATGCGACGTAGGCCAGCAGGCCCACGGTGACGAGGGCGAGCAGGGCCGCACCGCCGACCTGGCCGAGGTCGGCGAATAGAGCGGTGGCGGCGGCGGTGTGCACGAGCATGGCGCGGCATCCAATCCCTGGGGCGTTCCGGTCGCGATGACGGATTCAACGCTAGGGAGCGGCCACCGTCCGGCGCGTCGCTCTGCGGGACCAACCCGAGGTACGACCGAGGTGGGGGTCGGTCATCACCGCCGCCCTAAGTCGGTGATGCGGGGACGGCGCGCCGCCGATCGTCGGGGCCGCCCCCGCCCCTTCGCCCGTCTTCGCACCGCGCCGCCCAGGGGAAGGGGAGCCCCGACTCAAGGGGTCAGCACGATGCGCCCGCGCACCCCGCCCTTGGCCATCGCCCGGTGGGCGTCCGCGGCGCGTTCCAGCGGCAGCACCTCCTGGACGCGGGCCGGAAGCTCCCCGGTCGCGGTCCGGGCGAGCAGCCCGGCGAGCCGGGCCCCGTCCGGGGTGACGGACACGGTCCGCACCATGATCCCCCGCTCGGCGTCCGGCGCCCCGCCCGGCAGGACGCCGACGTAGCTCCCGCCGTCCCGGACCAGGGCCAGGGCGTCCGCCTTCAGGGCGGCCGTGTCGGCGACCGCGTCCCACCCGGGTTCGGCGCGGTCGGTGAACGCGGCGCCGCGTGCCCGGACGAAGTCCGCGTCGGCCGGACGCGCCAGCCCGGTCACCGGCCAGCCGCGCTCCTGCGCGAGCACGGCGAGGTGCCCGCCGACCGCTCCGGCCGCACCGGTCACCAGGAGCCGGTCGGACTCGGCGGGCGCGTCGCCGAGCAGGTCGGCGATCTGCGCCGCGGTCAGCGCGTTGAGCGGCACCGTGGCCGCCTCGGTGAGCCCGACCCCGTCGGGGACCTCGGCGAGGTCGGCGCCCGGGACGACCAGCAACTCGGCGTAGGTGCCGAAGTCCCGGTCGAAGCCGGGCACCAGCCCCGCCACCCGTGCGCCCGGCGCGAACCCGGCGCCGGGGCCCACGGCCTCGACGGTCCCGGCGAAGTCCCAGCCCAGTCCGGTGTGCTCGGGCTGGTCGATGGCGCCCATGGTGTGGAACACGCCCCCGGCGACCGCGAGATCGACCGGGTTCACCGACGCGGCAGCGACCCGGACCCGGACCTCGCCGGGGCCGGGGTCGGCGACCGGGACCTCGATGACCTCGATCGCGTCGGGTCCGCCCGGGATGCGGACGACGGCGGTGCGGACGACGTTCTTCGCTTCTGTCACGGCGGCTCTCCAGAGTGGTGTCCTTCGGTTGCCGGGCTCCACACTGGTGGGGTAACTCTCTTATCGGAAGTAGGCACTTTGAAGTGCGTAACGCACCATCCGATGCGAAAGGGATCGGCGATGGCGACGACGACGGCGGCACAGCGGCGGGCGCAGGCCAAGGCGGACTACGACGCGTTCCTCGCGGCGTGCCCCAGTCGGCAGCTCCTCGACCGGATCTCCGACAAGTGGGTGGCGCTCGTCCTGGCGGCCCTGGGCAGCGGCGGCCCGCACCCCCCGGGTTCCGACTGCGCCGAGGCGCCGCGCGCCATGCGGTACTCGGAGCTCGCCCGCCGCCTGGCGGGGGTCAGCCAGAAGATGCTCACCCAGACCCTCCGGTCACTGGAGCGCGACGGCCTCGTGGTGCGGACGGTGACCGCGACCGTCCCGGTCACCGTCACCTACGAGCTGACCGGCCTCGGGCTGTCCCTCCACCGGGTGGTGGGGGAGGTGAAGCGTTGGGCGGAGGCGCACATGGACGAGGTCCTGGACAACCGCTCCGCCTACGACGCCCGCGCGGAGTGATCCGGGCGCACCGAAAAGTTCCAAGAGCCCTTTACCTTCGCGTGAAAGGGGGTCGTCTAGCATTTCTCCATGACGTCCGAGTTGCGCACCCAACGGCTCCGCATCCGCGAATGGGCGCCCGACGACGCGCCTGCCGCGCTGCGGATATACGGGGTCGAGAAAGTGGCGGGCCGCCTCACCCCGGAGATGAGCACGGTCGGCGACGAAGAGGCCATGCGCTCGGTCCTGCAGGCCTGGATCGAGGCCCAGCCCAACCTGGTCACCCCGGCCGGGCGATGGGCGGTCGTCCGCGAGTCCGACGGGGAGGTCATCGGCGGCCTGGCGCTGCGCCAGCTGCCGCCCTACGAGGAGGACTTCGAGCTGAGCTGGCACCTGCGTCCCGACGCCTGGGGGAGCGGCTACGCCAGCGAGGCGGCCCGTGCGCTGGCCGGGTGGGCGTTCGAGCAGGGGCTTGAGGAGCTGTTCGCCGTCGCCCGCCCCGACAACGAGCGCGCCGCCGCCACCGCCCGCCGCATCGGCATGGAATGGGTGGGCGAGACCGACAAGTACTACGGCGCCACGCTGCAGGTCTTCCGGATGCGCCCGTCGGACCTGGGGGGCGCGGTCCCGGCGGCTTTCACGGACAATTGACCGGGCGCGTGCGGGCGCGCGCGGCGGGGGCGTAGGATCCGGCGGACCGGAGCGACACAGGATGGCCCCCTGACCACCGAGGAGCCGCATGGAACCGCGTGTGCGACCGGCGGAGAAGGCCGACATGGAGGCCGTCGCCGCCGTCTACGCCCACTATGTCGCCGAGACCGTCGCCACCTTCGATGAACAGGTGCCCGACACCGCCGCCTGGCGGGCCCGCCTCCTCGACCTCCGTGAGCGCGGTCTGCCGTTCCTGGTGGCCGAGGCCGGGGGCGAGGTCGCCGGGTACGCCCTGGCGGCCCCCTGGAAGCCCAAGTCCGCCTACCGGTTCACGGTGGAGGACTCCGTCTACCTCGCCCCCGGGCGCACCGGCGCCGGACTGGGCACCCTTCTGCTCGGCTCCCTGGTGGAGGCGTGCGCCGGGGCCCGGCTCCAGAGCATCGTCGCCGTCATCGCCGACACCCCCGACGGGGCCCAGGCCGCCGCGTCCATCGCCCTCCATGAGCGCCTGGGCTTCAGCCGCACCGGACGCCTGGAGCGCGTGGGCTACAAGCACGGCGGGGGGCTCGACACCGTC
>NZ_ANBH01000169.1:0-3336 GCF_000341185.1 Nocardiopsis chromatogenes YIM 90109
CATGAGCGCCTGGGCTTCAGCCGCACCGGACGCCTGGAGCGCGTGGGCTACAAGCACGGCGGGTGGCTCGACACCGTCCTGATGCAGCGCGCGCTGACCTGACCGGAACCGCCTCGCCCGAAGGATCGCCCCACTCTCCGGCGCGCGGGCGTGATGCGCGTGCGCCGGGCGGGGGCCGCGGGCATCCTGGGCACCAGGGGACCCAGGGGTCCGAAGCGAACAGGAGGAGCAGGGGAGGCCAGATGAGCACCGCCACGGGAGAGCGCGACCTGACCCGTCTCATCTCCGGGATGCGTCCGGAACTGCGGGAGGGCGAGTACGTCTTCACCCACGCCCCGGAGGTGCCGCCGGGCGTGCGCCCGGTCGCCACGGTCGCCGAGGACGAGGCCATCACCATCGTCTGCACGCGTGCGGACGCCGACGCCGCGGGCCTGTCCTACGACTACGTGGCCGCCTGGATCGAGCTGAAGGTGCACTCGGCCCTGGAGGCCGTCGGGCTGACCGCCGCCGTCGCGGGGGCGCTGGGGGAGGAGGGGCTGTCCTGCAACGTCGTCGCGGGCTTCTTCCACGACCACCTGTTCGTCCCCTATGACGAGCGCGAACGGGCGGTGTCGACGCTCGAAGGCCTCTCAGCGGGCGGCTGAACCGGGGCCGGGCGCCGCATCCTTCCGGTGAGGCGAATCGGACCTGCAGAAGATCTACGCCATAAAGGCGGGGATGCCTTCCTCCGAGACCGACCGGAGACCGGAGCGGCCGAGCGGCTCCGCCGCACTCACCACCCCGGCTCACCCGCGCGCAGGGAACGGGCCCCTGTCGCGACGGCGGCCCACGGAACTTTCGGCCTCCCAGGCCCGACTCCGGGACGGACGGACCCTCGCCGGTTCAGCTCCGGATCAGCCTTCCCCGGGGGACTCCTCGACCATCCGGGCGTACAGCGGCTCCAAGGCGTCGAACAGCGCCGTGCCGCCGCCCCCGTCGCCGCCCCCGCCCTCGTCCTCCGGATCGGCCGCGTACAGCGCGGGCTGCGGGCGCATCGGTGTCGGCGGCTCCGGCACCGGCGTGTGCGCCCAGAACCGGTCGGGCTCCTCGGGCAGGGGCGGCAGCGGCTCCGGCCGGGGGCGCGGCGCATCCGCGAACGGGTCCCGGCCCCCGGGGCCTTCCAGCCCGGCGCTTCCGCCGTCCGCCCCGTCCTCCCCTACCGCCCCGCCGGGCGCCTGCCGGGCGTGCCTGCGCAGCCCCGCCAGGAACTCGCCCCGCGGCAGCCCCAGCCACGCCGTCAGCAGGAACGGGTCTTCGGCCACCGCCTCCGACAGGGCCAGCAGCGTCGCCGCCGCGTGCTTGCACACCCGGCCCCAGTCCGGGCACGAGCAGGTGAGGACCAGCTCGTCCAGCCCGCTCGGGAAAAGCGCCAGCCCCAGCACGTCGAAGACCCGGTCCACCTCGACCGGCAGCTCGCCGCCGAACAGGCGCGCGCGGAACAGCGGCTGCCCCGCCAGCGCCCCCAGGACCCGCTCCCAGTCGCCGTCCTCCAGGACCATGCGGATGACGCTGACCCGGTACGGACGGGCCCTGCCGCCCTGCACCTGCGCGCGGACCTCGCCCGGCGCCACCTTCAGGCCCGCCACCGCGCCGCGCGCCGCGTACGCCTGCCCGCGCGCGAGGCGGCCGGGCTCCGTCCCGCTCTCCAGCGCGCCCATGAACCTGCGCGACCACCACGACGCCCCGGGGGCCCCGGCCGCCGCGCCCGTCCCGCTCGCGCCGCCCGTCCCGCTCGCGCCGCCCGTGCCGCTCACCGTGCCACCGCCTCGGGCGCCAGGCGCACCACCTCGCGCAGCTCGTCGGCGGACAGCTCGGTCAGCCAGTCCTCCCCGGTGCCCACGACCCGCTCGGCCAGTGCCTTCTTGCGCTCGATCATCGCGTCGACCCGCTCCTCCAGGGTGCCCGTGCACACGAGCTTGCGCACCTGCACGTCGCGCCGCTGCCCGATGCGGAAGGCCCGGTCGGTCGCCTGGTCCTCCACCGCGGGGTTCCACCACCGGTCGATGTGCACCACGTGGTTGGCCGCGGTCAGCGTCAGCCCGGTGCCCGCCGCCTTGAGCGACAGCAGGAACACCATCGGCTCGCGCGCCTCCTGGAAGCGCCGCACCATCTCCTCGCGGCGGGGCCGCGGCGTGCCGCCGTGCAGCCACAGCACCGGCGCCCCCAGGCGTGCCGACAGGTAGGGGGCGAGCCGGTCGCCCAGGGCCGCGTACTGGGTGAAGCACAGGGCGCTGTCCCCCTCGGCGAGGGCCTCCTGCAGCACCGCCTCCAGCCGCTCCAGCTTGCCCGAGCGCCCCGCCAGCGCCGAGCCGTCCCCGAGGAACTGGGCGGGGTGGTTGCAGATCTGCTTGAGGCGGGCCATCGTCGACAGCACCAGCCCCTTGCGCTGGATGCCGTCGGTCTCGTCCAGGCGGCGCGTCATCTCCTCCACCGCGGCCTTGTACAGCGACGCCTGCTCCGGGGTGAGCGTGCACCAGGTGCGGAACTCGTTCTTGTCGGGGAGGTCCTGGATGATCGACCGGTCGGTCTTCAAACGGCGCAGGATGAACGGGCCGGTCGCGCGCTTGAGCGCCCCGGCGGCGCGCTCGGCCTCCTCGCCCTCGCCGCGCTCGATCCGCGCGGCCCCCCGCAGGAAGGCCGCGCGCGGCCCCAGAAGGCCCGGGTTGGCGAACTCCATGATCGACCACAGCTCGCCCAGGTTGTTCTCCACCGGGGTGCCGGTCAGCGCGATCCGGCAGTCGGCCTCCAGGCCGCGCACCGCCCGCGCCTGGTCGGTCGAGGGGTTCTTGATCGCCTGCGCCTCGTCGCACACCACCCGGTGCCAGGGCAGGGCCGCCAGCTCCTCGGCGTCGCGGGTGACCACCCCGTAGGTGGCCACCACCAGGTCGCACGCCCCCACCGTGCGCGCCAGCGCGTTGCCGTGCGGGCGGCCGGGCCCGTGGTGGGCGTGCACCCGCAGCCCCGGTGCGAACCGGGCGGCCTCGCGCACCCAGTTGCCGACCAGCGACACCGGGCACACCAGCAGGGTGGGGCCGGGGGCGGGGCCGCCCGACCGCTCCTCGGTGAGCACCGCCAGCAGCTGCACGGTCTTGCCCAGCCCCATGTCGTCGGCGAGGACCGCGCCCAGGCCCAGCCGCCCCAGGAACCGCAGCCAGGCGGCGCCGCGCCGCTGGTAGGGGCGGAGCGCCCCGTCGAAGTCGGCGGGGGTGTCCATGGGCTCCAGCCGCGCCTCGGCCGCCCCGGCGAGCAGGTCGCCCAGGGGGCCGTCGGCCTCGACGCCCACCAGCGGCAGGGGCG
>NZ_ANBH01000169.1:3341-18024 GCF_000341185.1 Nocardiopsis chromatogenes YIM 90109
GGGCGCGGCGGCCGTGCGCAGCGCCTCGTCCCGGCGCATCCGCCCGGAGCCGCGGCGGCGCAGGAAGTCCAGCGCCGAGCGCAGGTGCGCCGGGTCGACCTCGACCCAGCGGCCGCGCAGCCGCACCAGGGGCTGCTTGAGGCGGGCCAGCTCCGCCAGCTCCTCCATGTCGACCGGGGCGCCGCCGAGCACCGCCTCGAAGGAGAAGTCCACCAGGTCCGAGGGGCCGATGCCGCCGCCGCTCCCCGCCTGCTCGTCCTCGCGCACGGTCAGTTTCAGGCCCAGCCGGGAGCCGTCCATGCCGTCGGGGAGGACGACGGCGAACCCCGCGGCGTCGAGGCGGGGCGCGGCGTCGCGGATGAAGGCGTAGGCGCCGCCGGTGCCGGTCTCCACGGCCGAGGGCGCCAGCTCTGCAAGGGCGTCGCGGATGGGACGGAAGTACCGGGAGGCGCGCCGCAGCTCCCGCAGGAGGCGGGTCTCCACGTCGTCGGGGAGCCAGGCGCCCCCCTCGCCCAGCCACACGTCCGCCAGCGGGAGCTGCAGGCTGGGGTCGGCCGCCGAGCGGACCCAGAACTCCACCCGCCACCGCTCGGGGGCGCCCGTCTCGCGCTGTTCGGGGTCGGGCTCGACCAGGCGCAGCACCAGGCGGGCGCCGGAGGGGCGCTCGGCCGCCGCGTGCCGGTCGCGCAGGCGGGCGGCGAGGCCGGGCAGGTCGGTGCCTGCGGGGGCGCGCAGCGGTGCGGGGGAGGGGCGGGTGAGGGCGGCGGCCAGGAGGCGGCCGGTGCGGTCGCCGGTGGGTCGGGCGCCCCGGCTCCGGGAGCGCGCGGCGGCGTCGGTCAGGACGCACAGGGCCGCGTAGACCGGGTCGCCGCCGTCGGTGGGGTCCGCCTCCGCGGCGCCGGTTCCCCGGGCGGTGGGCACGGCGCCATCCGGGGTTGCGCCGTTCGGGGCGGAGCCGTCGGCGGTGCCCAGCGCCCGCGCCGACGGGGGCAGGGCCGTGCGCAGTGCGCGCAGGTGTTCGGCGTCGGCGCCCTGCAGGACGGGGCGCCACACCGCCTGCGGCGGCTCGCCCACCAGGCGGGGCAGGACGCGGCCCGTTGCGGCCAGGCGCCGGGCGAAGCCGCGCACCGACAGCAGGTGGCGCAGCGCGGGGCCGAGGGCGAGGTCCCCTGGAAGGCCGTCGTCCAGGAGCGCCAGCGCGCGGTCGGCCCGGTCCCCGCGCAACGCCGCACAGGGCACGCGCCATTCGTGCAGGCGGGGACGGTCGACCTCCGGCGCGTCCGGCACCGTGCCCAGGGCGGGCGAGGGCAGCGGGTGCTCGGCCGAGCCGGGCAGGCGGACGCGGTGCTCCTCCGGATCGCCCCGGTGGGCGCCGAGGCCGGTGAGCAGCGTGCCCAGGGCGTCGGCCGACAGGGCGTAGGGGTGCTGCGGCGGGGCCTGGCGGGCCGGGCCGTCTGGCCCTTGCCCGTGCTCCGCCCCGCGCCCGCCGGTGCACGGCGGCAGCGCGGCGTCCTCCGCCCAGACGACCAGGCCGTCGGCCCCGTCCCAGGCCCCGTGCAGAACCCGCACGCTCCGCCCCCATCGGTCGCGCCCTTCACGATGACGTCCCCCAGTATCGCGACCACCGGAGACGTTCTCGTCCAGGCGGCGCCGACGGGGGCGCCCCTGAAGGGGCTAGGAGCCGATGTGCGCGCCGTGCTCGGTGGCGAACTCGTCGCTGTTGTACCGGTCCCAGTTGATGGACCAGGACATGAGCCCGCGCAGGCCCGGGTAGGTGCCGCGCGGGGCGTAGTCGGGGCAGTGCGCTCCGGTGGTCAGGCAGTCCCAGGCGGCCTGGACCTCGGGGGCGGAGGTGTGGCCGTTGCCCGCCAGAGGGCTCGCGGGAAGGCCGATGGCCACCTGCCCGGGGTCCAGGGGCGGGAAGACGCGGGACGCGTCGCCCGCCACGGGGAACCCCTGAAGGACCATGTCGGCCATGGCCACGTGGAAGTCGGCCGAGCCCATGGTGTGGTAGCGGTCGTCCAGGCCGACGATGGGGCCGGAGTTGTAGTGCTGGACGTGCAGCAGCGTCAGCCGGTCGCGCAGGGCGTGGATGACGGGCAGGTAGGCTCCGGCGCGGGGGTCCGCGCCGCCCCAGGGGCCGCTGCCGTAGTGGGCGTAGCCGAGCTGGACGAAGAACGTCTCGGGCGCCATGGTCAGGACGAAGTCGGGGCCGTAGCGGTCGGAGAGCGCGCGCAGCGCGTCGATGAGGTTGACGATGACAGGGGTGGTGGGGGAGCGGAAGTCGGTGTCGCCGTCGTCCAGGTAGAGCGAGTGGCCCTCGAAGTCGACGTCGAGGCCGTCGAGGCCGTACTCGTCGATGATGGCCGAGGCCGACTCGGCGAAGGCGTCCCGGGCGGCGGTGGTCTCCAGGGAGACCTGGCCGCGTGCGCCGCCGACCGACAGCACGACCTTCTTGCCGCGCGCCTGGGCGTCGCGGATCTGGGAGATGAACTCGGCCTTGTCCGGGACGCCGGGGCACTCCTGGCGCGGGCACAGGGAGAACTCCAGCCGCCCGGAGGTGGGGGAGGTGGGCTCGGCGAAGGCGAGGTGGATGATGTCCCATTCGTCGGGAACGTCGGCCAGGTCCACCCAGCCGGACCCGTTGGCGAAGCTGGTGTGCAGGTACCCGGCCATGACGCGGTCGGGCAGGGTGGCGGAGGCGGAGGTACCGGCCGCGGCGGGGGCGGGCGCCGGGCCGGCGGCGGTTCCCGCCGCGGCGCAGACCAGGGCGGCGGTGGCGGCGACGGTGCGGGGCAGGGGGGTCACGGGGGCTCCTCGCTGGGGTGGGAGCGGGCGGGGGCCATAACCTAAAGGAAACTTTCCTAATAGATGTGGTGAAGGTAACCCCCGCCCCTACCGCCGTCAACACCCCCGCATGCCCCCGAACCCCCGCAACGGCGGTCGTTGCGGCCCACTAGGGTGTCGCGGATGGATCCCAGGCAACGCTCGACCACCATCCGCTGGGCCGTGCCCGCGGCGGTCCTCCTCGCCGCCGCCGGACTCCTCGCCGCCCCCTCCTCCTTCCTCTCCGGCCTGCTGCCGCTCGGCGCCGGAGCGTTGGTGGCCGGGGCCGTCGCGACCGCGCTGCTGTGGTGGACGCTGCCCTCGGTCCGCGGCGCGCGCGGCGGCCCCGCGGTCTTCCTCTTGACCTGGGGTGCCTGTGTGCTCGCCGGGACCGTCGCCGACGGGACCGCACGGGTGGTGTCGGTCGAACAGATGCAGTCGGGGAGCGTGCCGGGAAGCGCGCAGGGGGAGTCGTTCGGCTGGTTCGCCTACGAGCCGATGACGCCTTCAGGCGGGTACCCCGGCTCGTACGAGAGGCTCACCACGTACGACCAATCCCTCACGGCGGTCGGTACAGGGGTGTCGGTCACCCCCGACCGGGGCGGGACCGCCGCAGGTGTCGTCCTGGGATGGGCCGCCGGGGCGATCGGTGTCGTCGCCTACCGCAGAAGCGCCCGGACCGCCGCCACCGATCCCCCGGCGGGCGCGGACGGTTCGCACGATCCGGAAGATCCGGAAGGGCGGGCCTGAGGGCCCCGCGCAACGGATCCGGCAGGGAGGCCGGGCGCGGGGACCGCCGTCCTCGGCCCCGCGCGCCCGGCCTGCGGTCACCGGGTTTCCCCGGCGATCCGATCCCCTTCTATCCCGAGCAGGTGACAGGACAGGGCCACCCACTGCCGGGGTGTGACGAAGGCCACCACCGTTCCGCGCTCCACACCGGCCGCGCGCAGCGCCGCGTCCACCCGACGTGCGCGGTACAGGCGCCGCAGTGACGCGTCGAGAGAGCCCCCGACACCGGAGAACCCCGCCTTCACCAGCGCGCGGTAGTCGGCCAGGGCCGACACGGGCAACAGTGGTTCAGGCCGACGGGCGATGCGCAGCACCCCCGAGTCCACGCGCGGCACGGGGTGGAACCGGTCGCGGCGCACGCGCTCGCCCAGGGACCACTCGAACCGCGGCCACGTCAGCACGGTCAGCCTGCTCCAGCGCCCAGAGGCGCCGGTGCGCTTGCGCGCGTACTCCCACTGGGTCAGCAGGGTCGCCGACCGCAGCGCGCGGGCGCCCAGGCACCAGTCGACGATGGCGGACGTGCGCGAATAGGGGATGTTGCCGACGACCGAGAACGGCTCGCGGGGCGCCGGGGCCGCCGTGAAGTCGGCGCCGCACACCCGCACCCGCGGCGACGCGGCGAACCGCTCGGACAGGCGCCGCGCGAAGTACAGGTCGACCTCGTAGGCCGTCACCCGCCGCGCCCCGCGCGCCAGGTGGGAGGTGATCATGCCGTCACCGGCGCCGGGTTCGAGCACCAGCCCGCCCTCGGGCAGGTCGGCGGCGCTCACGATGCGTCGGGCCGCCGACGCATCGGCGAGGAAGTTCTGGGACAGCGAGCGCCGCCGCGCCCCCGCCCCCTTGCGCCCCTTCGGGCCGTGCTCACGGGAGCGGCCGAGAGTCCTCTCGGAGGGGCGGCCGTTGCGGCCGGATCCGTGCTTGTGCGCCATCGGGCGTCCGTTCCTGCCGCCGCGCGGTGCGGCGGCCGACAGGGACGGGCGGCACGGCGCCTCCTGCGCGGGCCCGCGCCGCCCGCCCGCATGTACGTCGGGCAAGGCGGAACAGAGCCCCGGACCGGGGCGCGGCGGTGTGCAGGGGTCCGCGGGGGAGGGGCGGCGCATGGCGCGCCGACCCGAAGGGTCGGCGGACGGCGGGCCGGCGGTGGATCGCTCAGGCCCGTAGGGCGGCGCGGAACAGAGCCGCGAACCGCCGGGCGGCAGTGGCCGGGCGGTTCAGCGCAGGCTCAGGTGACGGCGCCGCGTGTCAGCGGCCGACGCCCGGAACCCGGTCCGGGGCGGCGGCGCGGTCGCGGATGTAGACGAACCCGGACCGTGCCGCGGTCCGGGCGTCGAAGATCGCTTGGAAGGCTCCCATGATGGTCCGAGGATAGGCCCCGTCTCCCGCGCCGGGCAAAGGGTTTTCCGGCGGTGTGACGAGCGCCCGCCGCCCCCTTCGTCGGGTCGGTGTGCATGTGGGGCGCTACGGCCTCGACCAGAGGCGCGCAGCCGTCGTCCCCCAGGACGCCGCCGGTCCTTCAGTCCTTCCGGGCGACCGCGCCCACCTGGGGCACCCAGGCGGGCGGGGTGCCGTCCGCGCCGACGTCGGGCCGCCACTGCGAACAGGACACGACCCCGGGCGGCAGTACGGTCAGGCCTTCGAGGAGCGCGGCGACCTGCTCGGGGGAGCGGCCGGTGATCGGCGGCGTGGCGTTGGCGTTCCAGTACTCCATCGCCTCGGTGTTGCCGCCCTCGCCGGAATGGACGATCGGGTGGCTGAGGGCGACGTGGCTGCCCGGGGCGAGCGCGTCGACGAGCCGCCGCACCAGCGCGGCGACCTCGCCGTCGTCCTCGATGAAGTTGAGCACGCCCAGGAGCATGAGCGCGACCGGCCGGTCGAAGTCCAGCGTGCGTGCGGCCTCGGCGAGGATGCGGCCGGTGTCGCGCGCGTCGGCCTCGATGTAGTCGGTCGCCCCGGACGGGCCCGAGGCGAGCAGGGCCTCGGCGTGCACCAGCACGACCGGGTCGTTGTCGACGTAGACGACCCGGCTGTCCGGGGCGGTCGCCTGGGCGACCTCATGCGTGTTGTCGCTGGTGGGCAGGCCGGTGCCGATGTCCAGGAACTGGCGCATGCCCGCCTCGCCCGCCAGGTGGCGCACGGCGCGGCGCAGGAAGCCGCGGTCGGCGCGGGCCACGTGCACGATGCTCGGGAAGAGGGACGCGACATGGTCGCCGACGGCGCGGTCGGAGGCGTAGCAGTCCTTGCCGCCGAGCCAGTGGTTCCAGACGCGGGCGTTGTGCGCGACGGAGGGGTCGATGCGCGGACGGCCGCCGTCGGGCCCGGTGGCCTCCGGGCGGTCGTGCGGGGAGTGGGGGGTGGCGTTCACGGCGCACACCCTAGCGGGGCGCAGGCGGGCCGGAACCGGGGCCCATCGGCCGGTTCCGGCCGCACCGCCCGCCGTCGGCCTCGGCCGCTAGGACGTCACGATCGGGAACTCCGGGTCGGGCCGGTCCATCACCTGCTGCAGGCGCACCAGGACCGACCGGTCGCCCGTGAACTCCGCCCCCTCGGCGCCCTTGCCCGTCAGCAGGGCGAACAGCTCCGGCTCGGCGAGGGTGACCACCAGGTCCGCGGGCGGCGCGCCCTCGGGTTCGGGCCGGTGGGTGAGCACGCCGTTCGACAGCGTCATCCGGTAGCGCCGCCCGGTGTCGGAGAGCGCCCAGGAGATGCTGAGCCGCTCGTCCCAGGCTTTGGGGCCGTTGACGCGGATGGCCATGGAGTCGAAGACCTGCTCGGGGCTCAGGCCCGCCGCCATGCCGCCGGAGATGGTGAACGGGTTGGGCGTGACCCCTTCGCGCAGCTCTTTGGCGCCCGTCAGGTAGAAGTTGCGCCAGGTGCCGCTCTCGGCGCTCTCGCCCAGGCTCTGGTAGACCCCGGCCAGGGCGCTCTTGGCCCCCTCGTCGTCCGGGTCGGCGAAGACGGCGTGGTTGAGCAGGGTGGCGGCGAACCTGAGGTCGCCGTGGGAGGTGTAGTCGGCGGCCAGCGCCACCACCCGGGCCGTGCCGCCCATGCACTCCACGTAGCGCTGGGCCAGCTCGGTCGGCGGGTGCTCCCACAGGTGCGCGGGGTTGCCGTCGAACCAGCCCATGTAGCGCTGGTAGACGGCCTTCACGTTGTGCGAGAGCGACCCGTAGTAGCCGCGCGCGTGCCAGGCCGAGGCCAGTGCAGGGGGCAGCTCGATCCGCTCGGCGATCTCGGGGCCCGTCATGCCCTGGTTGAGCATGCGCAGCGTCTGGTCGTGCATGTAGGCGTACAGGTCCCGCTGCTCGGACAGGTAGCGGGTGATGGCGCCGGCGCCCCAGGTGGGCCAGTGGTG
Source organism: Nocardiopsis chromatogenes YIM 90109 (assembly GCF_000341185.1). Classification (GTDB taxonomy): domain Bacteria; phylum Actinomycetota; class Actinomycetes; order Streptosporangiales; family Streptosporangiaceae; genus Nocardiopsis_A; species Nocardiopsis_A chromatogenes. The sequence goes on from NZ_ANBH01000169.1 coordinate 10,309, forward strand.
CGAGGCGAAGGCGACGTCGGAGGCGTCGGCGAACAGGGTGATGGCCTCGTCCAGGTAGCGCGACCACACCCGGGCGTCGCGGACCAGGGCGCCCCGGAGCGTGAGGATGTTGTGCATGGTGTGCGAGGCGTTCTCGGCCATGCACAGCGCGCGCCTGTCGGGGAAGTGGAAGTTCATCTCCGCGGGGGCCTCAGTTCCCGGGGTGACCTGGAAGACGATACGGACTCCGTCGACGGTCTCCTCCTGGCCGGTGCGGGTGATGTCGATGGTCGGCGGGACCAGGGAGACCGAGCCGGTGGAGGCGGTCTGGCCGAGGCCGGTGCCGATCATGCCCTCAGGGCTCCGCTCCAGCGTCGCGCCGGTGTGGTACATGCCGCGCCGGGCCATGGCGGTGCCCGCATAGACGTTCTCGGCGATCGCGTGCTCGGCGAACCCCTCGGGGGCCAGGATCGGTACGCCGTCGGGGTTGCCGGGCGGGACGATTCCCTCGGCGCCGCCGAAGTGGTCCACGTGCGAGTGCGTATAGACCATCCCGGTGACGGGCCGCTCGCCCCGGTGCGCGCGGTAGAGGGTGAGCGCGGCGGCGGCCGTCTCGTTCGAGACGAGGGGGTCGATGACGATGACGCCGGTGTCGCCTTCGACCAGGGTCATATTGGACAGGTCCAGCCCGCGGACCTGGTAGATGCCGTCGGTCACCGCATAAAGGCCCTGCCGGGCGCACAGCTGCGACTGCCGCCACAGCGACGGGTTCGCGCTCGGCGGGCACTCCCGGTCCAGGAAGGAGGAGAAGACGTCGTTGTCCCAGACGACGTTTCCTTGCGCGTCCTTGACGATTCCGGGATTCAGGGCGGCGATGAACCCGCGGTCGGCGTTCTCGAAGTCGCTGCGGTCGTCGTAGTCGAGGTGAGTCATGGGGAATACGTTCGCGTATGCCGGGCGGGAGTGGAACAGTACGGGGGTAAAAAACACAGGTGCTCTCTCTCGCTCCGGTCCGGGGAATTACCCCGAATACCAGAGGGGGCCGGTAGGAATCCCTGGGAAGCGCCGGGTGCCCGAGCGCGGACCGCTATCGGAAGGGGCGCTCGCTCCGCTCCTCGGAAGGGGGCGGCGCTGATCTCCACTATGAAGGTAGGATTGGTAATCCATTCTTCAATAGGAGGGAATGGCGGGACGCGGCTGCGCCGCGTCCGCATCTGGGCCCGCGCCGCCGTGGGGTTCCGGGGGAGGGGGCCGTTCAGGCCGGGGGGCGGGGACCGGCCTCAGCGCGCGGTGCCCTCGGGGAACAGGAGCCGCGCGATGGCCCGTGTCTGGCCCTGCGGGTCGTCGGGGTGGACCGCGCCGCTGAGCACGAGTGTCGCGTAGCCGTGGACCAGCGACCATGCGGCCACGGCCGCGAGTTCGGCGCCCCCGTCCTCCGCGTCGCCGCGGTGCCGCTCGCCGACGCCCGCTGCCAGGGCGCCGGCCGCCCTCGTCCGGGCGGCCCGCAGCTCCTCGTCGTCGGTGCGGTGCAGGGCGGGGTGGAACATCACCTCGAAGTGCCCCGGATGCTCCAGGGCGAACCGGACGTAGGCCACACCCATCTCGACGATCCCGCCGCCGGACAGGCGCGCCCCGGTGACGGTGTCGGCGAGCAGGCCGTAGCCCTCGGCCGCGAGCGCGGTGAGCAGGCCGGCCTTGTCGCCGAAGTGGTGGGTCGGCGCGGCGTTGGAGACCCCGGCCCGGCGGGCGAGCTCGCGCAGGCTGACCGCGGCCGCCCCGGACTCGGCGATCGCGTCGGCGGCCGCGGCCAGCAGGGTCCGGCGGAGGTCGCCGTGGTGGTAGGCCATGGCGGCCAGCCTAGCGCCGGTCTTGTCATTGACAAGACCGGCGGCGCCGTGGGATCTTGTCAGTGGAAAGATTGGATGCGGAGAGGTGGAGCGCCATGGCGCCGTTGGTCTTCTTGCTCGTGGGCGCGGCGGCGGCGCTGGCGGCGGGCCGCGCCGGGGTGCGGGCGACGTCCTCTTGGCCGGCGGCCGTGCGCTGCGGGCTGGCCCTGATGTTCACCGCGACCGGGCTCGCCCACTTCGTCGGCATGCGCGAGGAGCTGGTGGCCATGGTGCCGCCCGCACTGCCCGCCCCGGAGCTGCTGGTGGCCGTCACCGGTGTGCTGGAGCTGGTCGGCGCGGCCGCACTGCTGTGGCCGCGCACCGCACCGTGGTCGGCGGCGGGGCTCGCCCTGATGCTGGTCGCGATGTTTCCGGCCAACGTCCACAAGGCGCTCACCCAGGCCGGCCTCCCCTGGGACGAGCGGCTGGTGCCGCGCACCCTGCTCCAGGCGGTCTTCCTCGCCGCCGCGCTCAGCGTGGTGGTGCACCACCTCCGCAACCGCCGCGCGGCGCCGCGGGACTGAGCGCGACGGCGCCCGCCGGACGGCGGCGGGCCCTCAGGCGGGCGCCGGTCCGGTGGACTCCCGGATGACCAGGTGGGAGGGGAGGACCAGGCGGCGCGGGCCGTCGCCGGAGGCGTGTTGGGCCCCCGCCGTCAGCAGGATCTCCACGGCCGCGCGCCCCGCCTCCTCCTGCGGCCCGGCCAGGGTGGTCAGCGCGGGCGAGCAGAGGTCGGCGCCGAAGATGTCGTCGTAGCCGACGACGCTGACCTGCTCGGGGACCCGCACGCCGCGCTCGGCCAGCCGCCGCAGGATGCCGATGGCCAGAAGGTCGTTGTGCGCCACGACCGCCGTCGCGCCCGAGACCAGGGCGGCGTCGGCGGCGGCACCGCCGCCCGCGACCTGCGGGGCGAACGGCCCTAGGCGGGAGGCCGCCATCCCGCGCGCCCGCGCGCCGGTACTCAGCGCCCGCCAGCGCTCCCCGGCGAGCCAGGAGGCGTGCGGACCGGACAGGTAGACCAGCGACCGGTGGCCCAGCGAGGCCAGGTGGTCCACGATCTGCGCGCTGCCTGAGGCGTTGTCCACCACCACGCTCGGCATCCCCTCGACCTCCCGGTTGACGAGTACGAGGTTGTGCTCGCGGGCCAGCTCGGCCGCGGCGTCCGCGGGCAGGCGGCTGGAGGCCAGTACGAACCCGTCCACCGAGCGCGACAGGCGCGCGATCTGGTCGCGCTCGGCATCGGCTGACTCCTCGGTGAAGCCGAGGATGAACGTGATTCCGGCGGCCGCCGCCCGGCGCTCGGCCCCGCGGATCGGGCCGAAGAAGTGCGGGTTGGCGATGTCCGGCACGAGCATCGCCACCGTCGCGGTGCGCCCGGACTGCAGCGCGGTGGCCAGCGGGCTGGGGTGGTAGCCCATCCGTTCGGCCACCTCCAGGACGTGCGTGCGGGTGGCGGCGTTGACCCGCCGCGGGTTGCCGAAGGCGCGGGAGACCGTCGAGGCCGCGACCCCGGCCTCCCGGGCGACGTCGTACACGGTGGGGCGCTTGGGACGGGTCATGGGGGCCTCTCGTGGGCACGGCGGTGGCAACTTATGGCAATCGCTTGTCATGCCGTTTCCAGGAAACCTATCGTTCATCCCACTTCCCGCCTGTGACCGGCGCCACAGCCGGTCCGGGCCGCCGACCGTGTCCCCGCCGACTGGAGCACCCCGATGACCGACCCTGCCCACCAGGCCCGAGGCGGACCTGTTCCGCGGCGCCGACCGGCGGCGGTGCGGTGGCTGGAGGGCGCGGAGCTCGCCGTGGGCGCCGCGCTGCTGACCATGATCTTCGCCCTCATGCTGACCCAGGCGCTCCAGCGCCACCTGCCCGTGGCCGGTTGGGTGTGGACCGGCGAGCTCGCCCGCCTGGGCCTGGTGTGGCTGGCCTTCTCGCTGGCGGGCCACCTGTTGGGGCGCGATGAGCACATCACCCTCAAGGTCGTCGACCTCCTGCCGGGCGCCCGGCTCCGCCGCGGGGTCTGGATCCTGGCCAACCTCGTGGTGGCGGCCGTCGGCGCGGCCTTCACCGCCGAGGCGGCCGAGCTGGTCCTCAACGGCCCGCCGGTGCGCACCCCCGCCCTCGGGCTGCCCATGAACGCGGTCTACGCCGTCCCGCTGGCCGGGCTGGCGCTGGCGGCGCTGCGCGCGGGGGCCAACACCCTGACGGCGGGCCCTCCCGCCGGGCCGGAGCCCCCGGCCGATGCCGGGCCCCCTGAGGCGCCCGGCGCCTCCGGCAACGGGAGGGCCGAGCGGTGAGCGCGATCCCGGTCGTCACCGCGATCCTGGCCCTGCTCCTGCTGCGGGTCCCCATCGCCTTCGCCATCCTCGGCCCCTGCCTGGCGTACACGGCCCTGACCGGCCAGTCCACCGGCCTGGCGCTGCGCACCGCCGCCCGGGAGATCGACAGCTTCCCGCTGCTGGCCGTGCCGCTGTTCATCCTGGTGGGCGTGGTCGCCGAGCACACCGGGATCGCCGACCGCATCTTCGGCTTCGCCCAGGTGCTGTTCGGCCGGGTCCGCGCCGGGCTGGGCTATGTGAACATCGGCGTCAGCGTGGGCTTCTCCTGGATGAGCGGCAGCGCCCTGGCCGACGTCGCCGGGGTCGGCAAGATGACCGTCCCGGCGATGACGTCCCGGGGGTACTCCCGGCGCTTCTCCCTCGGGCTCACCGCGGCCTCCAGCCTGATCGGCCCGGTCATGCCGCCGAGCATCCCGGCGATCGTCTACGCCTCGGTCGCCGCCGTGTCCACGGCGGCCCTGTTCGCCGCCGCCGTGGTGCCCGCGCTGCTGATCGCCGCCGGGCTCGCCGCCGCGGTCTTCGTCTGGGGCCGCCGCCAGGACCACCTGGCCGGTCGGCGGCCCGAGCCGGGCGAGGCGCGGCGGGCCGCGGTACGGGTGATCGGCCCCCTGGGGGCCCCGGCGCTGCTGCTCGGCGGCATCCTCAGCGGCCTGTTCACCCCGACCGAGGCCGCGGCGGTCGGCGTCGCCTACGTCCTGGTCCTCGGCTTCTGCTACCGCCGCCTGGACCTGCGCGCGCTGTGGCGGATCGCGGTGGAGACCGCCACCACGGCCGCCTCCATCGCCCTCATCCTGGCGGCCTCCGGCCTGCTCGGGTGGGTCCTGGCGCGGGAGCGGGTCCCGCAGGACCTCGCCTCGTTCCTGCTCGGCCTCACCGACAGCCCCCTGCTGTTCCTGCTGCTGGTCAACGTCGCGCTGATCGCTGTGGGCATGGTGCTCGAACCGGTGGCCGCCCTGGTGATCGCCGTTCCGGTGCTGCTGCCGGTGGCCGTGCAGTTCGGGGTGGACCCGGTGCACTTCGGGGTGATCGTCATCGTCAACCTCATGATCGGCCTGCTCACCCCGCCCATCGGGGGCGTGCTCTACGTCCTGGGCGCGGCGACCCGAACGCCCATGCAGGAGGTCTTCCGGGGCACCGCCCCGTTCCTGCTGCCGCTCCTGGCCGTCCTGGTGCTGCTGACCGCCGCCCCCGACCTGGTCCTGTTCCTGCCCCGGCTCCTCGGCCTGTAGCCGCGCCGTCCGGGCCCGACCCGACACCCCTGTTCTTCCATCCCCCATATCCGAGGACCCACGAGGAGGCCTCCGATGCGCACCCCGATCCGAACCCCGATCCGTGCCGCGGCCCTGCTGCCCGCCGCCGCGCTCGCCCTTGCCGGATGCGGCGGGGGAGGAGGGACCGGCGACGGCACGGCCACCCTCTCCTTCGCCAACAGCTACCCCCAGGACCACCCGCACACCCGCTGCGGCATCGAGCTCGTCGCCGACAAGGTCGCCGAGGCCGACGCCGGCCTGGCCGTCGACACCTTCCCCGACAGCCAGCTCGGCGCCAACACCGAGACCTTCGCCTCGGTCATGTCCGGCGACATCGACCTGGACGTGCAGGGGTCGGCCGCCCTCGGCTCGGCCTACGAGCCGATCGGCGTGTTCGACGCCGCCTACGCCTTCGACGACGCCGACCACCTGTTCTCCTTCTTCGACTCCGAGGCCTCCGCGACCGTCAAGGAGGACTTCGAGGAGGCCACCGGCGCCAAGATCCTCGACGTCTGGTACTTCGGCGACCGCCACTTCACCGCCGACACGCCCATCCGCGAGCCGGCCGACCTGGAGGGGCTGCGGATGCGCTTCCCCGACTCGCCGATCTACCTGGAGAACGCCGAGGCCCTGGGCGCCGAGCCGACCACCGTCGCCTTCGAGGAGGTGTACCTGGCCCTGCAGCAGGGCACGGCCGACGGCCAGGAGAACCCGATCCCCACCATCGCCGGGGACAGCTTCGACGAGGTCCAGTCGCACGTCAGCCTCACCAGTCACCAGATCGGCTCACAGATGGTCGTCGTGTCCGGGCGGACGTGGGAGGGCCTGTCGGCCGGGCAGCAGGAGGTGCTGCAGCAGGCGGTCAGCGACACCCGCGCGGAGAACCGGCAGTGCATCGAGGAGGCCGAGGCCGAGATCGTCGAGCAGTGGAAGGCCGACGGCACCATCGAGATCGTCGACGACGTCGACGTCGAGGCGTTCCGCTCCCAGGCGCGCGCCCACTTCCAGGACAGCCTGGACGGCGAGGCGCTGGCGCTGTACGAGGCCTTCGGCGAGGCCCGGTGACCCCGGAACCGGCGGCGGAATGTACGGCGGAACGACGGAGCGGAGCGGAATCCATGCGGCGGAGCATCGCCACGGTGTCCCTGAGCGGCACCCTGGAGGAGAAGCTGCGGGCGGCGGCCGCGGCCGGGTTCGACGGCGTCGAGGTCTTCGAGAACGACCTCGTCGCCTCGCCCCTGCCGCCCCGCGAGGTCCGCGCCCTGGCCGGGGACCTCGGCCTGGGCATCGACCTCTACCAGCCCTTCCGCGACTTCGAGGGGGTGGAACAGGAGCGGCTGGAGGCGAACCTGCGCCGGGCCGAGGCCAAGTTCGCGCTGATGCTCGAACTCGGCGCCGACACCCTGCTGGTGTGCTCCAACGCCACCGAGGCGGCCATCGACGACGACGCGCGCGCGGCGGCGCAGCTGCACCGCCTCGCCGAGACCGCCGCCCCCTACGGCGTGCGCATCGCCTATGAGGCCCTGGCCTGGGGGCGCCACGTGTCCGACTTCCAGCACGCCTGGCGCATCGTGGCCGAGGCCGACCACCCCTCGCTGGGGGTGTGCCTGGACAGCTTCCACATCCTCTCCAAGGGCGGCGACAGCGCGCAGATCCGGCAGATCCCCGGGGACAGGATCTTCTTCCTCCAACTGGCCGACGCCCCCTACATGGCCATGGACCTCCTGCAGTGGAGCCGCCACTACCGGTGCTTCCCCGGTCAGGGCGGGTTCGACCTGGCCTCCTTCACCCGCGAGGTCCTGGAGGCGGGCTACACCGGGCCGCTCTCCCTGGAGGTCTTCAACGACGTCTTCCGCGCCTCCGACCCGTACCGCACCGCCGCCGACGCGCTCCGCTCCCTGTCGGTCCTGGAGGACACGCTGAGCCGGGAGCCGTCCCCGGAGCCCGCCCCCGTCCGCCTCGCCCGCCTGCCCGATCCGCCCGAGCGGGTGGGGTACGCCTTCGTCGAGGTCGCGGCAGGCGGAGGCGGCGCGGACCGGGTGCGCTCCGTGCTCGCCGCCCTCGGGTTCGCCCACGCGGGCGACCATCCCTCAAAGCCGGTGCAGCTGTGGTGCGGCGGCGACGCCCGGATCCTCGTCAACGCGGCCGACGCGCACCTGGGCCACACCTGGACGGGGGCCGCCGCCGTGACCGCGCTGGGCGTGGAGGTGGACGACCCCGACCGCGCGGCGCGCAGGGCCGAACGGCTCCCCGCGCCCCCCC
>NZ_ANBH01000170.1 GCF_000341185.1 Nocardiopsis chromatogenes YIM 90109
GTGCCCCGAAGCCGGTGCGGGGCACGGGTGGCGCGCCGACTTCCGGGCGGTGCGGCCACCGGCCCCGCCCGGCCCGGAGGGGCCGGAGGCGTCGGGCGCCCGGGTGGCCGGGATCGACCATGTCGGGCTGTTCCAGCCCTTCGACCACTTCGACGAGGCGTCGCTGTTCTACCGGTCGGTGCTGGGGCTGGAGCCGGACGCGAGCCTGGAGGTGGCCGCGCCCGACGGGCTGGTCCGCAGCCGCGCCCTGGCCTCTGCGGACGGCGGGCTGCGCATCGCGCTCAACGTCTCGGTGCTGGGCCGCGGAGCCTCGGCCGACGCCGCGGGCGGAGCCCAGCACATCGCCTTCGCCGCGGACGACGTGTTCGCCGCCGCCGAGGCGATGCGCGCCGCGGGCGCCGCGCCGCTGGCGATCCCGGACAACTACTACGGCGACCTGGCCGCGCGCACCGCCCTGGCACCGGCGGTCCTGGAGCGCATGCGCGCGTGCGGGGTGCTGTACGACACCGACGCGGCGGGGGAGTTCTTCCACTTCTACACCCCGCTCCTGGACGACCGGCTCTTCTTCGAGGTGGTCCAGCGCCGCGGCGGGTACAGCGGGTACGGCGCCGCCGACGCCCCCGTGCGCATGGCCGCCCACCGGGCGGAGCACCGGCGGTGACGGGCGTGGTCGGAGGAGAGGCGGGCCCGGCGGGGGCCGAGGCGGCGCCCGGCGGCGACGGCGGTTCCCACCTGGTGGGGCTGATCGGCGCGGGCATCGGCCCCTCGCTGAGCCCTCCGCTGCACGAGCGCGAGGCGGCCGCGTCGGGTCGGCGCCTGGTCTACCGCACCATCGACATCGCGGACCTGGACCTGCCCGCGGAGTCGGTGGCCGACCTGGTGCCGTCGGCGCGGCGGCTGGGCTTCGACGGGCTGAACATCACCCACCCGTGCAAGCGCCTGGTGGTGCCGGTGCTGGACCGGCTCTCCCCGGACGCGGCCGCGATCGGCGCCGTCAACACCGTGGTCTTCGAGGGCGGGGCGGCGGTCGGGCACAACACCGACCGCTCGGGGTTCGCCGCGTCGCTGCGGTGGGGGCTGCCCGGAGCCCGGCGGGGCCGGGTGGTGCTGCTGGGGGCGGGCGGCGCCGGGGCCGCGGTGGCCCACGCCCTCGCGGCCTCGGGGGTGGGCGAGCTGGTGGTGGCCGACCTCGACGGCGGCCGCGCGGCGGAGCTGGCCGAGCGGGTCGGGCGGCGGTTCCCGGACACAGCGGTGCGCACCGGCGCGGCGGACGAGCCGGACCGCCTGCTGGACCGGGCGGACGGCCTGGTGCACGCCACGCCGACGGGCATGGCCCAGCACCCGGGCTGCCCGGTCCCCGTGGAAGTGCTGCGTCCGCCGCTGTGGGTGGCCGATGTCGTCTACCGGCCGCTGCGCACGGAGCTGCTGTGCGGCGCCGAGCGGAACGGCTGCCGCACCCTGGACGGCGGGGGGATGGNGCGGTGTTCCAGGCCGCCGACGCCTTCGAGCTGTTCACCGGCCTGGTCCCGGACCGGGGCCGGATGCTCGCCCACTTCCACGGCCTGCTCGCGGCGGAGCGGAACGCGGGGGAGTGACCCGGCGTCGGGCGCCCGAGCCCGACGAGGGGAGGGGGCTGCGCCCCTCGCGTCACCGATCACGGCGGGAGCGCGGATGCCCGCGGACCGGCGAGCGGAGCGGCCGTCCTGGGAGGATCTACACCATAAAGGCGGGGAAGCGGAAAGTACCTCAATCGCCGAACCGATTCGACGGACGCGGCTGCGCCGCGCTCATTTCCCAGCCTCGCGCCCCGCGGCGGGGCGGGCGAGTGGGGGGCCGAGTGGTTCGGTTCACGCGCCGGACGCCGTCACCGGAACCGGCTCGGGGCGCCCGTCGAGTGACGGTCGGCGGCCACCGCGCCGAGGGGCGGTGACACGGCGCACGGGCGCGCGGGGCCGCGGCGGCCTGCGGCTATCCTGGCGCGCGTGCTTAGGGAAGTTGCGGGGACGAGGTACGTCCTCCCGCTGAGGGAGGGCGGCTCGCTCCCAGGATTGGTCGAAGCCGACGACTTCGGCATGTACGTGGCCAAGTTCGTCGGGGCCGGGCAGGGGCGCAAGGCGCTGGTCGCCGAGGTCCTCGTCGGCGAGCTGGGCCGCCGCCTGGGCCTGCCCGTGCCCGAGCTGGTGCGCCTGCAGTTCGACGCCGTCATCGGCCGGGGCGAGCCGGACGAGGAGGTCCAGGAGCTCCTCAAGGCCAGCGGGGGCCTCAACCTCGGCATGGACTTCCTGCCCGGGGCCCTGGGCTTCGACCCGCTCGTCTACGAGACCGGGCCGGACTTCGCCGGGCGCGTGCTGTGGTTCGACGCCTTCACCGGCAACGTCGACCGCTCCTGGCGCAACCCCAACATGCTCGTCTGGCACGGTGAGCCCTACCTGATCGACCACGGAGCCACCCTGATCTTCCACCACAACTGGAAGGGCGCCGCCTCCGCCGTCAGGCGCCCCTACGACGCCTCCGACCACGTGCTCATCGGCGCCGCGCCGGACCTGGCCGCCGCCGACGCCGAGCTGGCGCCACGCGTCACCGAGGACCTGCTGCGCGAGGTGGTGGACCTGGTCCCCGAGGAGTGGCTGGTGGACGAGGCCGGGTTCGACTCGGCCGAACAGGTGCGCGAGGCCTACGTGGAGCACCTGCTGGCGCGCGCCTCCGAGCGTGTCTGGCTGCCGGAGGTGGGCCGGTGAGCGGGGGGCCGATGGTCTTCGAGTACGCGCTGGTGCGGGTGGTCCCGCGGCTGGAGCGCGGCGAGCAGGTCAACGCGGGCGTGATCGTCTACTGCAAGTCGGCCGGGTTCCTGGAGGCCCGCTGCAGCCTGGACGCCGAGCGGCTGCGGGCGATCGACCCGGGGGTGGACGTCGACGGTGTGCACCGGGCCCTGGAGGGCGTGCGGCGGGTGTGCCGGGGCGGTGCCGAGGCCGGTCCGGCGCGCACCGAGGCGCAGGGGGCGCGGTTCCGGTGGCTGACCGCGCCGCGCAGCACGATCGTGCAGCCGGGGCCGATCCACTCGGGGCTGACGAGCGACCCGGCGGCGGAGCTGGACCGGCTGGCGGGCTCGCTGGTGGGGTGAGGGGCGCGTGGCCTGGAGCGGTGTGGCTTGCGGCCGGCCGGGTCGGCGCGACCGTCAGGGCTCTGGTCGGGGCACGGCCGCCCTGGGCCCTTGAGCGGCGCCCTGCGGCCGCCCGGAGGCGCGCACCGTTCGGTGGACGCCGTCCGGCGGAGCGCCGCCCCGTGCAGGGGCGCAGGGATTTCGACGGGGAGGGTGCGGACGCGGAGTGCGTCCGCACCCTCCCCGCTGTCGTGCGCAGCGGCGTCCGGGCGCCGTGGCCATTTGCTTAGTTAGGCTATCTAAGTTTAAGGTGGCCGGGTGCGACGGCAATACCCCGACCTGGCCCAGCGGCTCGCCACGGCCCTGCGTGAGCTGGTCCTGCTCACCCGGCAGGCCACCGCCGACCAGAAGGTCTCCGCCCAGCAGCTCGGCGTACTCGGCTCGCTGTCCGCAGGCCCGCGGCGGATGACCGCGCTCGCCCAGGAGCACGGTGTGCGCACGCCGACCATGACCGCGCACGTGTCCCGGCTGGAGAAGCTCGGGGCGGTGGAGCGCGGGCCCGACGCCGAGGACGCCAGGGCGGTTGCGGTGGGGCTCACCGAGCACGGGCGCGACCTGCTGCGGGAGGGGCGTGCGGCGCGCGCGGCCTTCCTGGGCGCCAGGCTGGCCGAACTCAGCGAACAGGAGCGCGCGGCGGTAGAGGCGGCGCTCCCGGCGCTGCGGAAGATCGCCGCCCCCAGGGACGCGGAGTAGGCCCCCGGGGCTCTGCCGTCCGGATCCACCGGTTCCCCCGTCCGCAGCTGCGGACGCATGATCGAGGAGGTCAAAGGACGCCTATGTCCACAACGGATTTACCGCCCGCAGGCCAGGCCGCCCCCGCGACCCGTGAGGGTGCGGGGGCGAGCCCGTGGCGCCAGCCGCTCTCCGTCTGGGCCACGGCGGGCGCCGCGGTCGTGGCGTTCATGGGCATCGGCCTGGTCGACCCGATCCTGCCGTCGATCGCCCAAGGGCTGCACGCCACGCCCAGCCAGGTGTCGCTGTTGTTCACCAGCTACTTCCTGGTGACCGCGGTGGCGATGCTGGTCACCGGGTTCATCTCCAGCCGCATCGGCGGCAAGGCGACGCTTCTGCTCGGGCTGGCCCTGGTGGTGGTGTTCGCCGCGCTGTCCGGCGCCTCGGGGTCGGTCGGCGAGCTGATCGGGTTCCGCGCGGGCTGGGGCCTGGGCAACGCGCTGTTCGTGGCCACCGCGCTGTCGGTGATCGTCGGGTCCGCGGTGGGCGGCATGGAGTCGGCGATCGTGCTGTACGAGGCGGCGCTGGGCGTGGGCATCGCGTCGGGCCCGCTGATGGGCGCGGTGCTGGGCGACTGGCACTGGAGGGCCCCCTTCTTCGGCACCGCGGTGCTGATGGCGGTGGGCTTCATCCTGATCACCACGCTCCTCAAGGCGCCGCCCAGGCCCGCCCAGAAGACGCGGCTGGGCGACCCGCTGCGCGCCCTGGCGCACGGCGGGCTGTCCACAACTGCCGTCACGGCCTTGTTCTACAACTTCGCCTTCTTCACCGTGCTGGCGTTCACGCCGTTCGTGCTGGGGATGTCGCCCTACGGGATCGGCGCGGTGTTCTTCTCCTGGGGCGTGCTGGTGGCGGTGTCCTCGGTCGTGGCGGCACCGCGGCTGCAGCACCGGCTGGGGTCGGTGCGCACCCTGCACGTGGCGCTGGGCCTGCTGCTGGTCCTCCAGGCCGCGATCGCGGTGTCGGCCGGGCTGGACGCGCAGGTGGGCGTGGTGGCCGCCGTCGTGCTGACCGGCGTGCCGATCGGCATGAACAACACGGTGTTCACTGAGGCGGCGATGGAGGTCTCGGACGCCCCGCGGCCGGTGGCCTCGGCCGGGTACAACTTCGTGCGCTGGATGGGCGGTGCGCTGGCGCCGTTCGTGGCGGCGAAGCTGGGCGAGGAGGTCAGCCCGGTGCTGCCGTACGTGGTGGGCGCGGCGTGCTGCCTGGTGGCCATGGGGGTCCTGGTGGTGCGCAGGCACCACCTGGGGGCGCTGAAGGCCTGAGGGGCGGCGAAACTCTTTCGTCCGTGCCCCGCGAGGGGCCGCACACGCAGGGGAGCCCTGGTCGGGAGGCCGACCGGGGTTCCCCGTTCCGTTTTCGTGTGCCGATTGGGGCGTAAATCACTTCGTTGGGGGATGGGATGTATGCGTGAATGTGTTGGGACGGTCGGCGCCCCATGACGGGGCGCCGCCCTCTTTGCGCCCCGCCCGCCCCGCCGTCGAAAGGAGCCCCCGGCGTGTCCACAGCGTCATCGCCCTCCGTCTCGCCGCCCGCCGCAGCCCCCCAGGCGGCTCCCGGAAAGGGGCGCCGCCGCACGGCGGTGCTGGTCCTGGTCCTGGCCACCCTCACCGCGACCGGGCCGCTGGCCACCGACCTCTACCTCCCGGCGTTCCCGGTGATCGCCGAGGACCTGGGCTCCACCGAGGCGCAGATCCAGCTCACGCTGACCGCGATCATGCTCGGCATGGCCGTGGGCCAGCTGGTGATCGGCCCGCTCAGCGATTCGCTGGGGCGGCGGCGCCCGCTGCTGGTGGGCGTGGCCGTGTTCGCCCTGGCGTCGCTGGCGTGCATGGTGGTGCCCTCGGCGGGGGCGTTCGCCGGCCTGCGGTTCGTGCAGGGCGTGGCGGGCGCCGCGGGTGCGGTGATCTCCCGCGCGGTGGTCCGCGACATGTTCGAGGGCGATGACGCGGCCCGCTTCTTCTCCCGGCTGATGCTGGTGACGGGGCTGGCCCCGCTGCTGGGCCCGGTGCTGGGCGGGCAGCTGCTGCGGGTGGGGCCCTGGCAGCTCAGTTTCGCGGTGCTGGCGGCGGTGGCCGCGACCAGCTGGGTGGTGGTGTTCTTCGGGCTGCCGGAGAGCCTCCCGGCCCGGATGCGGCGGCCGCTGCGGGCCGGGTCGCTGGCGCGGACGGTGGCCTCCCTGGTGCGCGACGTGCGGTTCATGGGTCCGGCGCTGACGCTCGGGCTGGCCTTCGGGGCGATGTTCACCTACATCAGCTCCTTCTCCTTCGTGTCGCAGAACGAGCTGGGGGCCACGGCTCAGCAGTTCAGCCTGGTGTTCGCGGTGAACACGCTGGGGCTGCTGATCGGCACGCAGGCCAACGCCTACCTGATCGGGAAGGTGGGCACGCCGCGGCGGCTGGCCGGGGGCCTGGCGGGGATGCTGGCCGCGGTGGCGGCGCTGGGGGTGCTGGCCGCCGTCGGGGTGTCCGGCGGCTGGGCGCTGCCGGTGCTCACGGTGGTGTTCTGGTCGCTGATGTTCAGCGTGGGGTTCGTCTTCCCGAACGCCACGACGCTGGCGATCTCCAGCCAGGAGCCGTCGGTGGCCGGGACGGCGTCGGCGCTGATGGGGTCGATGCAGTTCGCGCTGGGCGGCGGCCTGTCGTCGCTGGCGGGGCTGACCGCGACCGGGGAGGCGAGCCTGGTGAGCATGGCGGTGGTGATGGGCGCGATCACGGTGACGGCCGCGGCGGTGTTCGCGGTGACCGCCCGCCGCACCGCCCGCGCGGCGGCCTGACGGGCGGTCAGGGATTTCGAGCGTTTTTCTCTATCGGCCTGTTCTGTCGCACGAGAGTGCATAGCATTTCCGCATGACCGTGGCGGGAGTCCAATTCAGCGAGCTCGTCCAAGTGGCTATCGGTGTGGTCGCGGTTGCCGGAGCTCTCCTCAAGATCCTCCCCGCGCGGGGAAGGACGACTCTGCGCGATGACATTCGGACAGACGCCGAAATCGTCGGCCTGCTCCCGGAAGGCAAGGCGCGCGAGCGCCTGATGGAACACATCGACGGACTCGTTGCGAGGCTGGCCGAAGAACAGGGGCATCGGCGCGATCCTGCAGGGATGGCGCTCGGCGTGTCCTTCATGATCATCGCCGGCGCCCTGGGGATCTTAGGCATGAACCTGGGCGGATGGGCCATGTGGGCTCTATTGACCACGGCCGTCCTGCTCTTCTGTTTTGGGCTGATCGGGTTCTCGATGGAGGCCGAGAAGCGGGCGCGCGGAGAGGCCGATGGCGGTGAACGAACGGCGTGACACCGAGTGGACGCGGGCCGGGACGGATGTGCTCCGTCCGGGCCCGCGCCGTGTGTGGCGGCCCGGGCCGCGGGTCAAGAGCGTCGGGGCCTGCGGTCAGTCCAGGTCGTCGTCCTCGACGTGGAAGGGCTGGGCCTGGCCCTGCAGGCCGCCGGGCAGCGGATCGCCGCGCTCGGGGATGTCGTCGGCGCTGTCCGGGTCGACCTCGAACAGGGAGCCGTCGGCGGCGCTCTGGGCCAGGACGTACATCGAGTCGTAGGCCGAGGCGATCTGGGCCTGCTCCATGTCCGGGCCGGTGGCGCTCAGCTCCACCAGCACGCTCCCGCTGCCCAGCAGCCCGTAGGCGTTCCGGGCGATGCCCTCGTAGTCGCCGCCCGGGTAGAGGCTGGCGTTGGCGCCGTCGTAGGAGTCCTCCATGGCCTCCGCCGAGACCGCGACCGCCTGGCGGGACAGGTCCCGGGCGCCGTCGCCGACACCGGGGTGGGTGGGCCACATGAGCGAGGCGGTGATCTCCTCGCCGTCGTCGTCCGCGTAGCGGCCCTGCATGTGGTAGTCGACCACCAGGTGCGGGTCGAACTCCTCGTACTGGCGCCGCACCGCCGCCGCCTCGGGGACCGGGTTGTCCTCGGGCGCCAGGCCGGGGGCGTGGTACCGGTTGGGGTCGTAGCCCGTGCCCGGCTCGCCGTACTCGGGGTCGGCGTCCGGGTCGTGGTTGTAGCGCTGGCCGAGCTCGTGCCCGTCGGGGTTGGCGCGCACCACGACGGACAGGGTGACGCGGCTCAGTATCGCGCGCCCGTCCCGGCCGGGCCTGACGCCCAGGTCCTCCAGGAGTTCCAGGGCGGCGGGCGTGCCCAGCGGCTCGTTGCCGTGCTGCTGGGTGATGTACATCAGCCGCAGCGGGCCCGTGCCGACGGTGGCGTTGAAGATCGGGCGGCCCTGGTTGGTGGTGCCGATGGCGTCCACGTCGACGGCGCCCCGGCTCCGCTTCTCGATCTTGTCGAGGCGGCGCTGGAGCTCTTCGGTGCTGGGGCGGGGGTCGACGGGCCTGCCGGGGGCCGCGGGGGCGTCGGCGGCGGCGGGGGAGGAGAGGGCGGGGGAGAGGAGGGCGAAGGCGGTCACGGCCGTAACGATGCGCCAATTTCGCTTCATGGTGGGGCATTGTGCACTCTGTGGTCAACAGGGCACAAGTTGCGCACGGTACGCGCGCGGGCGCGCGCAGGGGATGCGGTCGGGCGGGCGGACGGGGAACCGCGCACGCGCCCCGCGCATCGGATCGGACGGCCGCCCCGACCCTCTAAGGTTCGGAGGGGACCCCGATGTGCGAGCGAGAAGGAGTTGCCGACGATGGAGTTCAAGCGGCTGCTGGCCGGCCTGGGATTCGGCGGGGCCGCGGTGCGGACGGTCCTGCGCGAGGGCGAGGTGCGCCCCGGCGGTGTGCTGGCGGGCACGGTGCACGTCGAGGGCGGCGAGGTCGACCTGCACATCGACGAGGTCACGGTGGGGCTGCAGGCCCGCGCGGAGATGGACAAGGGCGAGGTCGAATGGGACATCGAGCTGCAGCTCAAGCATGAGCGCGTCAAGGGCGCCCTGGAGCTGGCCGAGGGCGCCGTGGTGGACGTGCCCTTCGAGCTGGAGCTGCCCTGGGAGACCCCGCTGACCCGCTACCGCGGCAAGCCGATCCGCGGCATGGGCGTGGGCCTGTACACGCAGCTGCACGTGTCGGCCGCCGTGGACCCCGAGGACCTGGACCCGGTGCCGGTGGCCCCGCTGGCCTCGCACACCGCCGTGCTGGACGCCGCCGAGGCGGCGGGCCTGCCGCTGCGCCGGGCCCGCCTGGAACGCGGCTCGGTGCCCGGCATGGAGCAGCGCCTGCCCTTCTACCAGCAGCTGTGCTTCGGCTCCCCCGAGAGCGGGGTGGACGTCGACATGGTCTTCGTCACCGGCGAGCACGCCTGCCAGGTGGCGGCCGAGCGCCGCGACGGCCACGGGTCGCCCTGGCAGGGGTCGGTGGACCACGCCGACCCGGCCCCGGGCGCGGCGGAGCTGTCCGCGTGGCTGGAATCGGCCGCGCGGCCCTGACACGCGGTGATCTCCCCTGGTCACGCCCTGTGTGCGGGCCTTTACCCGGGTTGACGGGGGGTGCGCACCCGGGCACAGTGGGCGGGATTCGACGCGCGCGCCCCGGCGGCATCGGCCGTACCGGGGCCACCGCGCGGACCCTGAGGTAGCGGGAAGGCGGACGCATGCGGGACAGCGGCGCGTGGCAGGGGGCCGTTCCGGCCGGGACGCTGAACGGGCTGGCCGGTGTGCTCTACCGCAACGCGGAGGACCTGCCCGCCGCCGAGGTGGTCTCCCGGCGCGGCCCCGGCGGCGAGTGGGAGCGGGTGACCTCCGCCCGGCTGCTCAGCGAGGTCACCGCGGTCGCCAAGGGGCTCATCGGCGCCGGGGTGGGCGTGGGCGACCGGGTCGTGCTGGTCGGCGACGCCCGCTATGAGCAGATGCTGCTGCAGTTCGCCGTGTGGGCGGTGCGGGCGGTGGCGGTGCCGCTGCCGGCGGCGTGCTCGCCCAAGCGGCTGCTGGCCGTGGTGCGCGACTGCCGCCCGGCCGCCGTGGTGCTGCAGGACGGCCGCCAGGCCGACGCCGCCGCGACGGCCTCCCGCGAGGTTCCCGACCTGGGCCGGGTGTGGCGCCTGGACGGCCCCGAAGGGCTGGAGGCGGTCACCCGCCCCGGCGCCTATATGGACTCCTCCTCGGTGCGCTTCCGCATGGAGGAGGTGGTGCGCGAGGACCCGGCCGTCATCGACTACCCGGCGTCGGCGGCCGGGCCCGGGCGGGGGGCCGTGCTCACCCACGGCAACCGGCTGGACGCCGCCGACGCGCTGGTGCGGCGGCTGGCCCCGGCGCTGGCCGGGCTGGAGCCGGGCGAGGCCAGCGCCCTGATGCGGCTGTCGCTGGCCGACCACTTCGGGCAGGCGGCGCTGGCCGCGTGCATGCTGGCGCGGGTGCGGCTGGGGGTGCTGGAGCCCCGCGCCGACCTTCCATCCGAGCTGCGCACGTTCAAACCGTCGGTGCTGGTGACCGGGCCCGAGCTGCTGGAGCGGCTCTACCGGGCCGAGTCGGACAAGGCGCGCCAGACCGGCTGGGACAACCACAACGCCTTCGGCGCCGCCACCGAGCTGGCCGTGGACTTCGACAAGGCCGGGCGCAAGGGCGCCTGGCGGCGGGTCTCCAAGGCCATGTACGAGTGGATGTACACGCGCATCCGCGAGGCGCTGGGCGGCCGGGTGAGGCTGGTGGTGGTCGCGGGCGCGCCGATGACCGCGCGGATGGACCACTTCTTCAACGGCGCCGGCGTGCCGCTGGTGCAGGTCTGCGGCACCGCCGAGGCGGGCGGGGCGTTCTGCGCCAACGGGCCCGGCGACCGGCGCGCGGGCACCCACGGGCGGGCCCTGGAGGGCGCCGAGGTGCGCCCCGGGCCCGGCGGCGAGCTGTTCGTGCGCGGGCCGGGGGTGTTCCCGGGCTACTGGAACGACCCGGACGCCAGCCGGGAGGCGCTGCGCGACGGGTGGCTGGCCACCGGTGTGGCCGGGGAGGTCGACGGCGACGGGTACGTGACGGTGCAGGGGCGGCTGCGGGTCCAGGCCTGCGCGGCCCCGGTGCGGCCGCGCGGGGCCGAGCAGGCGCCCGGCGGCGCCGGTCCGGGGGCGGACGCGGGCCGGGCGGCGCCGGAGGCCCAGAGCGGCGGAGGGGCCGGGGGCGCCGGTTCCGGCCCGGCCGAGCCCGAGCGCCCGGCGGCGGTGCCCCAGCCGTCCCCGGAGGAGCTGGTGGCCGACCTGGAGCGGCGGCTGCGCTCGCACTCGCTGGTCAGCCAGGCGATGGTGATCGGGCGCGGGCGGCCCTACTGCACGGCGCTGGTGACGCTGGCCTCGGACCAGCTGGAGTACTGGCGGCTGGTGAACAACCGGCCGCTGAACACCCCGCCGGAGGAGATCGCCTCCGACCCGGAGCTGCTGCGCGAGATCAGCGCCGCGGTGGGCGAGGCCAACCAGGCGGTGCCGCCGCAGCTGGCGGTGCGGGCGTTCCATGTTCTGGCCGAGGAGTTCACGGTGCAGAGCGGGCTGGTGCTGCCCGGGGGCGAGCTGCGGCGCGACGCGGTGCTGCGCGCCTTCGCCGACGAGATCGAGGGCCTGTACCGCTCGCCGGAGCCGGGACGGCAGGGCTGAGCGGGCGCCGGTCGGGCGCGGCCCCGTCTCACTCGGGCGGCAGCCACGTTCCCGGGCGGCGCTGACTCCATCCGAGCGCTTTGAGGAGCGGGTGGCCGTTTCCGTAGCGGGGGCCGGGGTTTTCGAGTTTGTCGATGAATGCGTCGATGTCGTACTCGATGACGGTGGGTTCGCGGTCGGTGTTCCTATCGACGGCGGTGGCGATCCACAATGTCCCGGTCGTCCGGATGTGCCACCGGTCGCGGTAATGCGCCTGGAGGATCTCCAGGATCTTCTGCGGGGTCATGGGGAAACGGTCGCGTGCCTGGCCATTGTCAGAAAGCCCAGGTCAGGCGTCGTCCACGGCTGTCCAGTCCGGTCTATAGATGTCCGAGGGCTGTGCCAGCATGGTCCGCGTGAGCTTCGCAAGCGACCTCAAGGCCCTCCGGGAGGTAAGGGGTGCGTCCCGCGATGCGGTGGCGCGTGCGACCTCCCTGAGTACGAGCATGGTGGCCAAGGCCGAACGGGGGACCCGGGCCTTGAAGCGGACGGCGGTGGAGGCCGCTGACCGCTTCCTCGAGGCGGACGGTCGGCTCCTGGCCTCTTGGGAATCCGAAGGGAGAGCCGCCGCGCTCCCGTCGTGGGCGACGCGTGCCGTTGAGTCCGAGGACCGAGCGGTCGCGGTCTCGGCCTTCTCGGGGCTCGTCCTCCCTGGCCTGCTGCAGACGCCGGAATACGCGAGAGAGCTGCTGCAGGTGGGGAACCAGGACATGCCCCGAGAGCGGGTCGAGGCCGTTGCCCGATCGCGGACGTCCCGGCTCGAGAAGCTGAGAGGGCGCGACCTTCAGTGCGTCGTCTTCGAGCCGGTATTGTCGAATGTCGTCGGCGACGCGGCTATTATGCGGGACCAACTCACCCACCTGTTGGAAACGACGGGTGTGCGGATCCTGATCCTCCCTCAGGACGTCGGGAGCCCAGTGTGGGCCGGTGGGGCGTTCCGGTTGCTGGAGTTCGCCGACCGTCCTCCGCTGGCGCATACGGAGGACGTCGTCACCAGCCGGGCGGTCACGGACGCGGGCGAGGTGCGCCGACTCGCACGATTGCTGGCCACCGCTCTGGCATGGTCCCTCAACCCTCCGGAGTCCCGCGCTCTGATAGAGAGGAAGCGAAATGCTTACCAGTGAATTTCAGAAGTCGAGCCGCAGTCAATTCCGTGGAGAGTGCCTGGCCGCGAGAATCGACGGTGACGGGGGCGTGGAACTCCAGGACACGGTGAACCCGGACCGTATCCTCGGCCTTCCGTCCGCCGAATGGGTGGCGCTCCTCAGAGACCACGGCCGTATGTCCATGTCATGACCCGCGGACCTTCGTAGCGAGAGGGCGTGTCCCTGCGGCTCTCGCCGGTTGGGGACACGCCCGCCGCCCTCGCCTCAGTTGTTGTTCAGCCACGCCAGGACCGCGCGCACGCGGCGGCTGTCGTCGCCCGACGGCGGCAGGGCCAGCTTGGGG
>NZ_ANBH01000171.1 GCF_000341185.1 Nocardiopsis chromatogenes YIM 90109
TTGTTCAGCCACGCCAGGACCGCGCGCACGCGGCGGCTGTCGTCGCCCGACGGCGGCAGGTCCAGCTTGGTGAAGATGTTGTTGATGTGCTTGGAGACCGCCTTCTCCGTGATGAACAGCCGCCCCGCGATCGCCGAGTTCGACCGGCCCTCGGCCATCTCCCCCAGCACCTCCTGCTCGCGCGGGGTCAGCGACGCCATCGGCCCCTCGTCCCCGTGCTTGGCCAGCAGCTGGGAGATCACCGCCGGGTCCATCGCGGTGCCGCCCCCGGCCACCCGGCGCACCGCGTCGAGGAACTGCCCCACGTCGAACACCCGGTCCTTGAGCAGGTAGCCCACCGCCCCCCGGTCGTCGGACAGCAGCTCGCGCGCGTACAGCTGCTCCACGTGCTGCGACAGCACCAGGATCGGCAGCCCCGGCACCTGCCCGCGCGCCTCGATCGCGGCCTGCAGGCCCTCGTCGGTGAAGGTCGGCGGGAGCCGCACGTCCACCACGGCCACGTCCGGGCGGTGCTCCACCAGCGCGTCCCGCAGCTGGGGCCCGCTCTCCACGGCAGCCACGACGGTGAACTCGTGGGCCTCCAACAGGCGGATCAGCCCGTCGCGGAGGAGGGCCAGGTCTTCGGCGATGACAACGCGCACGGCAGCTCCATGGTCACGATCGTCGGCCCGCCCGCCGGGCTGACGATGTTCATGGTGCCATCGAACGAATCCAGCCTGCGCCGGATGCCCCGCAGCCCCGAGCCCCCCGACTCGTCGACGCCGCCGCGCCCGTCGTCCCCGACCAGGATCATCAGCCGCCCGTGCACGTGGGTGATGCGCACCCACGCCTGGGAGGCGCCCGAGTGCTTGGCCGCATTCGTCAGCACCTCGGCCACCGCGAAGTAGGCGGCCGACTCGACCGGGTCGGGGGCGCGCCCGTGGAGGTCGATGTCGACGTCGATGGGCAGCTGCTGGGACACCGCGAGCGCGCGCACCGCACCGTCCAGGCCGCGTTCGACCAGCACCGGCGGGTGGATGCCGCGCACCAGGTCGCGCAGCTCGTCGAGGGCCTGGCGGGTGGCCTCGCGGGCCTCGGCCAGCAGCCGCCGGGCGGTGTCGGGGTCCTGGGAGAGCAGCTCCTCGGCCATGCCCAGGCTCATGCCCAGGGCCACCAGCCGCGCCTGCGCGCCGTCGTGCAGGTCGCGCTCGATCCTCCGGACCTCCGAGGCCTGGGCGTCGATGGTGTCGGCGCGGGAGGTGGCCAGGTGCTCGACGCGGGCGTGCAGGCGGGCCTTCTCGGTGGGGGCCAGCAGCCAGCGGCTCATCCGGGCGTACAGCCGCAGCAGGGCGGGGGTCGCGCGCCAGAACACCGCCAGTTCCACGACGGCCGGGACGAGCGCGACGAAGGCCTCGGTCTGGTTCTGCACGGGCAGGCCGTACAGGTCGGGCACGAACCGCCACAGGACGGTGGCGTAGAGGGTCTGGTAGACGGCGTGCGCGACCAGCACCGCGGGCAGGCCCGCGACGATGACGCCGACGGTGCCGTTGAGCAGCAGCCAGGCCATGTCGCGCCAGGTTCCGGGGTCGGTGAACACGGCGCGGATGCGCGCGGGGAAGGTGCCCTGCGGCAGCGGGCTGTAGGGGGAGGGGATGGGGCCCTCGTCGAGGAACTGGCCGAGCACGCGGCGGCAGGTGTCGGCCAGGCTGCGGATGAGGGGGGTGAGCATCACGGCGATGGGCAGGCCGATCCAGATCGCCGTCAGGACCATGGCCACGGAGAACAGGACGAGCAGCACCACTCCGGTGGCGGCCAGCGCGACCAGCAGCAGCGACCACGCCAGCAGGTACAGGCGTCCGGTGGCGGCGGGGCGGTCGACGCGGATCATGGGCGGTGTCCTCGGCGGTGTCGGCGGTACGGCGGGCGGCCGGTCGGCGCAGGGCACCGGGCCGCTCGCTCCATTGTGGCGGGGCGTGAGGACAGGGCGCAGTGGTGCGGGGTCCCCTGTCGGGGGTTCCCCTAAGGGACGGCGACGGCGGATCCCGGCCGCCCCGCCCCGCCGCCCGCCCGACCTCGCCCTGTACGGCGGCGGCGCGCGGCCTTCCCGCGCGGCCGTGCGGCGGCGGCACGTCGCCCACCCGTGCGCCCGTGCCCTGCGAGGTGGCGTGCGCTGCCCATGGGAGGATGCGCGGCAGCACGCGGCCCTGCGGTGACGGGGCGCGGGCTCGGAGCGGCTCGGATCGGAGAAGGGAAGCGGACGGCGATGGGCACAGCGGCACCGGAGCGGGGCGAGGGCGAAGGGCGTGTGGCGGTCGTCACGGGCGCCGGGAGCGGGATCGGGCGCGCGGTGGCGCTGGAGCTGCTTGGGCGCGGCTACGCGGTGGCCCTGGCGGGGCGCCGGCGGGAGCGGCTGGAGGAGACGGTCGAGCTCGCGGCGGCCGCCGAGCGCGAGCGTGCTGCGGCGGTGGGCAGCGATGTGGCCGACCCGGACGCGGTGCGGGCGCTGTTCGGGGCCGTCGACGAGCGGTGGGGGCGCGTCGATGTGCTGTTCAACAACGCGGGCGCGATGCCCGCCCCGACCGCGGTGGACGAGGTCGGCGACGAGGAGTGGCGGCGGGTGGTGGACGTCAACCTGACGGGGGCGTTCTGGTGCGCGCGCGAGGCGTTCGCGCGGATGCGCCGCCAGGAGCCGCGGGGCGGGCGGATCATCAACAACGGGTCGGTGTCGGCGCAGGTGCCGCGGCCGATGTCGGTGGGGTACACGGCGACGAAGCATGCGCTGACGGGGCTGACGAAGTCGCTGGCGCTGGAGGGGCGCCCGCTGGGGATCGCGTGCGGGCAGATCGACATCGGGAACGCGGCGACCGAGCTGACGGAGGGCATCGCGGCGGGGACGCTCCAGGCCGACGGGGGCCGCGCGCCGGAGCCGGTGTTCGACGCGGCCTACGTGGCCCGCGCGGTGGCGGACATGGCGGCCCTGCCCTTGGAGGCCAACGTGCAGTGGATGACCCTGATGGCGACGGGGATGCCGTATATCGGTCGGGGGTAGCGTTCTCGCCCGCCCTGCCTGCGGATGACCCCCGGAGAGTGCGGCGGCGAGGGAGGTCGGCGGCCCTGCCCGGCAGCGCTGTCGGGCGTCGGGCGCGCGGGTGGTCACCGTGAAGGGCGGCAACTCCTGGTGCAGGGACGGGGGAACCGCCTCGCTCCGATCGTCGTCGCCCATCACGGCGACCACGCACACGCCGGGTGGCCGACAGGGCCGCCGGATGGGGCACCGACCTGCGTTGTCTCCGCGTTCTTCCTGGCACGCCGGCGGTCCGCCGCCCGGCCGGGGCCTGTGAGCGGGGCACCGGCCGAGCCGCCTGTGCGGATCGTTAGGGGCCATGGTGGATGGCGGGTGGGGCCAAGGGAACCGCCTCGTTTCGACAGTCGCTGCCTTCTTCGTTGGCCGTGTACACGCGGGGCGGCCGACGGCGCTGCCGTAGGGGGCGCCGACTTCCGTCGTCGCCGCCCCTTCCTCGCACTCCGCCGACCCGCCGCCTGGCCGGGTCTGTGAGCGGGGTACCGGCTGACCCCGTGGCCGCTTTCTCCGGTGGCCCTCTGCGCGCCTGCCGCCGGACGGCGCTGCGGCAAGAGTCACCGGCCTTGCTCGGCGTCGCCCGCCACCCCCACCCCACCGGCCCGGCGCCCAACCGGAGGAGTGAGCGGGGTACCTGGCTGCTCCGCCGCTGTTCCTCCCGGGGTGCCGAAGACTCGACGTCCCGCTGGCCTAGGGCGTGATTCCCCGGATACGCCGAACGCGATGGGTGCGGCCTGTCTCTCACTCCTAGGGCCGCTGTTCTCACGCGGCTCTTAAGAGGCGAGCCCAGGATGAGCCCCATGAGCGAGAGAACACCCCGAAAACCCCGCCCCAGACGCCTGCGGGCCGGTGATGCGGTCCTCGTCGGCACAGGGGCCCTGGTGGCGCTCCTGTTGGCCGGGCGCCTGCTCATCCCCGGGGACCCCGGTGTGTTCCTCGACTCCGGCCTGCCCTGGGTCGGAGTCCTCATCCTCCCGGCCGCCCTCGGGGCCCTCCTCCTCCGCTCCCGCGCGGGCGGGGCGGTCATCGGCCTCTCCGCCCTGGTGTGGGCGCTGCTGTTCGTCCCTGCCTACGTCCCCGGCCTGGGCGCGTCCAACGGCTCGGACACGGGGGCCGGACGACTGACCGCGGCCACCCTCAACATCGGCGCCGACAACCCCGACCCCTGCGGGGCGCTGCGCGAGGTCTCCGGCTGGGGCGCCGACGTGGTGGCCGTGGAAGAGGTCGCCGGACCCGCCGAATGCGCCTCCAGCGCGCTCGGCGCGGACGGCACATGGATCCGGCAGGGGACCGTGGGCCTGTGGAGCCGCCACCCCGTCGATGCGACCGCGCCGCTCGACATCGCCGTGGGGATGACCCGCGGCCTGCGCGCGACCGTGCACGCCCCCGGCGGCGACGTCGCGGTTCTGGTCGGCCACGTCGCCTCACTGCGCCCCAGGTCCGTCGGCCAGCGCGACGACTCCTTGGGCGCCCTGGCCGCAGCCGCCGAAGCGGAAGGGGACGGCCCGGTGGTGGTCGCGGGTGACCTGAACACCGCCGCGACGGACCGTGCCATGGAAGCCTTCGACGGCTTCGACGAGGTCCAGCGCGCCGCCGGGTGGGGGCCCGGCTTCACCTGGCCCGCGTCCGCGCCGATGGTGCGGCTGGACCACGTCTTCTACCGGGACATGGCGGCCCGCGGCGCCGAGGTGCACGAAGTCCCCGGCAGCGACCACCGCGGGGTGGTGGCCGAACTGGCCTATTGACGGCCGCTGTCCCCGAAGGGCGGGCGGGGACCGGCGGGGCCGGACCGGCCGCCGAGTGCGCCGGGACCTCATGTCCCCGGCATGCGCCGTTCCGCTCCGCTCCGCGCCGCCCTCAGGGGACATGCGCACCGGCCCCGCACGCCGCCTTACGGCCACCGCACATCGGTCGCGTAGGGCAGGTCGCCGATGCGGGTCTCCGGGTGGGCGTTCAGCTCCTCGCGCAGCTGCGTCCAGGCCGCCTTGGCCGTGTTGTCGGTCCTCTCGCACCCTCCGCGCTGCTTGCAGGCGATGCGCTGCGACATCGACCCCGCGAACCGCACCGGCCCCCTGCCCCGGTCGGCGCCCCAGGCGCTGACCGCCGCCCACTGGCGGGCCTGGATCCCGTCGGTGCGGTAGATCTGCGGGACCGCGTGGATCCGGCTCGACGCCCCGGACGACACGTAGTGCACGTCCGACAGCTTCCAGCCGTTGTTGCACGCCGTGGCGGAGGACCCGTACTGCGGGCACCCGCCCGCGGAGTTGGCCGCGTACAGCCGGGTGGAGGACCCCGAGGTGTAGGCGTCGACCCACGCCCGTGCCCAGGACGCCGACGACCACTCCGGCTCGGCGTCCACGGCGCCCGCCACCGTCACCCGGCCGTCGGAGATGCGCGTGTCGGCCCGGTCGACCACGTCGGCCCAGACGGACCCGGCGCCGGACCCCGACGCCTTCCCGTCGGACTTGTTGTTGACGCCCAGGGCCAGGACGGCCCCGGCGTCCCCGGGGGCGCAGTCCTGGAAACCGTCGGCCCAGGCGGCCGCGGCCCGCACCGCCCGGTCGGCGGGCACGCGCGGGGTGCGGCTCCCGGCGCTGGTGCCCGGCTGGCGGAGGTCGCCGTCGGCCTCCTGGGTGCCGAAGAACAGCACGCGCAGGCCGCTGCGTCCCGCCCGGCCCTCCGCGCACCCGGCCGAGCGGGTGCCGCTGATGTCGGAGTCCGATCCGCTCAGCGGAACGTAGCGGCTCACGGTGTAACCGGGGTAGCTCTGGCCCTGGGCGGGGGAGGGGGAGAGCGCGAGGGCCAGCGCCGCGCCCGCCAGGGCGGCCCCCGCGCGGCGGGCGGGGCCGGGGCGGTCGGGGAAGCGTCGGGCCGGGGACATGGTCGTTCCTCCTCTGGGGCGTCTGCTGTGGCGGTCCCATTCAGCAGCAGGAGGCGTACGCGGTGCGCGACTCCCCGGAGCCGGGTGATTCTCGTACGTAACCGGACCGGTCGGTGGAATCGGGAGGAGGGAGGAGGCGGCGGGGCGGGGCGGAGCACCCGCGGTCCGCGGGGGCGGCCCGGCCGACCGTGCAGAGGGCCCGCGCCGCGAGGACCGTCCGACGGCAGCGGCGTCGAGGCCGGATGGTGTCCGTGGACGAGTCGGCGGCCATGGCCGCCAGGGGCGGCCGCCCGCCGCCCGTCGACAGGCTCCGGTCAGGGCACCACCGCAGACGCGGGGCCGCCCCGAGGCCGAGACGGCCGTGTCGGCCTGGGCGGACGGAGACCACACATCACCAGCGGGCGTGTCCCCGTGGTCATCGCCGAGGGCGACCGGAGTGCGGCGAGGGAGGCTCCACCGCGTCGGCGAACGCCGCCACGGGCAGGCCGCCGGTCGAGGCACCCGGAGGTCGGGCGCCCGAGGCGGCCGTGCGAACCCCCCGGACACAAAAAGACCCCGCCCTGAGGGCGGGGTGGTGTGTATGTGCGGGCCGATACGGCGGTCGCCTCACGGCGCAGGGCGCAACGCGGCTCCGAAGGCCGCCGGGTCGCCCGAAGGCGCCCGACGCGGTATTCCGCGAAGGCAATGAATGGAGCCCGGGGGACACTTGCTACCGCACCGGCCCGCACCCCCTCCAACGGAGGGCGAGGCCACCATATTCCACATGGAGGGGGTGGCGCATCCGCTCGCCGCCCTCGGCGTGCCGAAGCGACACAGGACACATCGCACACCCCGGCGAAGGGGGCGAATCGGCCGCTCCTCGGAGAGGATTCGGGGGACTCGCGCCCGCCGGTTTCCCGCGTGCGGGTCCGACCTGTGATGATTCACCTTGTGTGGCGTGAACTGATCGGTGAACTTCATCCCGAGGCCGAACCCGCGGCCCCGGCGGACGAGGCGATGCTCTCCGAGGTGGAGAAGGCCCTGTCCCTTCCCCTGCCCTTCGAGCTGGCCTCCCTGCTGCGGGAGACGGACGGCGTGTACAACGAGTACGGCGACGCCGTGGTGTGGAACGCCGAGCGGCTCGTCGAGGACAACCTCGCCATGCGCTCCGAGCCCGACTACGTGGAGCTCTACGCCCCCTTCGACGAGATGATCTTCTTCGGGGACAGCGACATGGGGCCCCAGTTCGCCTACGTGCACACCGACTACGGCCCCGGCATCGTCGTGTGGGACCACGAGACCGACCGCCGACGCCTGGCGGTGGTCTCGCTCCGCGACTACCTGGTGCGGTGCTTCACCCAGGGCAACGGCTGGTACCGCTGAGGCGGGCGGGCCGGATCCGGTGCCGGGGGCCGCGGGCCCGGTCCGGCCGCCGGGAAAACCGGTGGGGCGGCGCCGGGCCCTCCTTCTAGGATCGGGCGCGATGAGCGAACACATCGAGCTGATCCGATCCAGCGACCGACTCACCGACGACATCGACTACGCGTACGCGGCGGTCACCACCGCGCGCACCGTCTACACCGCCGGGGCCTGCCCCCTGGACGTGGACGGCTCCACCGTCGCCCCCGGCGATTTCCAGGCCCAGGCGCGCCGCTGCGTCATCAACCTGGAGGCGGCCCTGGACGAGGCCGGGGCGGCCCTGACCGACGTGGTGAAGTACACCGTGTACGTGGCCTCCTCCCGCCAGGAGGACCTCGTCGAGGCCTGGGACGTGGTCCGGGCCTCCTTCGGCGGGCACGACGCCCCCGCCACCCTGCTCGGTGTGGCGGCGCTGGGCTACGACGACCAGCTCGTCGAGGTCGAGGCGGTCGCGGCGCTCCGGTGAGGCGCGGCCGGTGAACCGCGGCCGACCCCGGTGTCCCATACCGCCCGAACCGGGGGTCGACCTGCGGGGACACCGGGCCGGGCGAGACGCCGCCGGGATCGCGTCTCACCCGGCCCGGGCGGCCGTCGAGGCCGTCTGCGCCATTCCGTGCGGGGACCGGCGGATCCCCGGCGGCCTGCGCGAGCGCGGTGGCCGCGACCCGGCCCCGCGGCACCGCCGCTGCGCGTCGGCCCCGCCCGGGCCGGGTCGGACACCGGGCGGGGCCGCCCGGTGCCGATGAGACCGGGTACCCGGTCGGCGAGCGGCGCGCGGCCCCCGGCCCCCTGGGCCGGGGGACCTCACAGCCGGTCCAGCAGCTCGGCCTTCTTGGCGCCGAACTCCTCGTCGGTGAGCAGCCCTTCGGCGTGCAGGCGCCCCAGTTCGCGGATGCGGGCGTAGATCACGCGGCTCTGCGGGTCGGGGTCCTCGCCCTCCGGCGGCGGGGCGCCCTCACCGGCGGCGGACGGCGCTCCGCCCGCCGGGGGCCCATCGACCATGGGCGGCTCGCCCGCCGCCCGGCCCCCGTCCTCGGCGGCCCACAGGTAGGCGGTCACCGTCGCCGCCATCAGCAGCGCCCTGCCCTGCTCGGCCCCCTCGTCGAACAGCAGGCACGCCAGGTCCTTGGCGGGCTTGACGGCCTTGCGGTCCCCGCCGCCGCGCTCGACCACCCGCAACAGCCCGTACTCCCACCCGTCGGAGGGGACCCACTCCACCTTCTCGATCGACTCCAGCGGGTACTCCATGCGCTGCCGCGCCCGCTTGGGCCCGGAGGCGTTCCCGGCCCACTGCAGGCTCAGCGACGAGCCGTCGAAGGCCGCCGTCCCCTCGTGCACCTGGATGTGCAGCGGCAGCGCCGCCACCAGCCGGGTGGCGGTGCCGGGGGCGGGCCTGCCGGCCTGTTCGGCGGCGAAGCGGATCTGGTCGGCGTAGTATTCGGCCACCAGTTCCTTCTTGGCGTCGCCGGTCAGCAGGAAGGGCTCGTCCCGGGAAAGGGCGGCGCCGACGAAACTGTAGGGGTCGGTGCGCTCGTGCAGGCGCAGCCGCAGCTCCCAGCCCTTTTTCTTGGCGCCGCCCATGCGGGCGCGGAATTCCACCCCGGCGATGGCCTCCATGGGCACCTCGGAGCGCACGAGCGCCTTGTGCAGGGCGGGTGCGAGCCAGCCGGCCGCGTATTGGATGACGACCTTCCCGTCGTCGAAGCTCCACGTTCCCTGCTTCCCGGCGAGTTGGTCCATATGCACGATCATATTGGCGGGCGCCCGCCGGNGCAGGGCGCCTCCCCGCCCCCGATAGCGCGCGCATGACCTGGGAATTTATGCTATTTTGCGAAGGTCTGCGCGGCGGCGGGCGACCCCCTGCGCACCAAGGCCACCAGATGATGCGGAAAAGAGCGAGCAGCGCATGTCCGAGCAGTCCACCCCCGAGCACCCCGTCGACACCCGGGTGCGCGTGCAGGGCGAGCCCGTCGACGACTACCCCGCGACGGCGCCCGAGGCCGCCCGCGGCCGGGTGCGCCCCATCACCGTCGTCGGCGACGACGTCCTGCACCGGGTGAACAGGGACGCGGACCCGGCCATGTTCGGCGGCGCCGAGCTGTCCGCGCTCATCGACGACATGTTCCTGACCATGTACGCGGCCGAGGGCGTCGGCCTGGCGGGCAACCAGGTCGGCGAGGACCTGCGGCTGTTCGTCTACGACTGCCCCGACGACGACGGCGTGCGCCACGTCGGCCACATCGTCAACCCCGTGCTGGCCGAGCGCGGGGCCGGGGCCGCCCTGGCGGTGGAGAACGAGGGGTGCCTGTCGGTGCCCGGCCCGCACGCCGAGCTGCCGCGCGCCGAGTACGCCAGGGTGACCGGCTTCGACAAGGACGGCGCTCCGGTGGAGATCGAGGGCACCGGGTACTTCGCCCGCTGCCTGCAGCACGAGACCGACCACACCTACGGGCGGCTCTACATCGACCGGCTGGCCGCGCGCCCGCGCAAGAAGGTCCTCAAGCAGATGAACGAGATGTCCGCGGACGTGTTCGCGCGCCGCGAGG
This sequence comes from Nocardiopsis chromatogenes YIM 90109, assembly GCF_000341185.1. Lineage (GTDB taxonomy): Bacteria > Actinomycetota > Actinomycetes > Streptosporangiales > Streptosporangiaceae > Nocardiopsis_A > Nocardiopsis_A chromatogenes. The sequence continues at coordinate 9,884 of NZ_ANBH01000171.1, forward strand.
CCACCGCCGCCAAGCTGCGCGAGGAGGGCATCGGCCGCCAGGACTGACCCGGCGGGGCGCACGGGCCCGGGGGCCGGGGCCGGGGGGACGAAGACGGAGCGCGTCCCAACGATGGCATCATGTGTCGGAGATTCCCTCCCGGCGGCTCCGCCACCGTGTTCTCGTGCGCGGCCGGGCACGGCCGCCGACGACCCCACGGTAAGGAATGCCCCCGACGATGCTTGCGGAAGCAGTGCGGATCCCCCGCTTCGCCCTCGTTCCGGCCGCCGCCGGCGCCGTGCTCGCCTTGGCCGGGTGCGCGGGCGGCGCCCAGGAGCCCGGCCCCGCCCCCTCCACCGAGCAGGCCGCGCTGGCTGAGGAGGAGCTCTCCGGCGCGTCCGGGGCCCAGCCGCCCGGCGAGCTGGAGCAGGGCGAGGTCCCCGAGGAGCGGCCGGAGCTGGACGAGGACGAGCTGCCCGACGAGCCCGCCGACGACGCCCCGCTCAGCGAGCGCATCGCCTTCGAGGCCCTGGAGAAGATCTCCTCCTTCGCCATGACGGCCGACCCCGACGCCGAGTACACCTGCCCCGACATCGCGGGCGAGGAGGGCGAGTCGGCGACCTGCACGGTCACGTTCATGGGCGAGGAGTTCGACTACTCGGTCGACATCGAGTCCTCGGGCTTCATCGTGCAGTACCAGCAGGACATGCCCGAGGGCCCGGTGGTGCGCGAGGCGGTGCAGGAGCAGCTCCGCTACCGCACCGGCGCGGAGAAGGTGCTGTGCGACATGGACGAGGTGGTGCGCGCCGCACCCGAGGCCGAGGTGGAGGACGCCACCTGCTTCTATGACGACGGCGGCGAGGTGCGCCGGACGGGCGTGTCGGTCGGCACCTACGGCGTCCCGGAGTTCGACGACGCCTAGCCTGCTGAGCCGACGCGGAGGCGGCCGCCCGCCGGAACCGGCCCCGGCCGACTTCGCCCCCAGGGGGCGCCCTCCGCCGCGCACGTGGTGCGCATGCACGAGTGCGACGGCACCCGGGGGGCCGTGTGCGCCTCTCGCCCGGCCAAGGGGCGCGGTGGCGGCTCAACCACCGCTTCAGCAGTACCGCGGGGGCGCAGGACTGGTCTCCTACCGGCTCGACACGTCCACCACCGCCCATATCGTCGATGCGAGTCGATGGGAAACGTGTGCCCTGGTTCTGTTCGTGAGTGTGGACAGCGTT
>NZ_ANBH01000172.1 GCF_000341185.1 Nocardiopsis chromatogenes YIM 90109
AGGCCGTGGTGCTGTCTGAACCCGTCGGCACCGCGCCGCGCCGGGTGGTCTGAACGCTGTCGGAACCGGCGAACATGCCCTCTCACTTCTCGTCGACATACTCATGTGCCCCGATCAGTGGTCGAAGACCGCCGGTAACCGTTTGACCGGGGCGCCGATCAGCCGGGCGCCGGATCGCGGTGCAGAGCGCGCGGATCCTCCTCCGGCACACCCCGCCCCCACCGGCCCTTCGGCGTGCGGACCACCCGCCCCGACGCCCCGACTCTGGCGCACCCGGCCCGTACGCACCGACCGCGGGCGCCCCTCGCCGTGTCCGCAGCAGGTTCAGAGACTTCCCATCAATGATCTATGGGCCGGTCGCCGACGACGTGCTCCTGGGAACGTGCGGCACGTTCATCGACGAGCGGGGGCGCCTCCGACAGAGGGCGCCGTGGCGCGGCCGCACCTTAGGGACGGCAGGCAGCAGGGCCGTTCGGGGCGCCCTCCCCGCACGGCCCTGCCCGTTCTCCCGGACCCGCCGTCCCGACGCCGGTACCCGGGGGGCAGCCCCCCGGGTACCGGCGTTCCCGGCGCCTGACGCGCTCGCGCTACGCCGGGCCGATGAGCGCGGCCACCGCCGCCGCTGCCGCGGGGTGGCGCCCGACCAGGGCGGCCGCCTCCTGGGCCCCCGGAGAGGCGTCCCCGCCCTCCCCGGCCCCCGGGCTCGACCACACGCCCTCGACCCCCAGGACCGCCGCCACGGCGTCACCGGAGGCCCGGTGGCGGTCCAGCAGCTCGGCGGCGGGGCCGCCGCCCCCGGACCCGGGCGGCGCCGCCCCGGGCCCGTCGCCGCCCGGCCCCTGCGCCCGAGCCCACGGCGGCGTCCAGGCGTCCAGCGCCCCCAGCCTGCCCGGGAACGTGCGCCCGGCCTCGCGCACCAGCGCGGCCATCATCGGCCCCGCGTCCTTGCGCAGCGTCTCCACCAGGACCGGCAGCCACGGCAGCAGCACCCGGTCGGGCAGCCGCGCGAACGCCTCGGACACCGCCTCCACCACGAACGGCGCCAGCTCGGGCACCGGCCCCAGCGCCTGGGCGAACCCGCTCAGGTAGCGCGGGTAGGACGGCACCACCAGCGGGTTGTCCAGCAGCTCCGCGCAGCGCGCCCGCAGCTCGTCCCGGGTCAGCGCCCCGAGCCGGTGGCGGGCCGCCCACAGCAGCGCCACCTTGGCCGCGTCCTCCGGGTGCGACTGCGCCACCGCCAGCTCCAGCTGGTCCCGGTCGCACCCCAGCGCCAGCGCCGTGCTCTCCAGGGAGAACAGGAACGACAGCATCGCCGCCACCTGCCCGACGCCCGCCTCCTCCTCGGCGAAGGCCCGCGGCAGCAGGGTGCAGTAGTGCGCGTACCCCGCCTTCACGAACGCCTCGCACCAGGCCGGGAGCCCCGCGCCGGTGCCGCGGAAGTGCGCCACCAGCGCCCGGAAGCGGCGCAGCACCTCCGGGGCGCCGTCGGCGGTGCGCTCGGAGGCCAGCACCTCCACCGCCCGCCGCCCCAGCTCGGCCACCAGGGCCGGGGAGTCCAGCAGCACGATGGCGTCCTCGGCCGCCGCCAGCACCGAGGCGGCGGTGGCCTTGGGGTCCCAGGCGGCGCGCCGCAACCGCTGTTCGAGCACCTGCTCGACGGTGACGCCCTCATACCCCAGCTCGATCAGCGAGCGCTGGTCGCGGCCGAGCGAGACGTCCCAGCTCTCCTGGACCGACCGGTCGCCCAGGGCGCACGCCCCGGCGATGGGCCGCACCGCATCGCCCAGGACCCGCCGCAGCCGCCACAGCAGCATGGAGGCCGGCGCCAGCTCCGGTTCGGCCCGCAGGTCGATGAGGATGCGCTGCACGGTGCGCTTGCCCAGGTCCACCCCGAGCGGCTCCAGGCGGTCGGCCACGTCCCGGGCCAGCGGCGGCATCGAGTGGTAGCCCACCGATCCCACCCGGTCCCCGCCGAGCAGGATCTCGCACAGCCGCCGCACGTCCCGGCGGCCCGGCACGGTGTCCTTCTCGATGCAGGTGACCGCCGCGTCCTGGAAGTCGTAGGGGGTGGGGCGGGCCCGGTCGCGCATCCCCGCCAGCAGCACCGAGGTCTCATAGACCGCGATGGCGTCGGCGGTGCTGGAGGCGTACCCGTTGCGCCGGGCCAGCCGCACCAGGTCCACGCACCAGGTACGCAGCTCCGCCTCGTCGAGCGGGTCCAGCTCCGGCGGCGCGGACAGGAACCCCGACAGCCGCCCGGGGTCGGGGGGCGTGGGCACCGCCGCGGCGGGCGCGGCCGAACGCCCGCCCGCCGCCCCCGTGCCCTTCTGGCCCTTGAGGCGGAACGGCCGCACCGTCCGCGCCGACACGTGTTTGGACCAGGTGGCCGAGGCGACCGACACCGCCCCCTGGGCCAGGGAGAACTGGGCCTCGATGGCCGAGTTGCTGGAGGGGATGAGCCCGTACAGCCAGTCGGTGCCGGTCGGCGGCGGGATGGTGAAGCCGCCGTCCCCGGCGGTGGAGGAGGCCTCCTGTACCGGGCTGGCGGAGTGGAAGGCGCCGCACACGAACACGCTGTCGGCGGGGTCGGTGCCGGTGGCGGCCAGGTGCTCGCGGATGCGCCGCCACATGTGCCGCTCGCGGTCCTCGTCCACGGCCAGGCGGGCGTTGCGCGGCGACAGGCGGCGGAACAGCCCGCCGATGGCCACCATGACCTGGCGGTAGGTGTCGTGGTCGGCGCGGGCCAGGGGCTGTTCGACGTACTGGTCCCACCACTCCGACCAGTGGCGCACCCGGCCGCGGTGCAGCAGGTGCTCCTCCAGGTCGGCGAAGCGCGGGCGCAGGTCTCCGATCTCCACGCCCACGGCGCCGCCGTGCAGGCCCGCCGCCTCGGCGGCGCCGTCCCCGGACCCGCCGCCCTGTTCGCCGCTCTCGCCCTCGGGACCGGCCTGGCGGGCCGCGTCCCACTGGAAGACCAGGTCCACCGAGCGGTCCACCGCCACCAGCTCCACCCCCGGGGTCTCCAGGGCGTAGGCGATGGCCTGGTACTCGGCCGAGGCCTCGGTGATGGGCGCGATCACGCTCAGCGGCCCGCCCTTGGAGGGCAGGCCCTCAGGCTCGGAGGCGAAGGCCTGCAGCGCCACGGGCAGCTTGCAGTTGCGCAGCTCGTCCAGGAGCGGGGCCAGGTCCTCGCACAGCTCCACGAAGACCGCCTTGGGCCGCTTCTCCCGCAGGCGGCGCGCCATGGCCAGGGCCGCTGCGGGGGAGTGGTGGGCGACGGGGAAGACCTCCACCGGCTCGCGCAGCGCCCGGTCCACGTCGTCGACCATCCCGGCCAGGATGTCGGCGGCCGCGCCCGGCGCCCCGGCGAACTCGTCGGCGGCCTCCCGCAGCCGCTCGCGCAGCGGGGTGAAGGGGGCGGCGCCCGCCGGGGCGCCGCCGTTCGCGGCGGCCGTGCTCACGACAGGGCCTCGATCGCCTGCTTGCCGCCCTCCAGGAACTCCTGCCACGGCCCCGCCCCGTCCTCGTCGGCGCCGCGCGGCTCGACCACGCCGTGCCAGAACTTGTTCAGGATGGCCAGGTCCTCGGGGGTGCGCCGGGCCAGCGAGCCCACCAGGGACCCGGCCAGCGTCCGGGCGCGCAGGGTGCTGTCGCCGAAGAAGTGGCTGTGCAGGATGGCGTCCTCCAGCACGCCGATCTGCTCGGCGGTGGACAGCGCCGACTCCAGGCGCTCGTCGTCGCCGGAGGCCGCCGCCGAGGCGGCGCGCAGGTCGGTGAAGCTCTGCAGCAGCACGTCCAGCAGGGACGGCGGCACCTCCAGGGAGATGTCGTGCCGCCGCAGCAGCTCGGTGGTGCGGAAGCGGACGATCTCGGCCTCGCTGCGGCGGTTGGAGACCACCGGGATCTTCACGAAGTTGAAGCGCCGCTTCAGCGCCGAGGACAGGTCGTTGACCCCCTTGTCGCGGCTGTTGGCGGTGGCGATGACCGCGAAGCCGGGCTTGGCGAAGACGGTGTTGTCTCCGCTGTTCAGCTCCGGGATGGACACGTACTTCTCCGACAGGATGGAGATGAGGGCGTCCTGCACGTCGCTGGTGGAGCGGGTCAGCTCCTCGAAGCGGCCGACGGCGCCGCGCTCCATGGCGGTCATGATCGGCGAGGGGATCAGCGCCTCCCGGGACTGGCCCTTGGCGATGACCATGGACACGTTCCAGGAGTACTTGATGTGGTCCTCGGTGGTGCCCGCGGTGCCCTGCACCACCAGGGTGGAGTCGCCGCAGACCGCCGCGGCCAGCAGCTCGGCCAGCCAGCTCTTGCCGGTGCCGGGGTCGCCGATGAGCAGCAGGCCGCGGTCGGAGGCCAGGGTGACGATGGCGCGCTCGACGAAGGTGCGGTCGCCGAACCACTTCTGGGAGATCTCGCGGTCCAGGCCGTCCCCGGGCTCGGAGCCCAGCACGAAGGCGCGCACCATCTTGGGGCTCAGCCGCCAGGTGAACGGCTTGGGGCCGTCGTCCACCGACTCCAGCCAGGCCAGCTCCTGTGCGTACTCGACCTCGGCGGGGGCGCGCAGCATCTGGTCGGTCATTGAGGGGTCCACTCCTAGCCGAGAAAGTTCTTGAGTTCGAAGACGAGCTTCTTGACGTGCCCGGAGAGCACGGGGGTTCCCATGTCCTTGAAGCGCTGCCGGAACCACGGGTTGACGCTCTGGCGGCCGCCGCTGGTCACCGACCCGACGGGGATGAAGCGCACGCCCGAGCGGTGCAGGGCCTCCATCCCGCCGAACACCGTGCGCTCGTTCCACTCGAAGAAGTCCGAGATCCACACCACGACGGTGTTGCGCGGGTCGGCGATCTTGGGGCGGACCTGCTCCAGGGCCGCCGTGCCGTCGGTGCCGCCGCCCAGCCGGGTGCGCAGCAGCGTCTCGAAGGGGTCGTGCACCCAGGGGGTCAGGTCCAGGGCGCGGGTGTCGTAGGCGACCAGGTGCACGTCGACCTTGGGCAGCCCGGCGAAGATGGAGGCCAGGATGGTGCAGTTGACCATCGAGTCCACCATCGAGCCCGACTGGTCGACCACCACGACGAGCCGGGCGGGCTCGATCCGCTTGGCGGTGCGCCGGTAGTACAGCCGGTCCACGTAGAGCCGCTGGTCCTCAGGGCTCCAGTTGGGCAGGTTCTTCCAGACCGTGCGCTGCAGGTCCAGGTTGCGGAAGACCCGCTTGGGCGGCACCGAGCGGTCCACGGTCCCCGAACCGGCCTGCGCCACCTGGGTGCGCAGCACCTCGGCCACCTCGTCGACGTAGCGCCGGATGAGCGCCTTGGCGTTGGCCAGGGCGGTGCCCGACAGGTTCGACTTGTCCCGGAGCAGCTGCTCGATGAGCGGCATGCTCGGGGTCAGGCGGGCGGCCAGGGCGTCGTCGGCCAGGACCTCGCGCAGCCGCATCCGGCGCACCAGGTCCCCCTCCAGCCCGCCCAGCGTCCCGGCCAGGCCGCCCGCCTGCGGGCGCCCGCGCATCGACCCGGGGGCGTGCCCGTAGGCCTGCTCCAGCCACCCGGCGTCGGACTGCCAGGACGTCAGCTGCTCGGCGGTGACGTTGCCCGAGCCGGTGGAGAACACGTTGAGCAGGAGCTTGGACATCAGCGCGGCGCGGCGCACCTCCTGCTCGCCGACCGGGGCGTCCGGGGCGGGTGCGCCCTCGGCGCCGTCCCCGGCGACCTCGGAGAGCCCCTCCAGGTCGGCGGCCAGCTCGGGGAAGCGCTGCACCAGGGAGTCGACGCTCACCCCGGGGTCCATCACGGCCGGGGGCAGGCCGACGGCCTCGGCCGCGGCCACGCTCGCCGACTCCAGGGCGGGCTGCTCCTCGGCGCCGGACAGGCGGGCCAGCAGGCGCCAGTACAGCACCTGGCGGCGGTTCTCGTGCGGGTCGGGGCGGCCCGCCCCACCGGGGGGCGGCGGATCGGTCGGGGCCATGCTCACCTCCTCAGCAGCTTCCCGGCGCGCTCGCGGAGCGTGCCCAGCGGGTCGGACTTGCGCAGCGCCGAGGCGGACTTGGGGTCGGTGGGGCCCAGCGCCCAGTCGGCCGTGTGCGTCTGGCCTGCCGGGGCCTTCTTGGCGGCGACCCCGAGCAGCTGCACCGACCACTGGCCGGCGTCCCAGCGCATCAGCCCGATGCAGGCGCCGGAGGAGGCCGCGGCCTTCACGTCGAGCGAGGAGCTGTCGGGGCTGCGCAGCAGCGACACCGGCAGGCGCGCGCCGTCCAGGTCGAGCGCCAGCCCGGGGACGGGCCCGGTCGTCCTCTTGGCGGCGTAGCCCTCCAGCAGCACCGGCTCGGCGATCCGCGCCGGGTGCCGCTCCAGGGCGGGCACGGCCGGGGCGGCGGCGCCGGACAGGTGCAGCCGGGCCGCGGTGAACCGGTCGGCGGGCTCCCCCTTGCGGGCCCGGTCGTCGTGCCAGACCAGGTCGCCGCCGTCGAGCAGGGGCATGCCCTCGACCTCGAGGGCACGGTGCTCGGCGAGCGCGCCGAGCAGCGCCGCGTGCTCGGCCACCAGCCCCCACACCGACTCGCGGGTGAGCACGTCGACCTTGAGCGCCGACACCGAGGTCCGCACCAGCCGGGCGGGCCCGCCGCCGGAGGGCTCCAGCAGGGCGTGGACCTGGACCTGGAAGGCGGTGGGGTGCTGGTGGAGGTCGGCGCCCAGCGGCAGCAGGCGGCCGGAGACCTCCTCGGCGGGGGCGCCGGGCCAGGCGGGGAAGGCGTCCTGGGCGAGCAGTACCGCGCGGGCCCACAGGTCGCCCCAGCGGCGGGCCGGGGGGTCCTGGTCGCCGGAGAGGGGGCAGTGGGCGCGCAGCTCGGCGCCGAGCCCGTCGAGCAGCACCGCCAGCCGCCGCCGGGCCGGGTCCTCCAGCAGCGGGGTGAGGGCGGCGTCGGCCCCGGCGGCCAGGTCCCGGTCGACGCCGCGCCACCCGGCCACGGCCAGCTCGGTCAGCCAGGCGCGGGCGCCCTCCAGTTCGGGGGCGGGCGCGGCGGCGGGCGCCGCAGGGGCGTGGGCCTCGGCGCGGGTGCGGCCCAGCGCGGTGTCCAGGACGGCCAGGAGGGCGTCGTGCACGGCCCCGGTCAGGGCGGTGCGGGCACCGGCGAGCGCGGCCAGGGAGGCGGCGGAGACCGGCCCCGACCCCACGGAGGAGACGGCCTCGCGCACCGGGGCGGCCAGGGGCGAGGAGCCGGTGGCCGCGGCGAGGTCCCCCAGCGCCCGGGCGCCCTCGGCGCCGGGGCGGGCCAGGCCGTCGGTCAGGACGGCGTCCAGGCCGTCGGTGAGCTCCAGGGCCTCGTCGACCCCGGGCGGGGCGGAGGCGAGGAGCCCGGTCAGGGCGGCGGGCAGCATCAGGCGGACCTCCCCGCCGGGAACCAGTGCATCTCCGGGATGGGTGCGGTGGTGCCCGGGTGCTCCAGGTAGGACAGGTAGCGCAGGAAACGGGTGAAGACCACGCCGGTGGGGCCGGGCTCCACCGGGCCCTGCAGGCCCATGAGCGCGTCCTTGGCGTCCTGGCCCGCGTCCATCCGCAGGTAGGCGGCGACGCGCTCGGCGCCGTAGTGGCGGCAGGCCTCGTCGATGAGCGAGCGGATGTGCTTGCAGGGTGCGCCGCGCAGGCCGCCGCAGGGGCGGTTGTTGTTGGTCGCGCAGCTCAGGGTGCGGGAGTCGGCGGAGACGGAGGACACGTAGACGCGCTCTCCGGCCGATCCGCTGGAGACCACCCCCTGGACCCGCCCGTCGGCGAGTTCGACGTAGGGGACCTTGCCGAGCCTGCGGCCGTGGACGGTCGGGACCATCGACAGCACGCTCGCCGGTCCGGGGTCGTGGGGAGCCACGGCATCACCTTTTCGGGGGGAGGGCATGTTCGGGAGGGCCGATGGAGGGTCCGGAACGGCGGTGCCGGGCCGGTCGTCGATCGGCGATGGTGTATTTCTATCGGCTCCCGGTGACAGAAACGGGGGCGAACGGGGAGCGGGAGTCCCGATGCGGCAGACGGTGCCGTCGCCGCCGGGCCGTTGCGGCCGACCGCTGCGCCCGCCCGCGCGCGCACCCGAGGCCGGGGTGTGGCTGGACGCCGACCCTTCCCGGCAACGGCCGCCCGCACGCGCGCACCCGACTACGCGGCCGTCGGGTGCGTCCTGCTGCCCCAGGGGGCGGGGTGCCCGGCGCCCCTCACGGGGACGTCAGAGCCGCGCGGGCGCACGGGAGAGCAGGTGGGAGGTGAAACCGGCCTCGACCAGGCCCGCGAAGGCCTCGCGGACCGCGGGCGGGATGTCCACCGGAGCGCTCCACCCCCGTCCCGGGTAGACCGCCAGGCGCTGCAGGTCGCCGACGAGGAACGCCACCAGCTCCTCGGGCAGGTGGGCGTCGTCGGTGTAGCCCTCGTAGCCGCCGCCGAAGGCGTTGAACGTCCACTCGGCCTCGGGCCAGTTGACCGCGGCGGCGGCCAGCGCGCGGCGGGCCATGTAGGGCTTGGCGGTGGCCACGGCCGTGCGCACCCGGATGCCCCGCCTCCGGCACAGCGCGCGGGCGCAGCCGAAGTTCTCCCCGGTGTTGGTGGCCCGGTCCTCCAGCAGGACCGCCTCCTGTGGCAGCCCCGAGGCTTCGGCGAACACCTCGGCCTCCGGGCGCGCCCACCGGGCGTGCCCGTCGCCGCCGCCGGTGCGCCGCCCCCGGTCGCCGGAGAACACGACGAGCGGTGCGGCGCCCTGCCGCCAGAGGCGGGGGGGGGGGGGGGGCCCCGGGGNCGGCGTGGTGGGCCACGCGGACGTCGTGGCTTCCCAGGGCGAGGATGATGTCGCCCTTGACGTCCTCGGCGGCGGGGGCGGTGTGGAAGTCCCACAGAATCCTCGCCCACGCGTGCTCCCGCGTCCCCACGGCCGGCGCGTGGGCGTTCCCGTCCTGCTCCACAGAGTCCACGGCAGGCACCCTAGCGCCGCGGCGCCGCGCCCGCAGCCGCAGGGACTCCCGCCGTGCGGGGCGGGCCCGCCCCGCCCCTCTCCGGATGCCCGTGCTCCGCGCGGCCCGGGAGGAGGACGTCCCCCCGGGCCGCTGCCGCTGCGGGCATCTGCCGCTTGTCGGTGGGGCACCAGGGAGCGGAAGGCGCTCCGGGGAGGGTGGTGCCCCTCCGTCGGCGGGTTCCGTCCCGCCGCGGTCGTCCAAGTCCAGCGCCCCGGGACGGCGCGGCGCAAAGGTTGCGGAGAGTTGCATCGGTGCGGCGGTGTGTCACGTCGCGTCCGTGTGCCGGTTCTCCCGCACCCGCCTCCCGGGCCTGCTTGGAGCGGGCCGGGGCGGGGGGATTGGGCCCCGCACGGGCCGGGGGACGGTCCCGGCCCGCGTCGGGGCCCGTCCTGGGCGGACGCTTCGGGTGGTGCTCGGTGCGGCCTGCCGGGGCGACAGGCGGCCGACCCGTCAGATGCAATTGCATCGAACGCCCAGGAATCTAGCGGAAAGAGAGGAATCGGGGCGATGAGTCACGTTCCGTAAGGGAACCGAAAGGACGGTTTCTTGAACGCGCTGGGTGAGGCGGCGCCTACGGGGGTGGAGGAATCGCCGGTTTCGGTCGACGAGCCGGTCACCGGGGGTAGTGGCGCCACGGGTGCGCCGGGCGCGGGGCGGGGGTGGAATGACCGGATCAGGCCAATCTGCACCTCCCGGGTTTCACGTGTAACGCCGCAGGTCACAGCGGTAGTGCATACAATGCGTAGCAACGGTCGGAATGAGGGGCGTCCCGGCCGGAAGGCTCTGCCGCCGCACGCCGGTGCGCCCCGCCCGAGGCGCACACCCGCGGCCGCCCCACCGGCCGCACCGCGGCCGCGACCGTCGCCGGGACGTATTCATGCGGGCCGCGGTGAGCACGGCGCACGAGGCGCGCGGCCACGGGCCGCAGATGTTCCGGGAAGCGCCCCCTGGCCCGGCGCCGCGCAGGGGCCCGTCCATCCGGGCACGCGAAGGCCCCGCCGGGCAGGAAGGAAGGGCTGCCCGGCGGGGCCTCGCAGGAGGGACGGCCCCTCAGCGGTGGGCCGTCCCCGTCTGTGCGGTCATCCCGTGAGCAGGGTCAGGTCCCACTGCGACAGGACCGGGTTGAGCGGCTGGAAGTAGGTCTGCCCGCCGGAGGTGCAGTTGCCCCAGCCTCCGGAGGTCACACCCTGGGCCTGGGTCCCGCTCAGCCACGAGCCGCCTGAGTCCCCGCCCTCGGCGCAGGCGCTGGTCTGGGTCAGCCCGCGCACGGCGCCCTCCTCGTAGTTGACGGTCCGGTCCTTGGCCTGGACGGTCCCGCAGTGCCAGCCGGTGGTCTGGCCGGAGCGGCACACCGAGGCGCCGACCGCGGCCTCCTGGGAGCCGGTCACCGTCACCGCTCCGCCGCTGTGGTCGCTGACCTGCGGCACGGGCGTGAAACCGGGCGCGGTACGGACCCAGGCGGCGTCCTGGCCGGGGAAGACCGACTCGGCGACCGTCCCGGTCCGCGTGCTGCCGGGGGCCTCCTGCCAGGTGCTGCTCCCGGCCTCGCCGCAGTGCCCGGCGGTCACGTAGCCGCCCTCGACGGGGATGCCGACCGAGCAGACGTACCAGCCGCCGGCCTGCTCGAAGTAGTAGGGCGTGCCGCCGACGATGTCGGCGAGGGGCTGCGGCGCCGCGGCCTCCTCCTCGACGCGCACGGCGTCGGCGGGGACGCCCGCGGCCTCGGCGAAGGACTCCGCGGCCGCGGCTTCACCGGCGGCGGCCGCGACGACGACCGTGTCGGCGGCGGTGTCGGCGTACCAGCCGTGGACCTTGGGCCCGGCCTGCCCGGCGGCGGCGTCCAGGGCGTCCATCACCTCGCCGAGGCCCTCTTCGCCCCGGGAGACGACCTGCGGCTCCGCGCCGGNACCTGGACCGTCAGGGTCTCGGTGGCGATGTCGAAGACGGCGCCGCCGAAGTCCTCGCCCAGCTCGTCGCGCAGCTCGGCCTCGGTGGCGCGTGCCCGGGCCTCGGCGTCCAGCAGGTCGTGGGCCTCGGCCTCGGTCAGCCCGAGGTCGCGCTCCATGGCGTCGATCTGCTCGGGGGGAGCGGATGGGGCGGGGGAGTCGGCCTGGGCCGCCGTGGCGGTGGCGGGGAACAGGCCGAACGCCAGGGCCGCACCTGCGAGCAGGCGCAGCGCGGGGGATGTGCGGGGGAAGTGTGGCAACTCGGTGCCTTTCCAGTCGCGGGGGAACCGTGCGGGTGGGCCTGCGCCGAGCGGGGGCGCGGCGGTCAGTCCCCTCCCGTCCGCGCCGTGTGGGGCGGCGCGGTACCGGTGCTCGGCGGGCGTCCGCCGAACGGGAAGGGAATTTAGGCCGAATGCGAGGTGCGCACCAGTGCGTCACGTTCGGTGAACTAAACGGACGGAAGGTTTCCATATGACGGAACGTGAACGACTGTAAAGTTGAATCATGAAATATCCGTCTTGATGGCGACGGATGATCGCGTCCCGTGAGGCCCGGCCGTGGTCCGGGCGGGGCGGAAGGGAGTGATGTGGCCGTATGCGGTCAATGTGGCCGCTGTGTGTTTGCTGTGCGACGGTGCAGGTCGCAGACGTGGTGTGCGCGGTGCGTAGTCGACCCGGATTCCCGCCGCCGTCGGCGCGGACCGAATCGGCGGAGGGCGGCCCGTTAGGGCGCCGATGCGTCCTTCGCTTTCGGGGAGGCCGGGACCGGAGGGGAGGCGGCAGACCCGGGCCGCTGAACGTCGGTGCTGGAGCTGTACCGGCTCCGGTGGGACCTGGACGAGGTGGCGGTCGAACACGGACCGGTTCCGGGTGCCGCACGCCCGCACCCCGGACATGGAGACGGCCGAAGGGGGGCTGGGAGGGCGTCGCACTCCTGGCGGGGTGATCGGGGTAGGCCCCGGGAGGGCGGTGAGGGGCGGTTTGCCCCCTTCGAACGGGGGTACTCGGCAACGGACGGCGACCGAGGTCACACCCGTGCGCCTGAGCCAATCGGGTTCCGGTCGGAGCCTTTCAGTGCCAGTGGCTGGGCCGATGGGGTGCGGTGGCACTCGGGTCGGCCTCATTGGCTCCTTGCGGGCATCCCGAACCCTCCTTGTTGGGTGCGGCGGCCCCTCCCTTTATGGAACCCACTTCGCCGAACAGAGGTGCGCGAAGAGGGCTCCCGGGTAGGCTGGACTCATGACAGCACCGCTGCCGGACTGGGTCATCCCGCCGCCCGAGGGGTTTTCGGCGGACGAATTCCTGCGGATGCCCGGGCTTCCGCCGCACACCGAGCTGATCGATGGCAGCCTGGTTTTCGTGAGTCCGCAGAGGAAATGGCATTCCAGCGTCGTCGACCGCTTTCGGGGCGAGCTTGACGCCCAAGTGCCCGCGGGATGGCGGGCCGACCGGGGGATGGCGTTGAAGGTCGGCGTCCGCCAGGTCCCCGAGCCTGATGTCCTCGTCGTGCGGGAGGCGGCGTTCTTGGCCCTGGACCCGGACACCTTCTATGTCCCCGAGGACGTCCTCCTCGTCATCGAAGCGGTCTCCCCGGATTCGGAAGACCGCGATCGCGAGACGAAACCGGCAAAGTATTCCCGGGCCGGAATTCCCCATTTCTGGCGCATCGAGGAGGCCGACGACGATTCGGCCGTCGTCTACACCTATGATCTCGACCCGTCGACGCGGTCCTATGGTCCCTCCGGTATCCACCACGACCGTTTCAAGGCCTCTAGCCCGTTCCCGCTCGACATCGACCTGAAGGAGATCCGCCGGAGGAGGGCGCGCTGACCGGCGCCGTGCCGTGCGGCCGGGGCCGCGCCCCGGCCGCTCCGGTCAGGCATCGCAGGGCAGCGGCCCGCCGGTGAACGCCAGGGTGTCGGTGAACGCGGCGATCATGTCCATCCGACGCCCCTCGGCCTCGGCGTAGGCGCGGTGCAGGTTCAGCACGATCCGCTCGGCGTCCGGCCAGGACGCGAACTCGCCCAGGTCGACCCCGCGCGCCGCCTCCAAGGGGCCGGCGCCGTCCTCGCGGCCCCGCTCGGCCGTCCGCGCCACGAACGCGTAGTACCGCTCCTGCTCGGCCAGGGCCTCGGCGATCCCGGTCCCCTCCAGCAGCGCCCCGTGGCCCGGCACCAGGTGGTCGGCGTCGAACCCGTCCAGCCACTCCACCGCCCGGCGCGCCCCCTCCAGCGACCCCATGAAGATCAGCGGCGTCACCTGGTTGAACACCAGGTCCCCGGCGTAGAGCACCCGCTGCTCGGGCAGCCACACCACCGCGTCCCCGGGGGTGTGCGCGGTGTACCCCGGGTGGCGCACCTCGGCCCGAACCCCGCCCACGTGCAGGGTCAGCTCCTCGCGGAAGGTCAGCTCCGGCGGGCGCCGCACCGCGTCCGACCAGTCGGGCATCGGCTCCCACACCTCCGGCACGCCGTCGAAGAACGGGTCCTCCACGATGCCGTCGCGCGCCTTCTCCTGGGCGGCGATCACCGTCTCACCGGGCAGCAGGTGGTTGCCGTAGGTGTGGTCGCCGTGCTGGTGGGTGTTGACCGCCAGCCGAACGGGTGCGCCTCCGGTGGCCTCGGCCGCGGCCTCCAGGAATCGGAGGGTGCGCGCGGAGGACACGCAGGTGTCGACCACCATGGACGGTGAACCGTCCTGCGCCGAGACGAGCCCGGCGTTGTTCACCCACCACCCGCCCTCGGGCTGCACCCAGGCGTAGGCTCCGGGAACGATCTCCTCCAGCGACGCGTCGGCGACACCCACGTGCCCCACCAATCCCACTCGGTTCGGCCCGGTCCGGCCGCGGTTCCGGGGCCGGAGCCTACCCCCGCCCCCGGGGTGCGCGGGCGGGGGACGCCGGTCAGGCGGCGGATTCGGGGGTGAAGCGTACGGGGAGGCTCAGCGGGCCCCGCATGATGCCCTCGGGGATCCGGGGCGGCTCCGCGTCGGGCTCCTCGGCGGCCATGTCCGGGAAGCGGGTCAGCAGCTCGCGCAGCCCGATCACGGCCTCGGCGCGGGCCAGCGGCGCCCCCAGGCAGTAGTGCACCCCGTGCCCGAAGCTCAGGTGGCGCGCGTCCTTGCGGGCCACGTCCGCCTCCGCGCCGTCGGCATCCAGGTTGGCCGACCCGAGGGCGACCAGGACCGCGTCGCCCTTGGCCACGCGCCGACCGCCCAGCTCCATGTCCTCGGCGGCGAACCGGGCGGGCGTCAGCTCCACCGGCGCCTCGGTGCGCAGGAACTCCTCGACCGCGCCCGGCAGCAGGTCGGGCTCGGCGCGCAGCCGGTCGGCCTGGTCGGGGCGGCGCAGCAGCACCGCCAGGGCGTTGCCCAGCAGGTTGACCGTGGTCTCGTGCCCGGCGATCACCAGCAGCACGGCGGTGCCCAGCAGCTCCTCGTCGGACAGGCGCCCGTCGTGCTCGTCGTGGACGGAGATGAGCGCGCTGAGCAGGGCGTCGTCGGGGGCGCGGCGCTTGTCCTCCAGCAGCTCGGCCAGGTAGCGGTTGAGCATGATGCCGCCCTCGATCCGGTCGCCGCCGGTGACGCCCATCGCCTGGTTGGACCACTCCTGGAACTCGTCGCGGCGCTCCTCGGGCACCCCCAGCAGCTCGGAGATGACCGTCATCGGCAGCGGGCGGGTGTAGTCCAGCACCAGGTCGGCGCGGCCCTTGGGGGCGATGCGGTCCAGCAGGCCGCGGCAGATCTGCTCGATGCGCGGCTTCAGGCGCTCGGTGCTGCGCGGGGTGAACGCCCCGGAGACCAGCTTGCGCAGGCGCGTGTGGTCGGGCGGGTCGGCCATGAGCATGTTCCCGGCGAATCCGGTGCCGGGGCGGTAGGTGTCGGGCCGGATCGCGGCGGCCGCCGGGTCCTTGAGCAGACCGGGGTGGTTCAGGGCGCTGCGCGCCAGCTCGTGCTCCACGACCACCCACCCCTGGGTCCCGTTGGTGAAGCGGGCCGGGTGGATGGGTCCGCGCTCGCGCAGTTCGGCGAAGCGGGCGGGGGAGTCGGGCTTGAAGCCGGGGCCGTCGAGGATCGGCGGCTTCCCGTCGGCGGTGCCGGTGTTCTGGTCGTGCGCGGACATGGGGTCCAGGTCCTCCTGGCGGGCTTTCGGGGCCCGGCGCCGCGGCGCCGGGGAGGGGCGTGGTGGGCCCTACCCCGGATGCGGCGGGGGGGGGCCGGGGGGGCCNNNTGGCGACCGCATCCGGACGCGCCCCGGGGCGGGCCGCCCTACGGGGCGGGGAGGGGACGCGTCCGCGGCGCGCCGTCGCGGGGGCGTGTCGGTGCCGCGGGGTACCCTTCGCCTCCCCGGTCCCCAGTGACCCGTGCGAGGAAGGGGCGGCAGGACGATGTGCGGACGCTACGTCAGCGCGCGGAACGACCACGAGCTGCGGCTGCTGTTCGACGTGGAGCGGCGCGTGGGCGAGGCGCTGGCCCCCTCCTACAACATCGCCCCCACCCAGCACGTGCGGATCGTGCGTGAGGAGGCGGGCGGCGACGGCGGGGCGGCCGTGCGCGAGATGCGCAACGCCCGGTGGGGGCTGCTGCCGGTGTGGGCCAAGGACCGCCGGATGGCGTCACGGCTGATCAACGCCCGCTCCGAGACCGTCACCGACAAGCCCGCCTTCCGCGCGGCCGCGACGAGGCGGCGGTGCGTGCTCCCGGCCGACGGCTACTACGAGTGGCAGCGCACCGACGGCGGCAAGGTGCCCTACTACCTGCACGGGGCCGAGGAGGAGGCGCTGGCCTTCGCCGGGCTCTACGAGCGGTGGGCCGACCCCGACGCCGGCGGCGACGACCCGGACCGCTGGGTGTGGACCTGCACCGTGCTCACCCGGCCGGCCTCGGACTCGCTGGGCCGCATCCACGACCGGGCACCGGTCGTGCTCCCGATGGACATGGTCGGCGACTGGCTCGACCCGGAGACCAGCGCCAAGGAGCGGGTGCGGGAGATCCTCGACGCCGTCCCCGAACCGCACCTGGTGCCCCGGCGGGTGGGCGGGGCGGTCGGCTCCCCGCGCAACAACGACCCCTCGCTGCTGGCCGAGGTCGGCTGAGCCGGGCCGCGGACGGGGCGGAGGGCACAGGACAAGGGGCGGTTCCCAGGGGCACCCCTGGGAACCGCCCCTCTTCGCCAGTCGGACCGGGCCCCGGCGCCGGGCCCCTCAGCGCGCGTGCGCGGGCTCGGCGGCGCCCGGCACCGCCTGCGCCCCTGTACCCGCGCCCCCGCCGGAAGAGCGCCGGTCCAGCAGACCCGAGACCAGCGCCAGACCCAGGCCGACCACCGCCAGGCCCGCACCCATCAGGTTCGGCGCGGTGTACCCGTACCCGGCGGCGATGACCAGCCCGCCCAGCCAGGCGCCGGCCGCATTGGCGATGTTCAGCGCCGCGTGGTTGAGCGCGGCGGCCAGCGTGGGGGCGTCCGCGGCGGCGTTCATCAGCCGCATCTGCAGCGACGGGATCAGCGCGCTCCCGGCGAACCCCAGCAGGAACACCGCGGCCACCGCGGGCGCCTTGTACGAGGCGACCGCGTGCATGAGCAGCAGCACGGCGGCGATCGCGGCCATGCACACGTACATCGTCGGCATCACGGACCACCGGTCCGCGGCCCGGCCGCCGACCAGGTTGCCCAGGGTCATGCCCACCCCGTACACCGCCAGGATCAGGGTGACCGCGCCCGCGCCGAACCCGGCGACGTCGGTCATCATCGGGGAGATGTAGCTGTAGGAGGCGAACATGCCGCCGAACCCGACCGCGCCCACCGCCAGCGCCAGCCAGACCTGGCCGCGCTTGAGGGCGCCGAGCTCGGCGCGGACCGAGGTGCCCGGGTGCGGCTTCTGCGAGGGCACCCAGGCGGCGAGCGCCAGCAGCGTCACCACGCCCACGGCCGTCACCAGCAGGTAGGTGGCGCGCCAGCCGAAGGCGTGCGAGACGGCGGTGCCCAAGGGAACGCCCACGATGTTGGCCACGGTCAGCCCGGCGATCATCAGCGACACGGCCTGGGCGCGCCTGGTGGCCGGCACCAGGGACGCGGCCACCACCGCCCCGACGCCGAAGAAGGTGCCGTGCGGCAGGGCGGTCAGGAACCGCGCCACGAGCAGGAACTCGAAGTTCGGGGCCACCGCCGAGGCCAGGTTGCCCAGGGTGAACGCGCCCATCAGCGCCGACAGCAGGTGCTTGCGGTCCACCCGCGCCCCCACCGCCGCCAGGACCGGCGCGCCGATCACGACCCCGAGCGCATACCCGGAGATCATGTACCCGGCGGTGGGGATCGAGACGCCGTAGGACTCGGCCACTTCGGGCAGGATGCCCATGGCCACGAACTCGGTGGTGCCGATCCCGAAGCCCCCCAGGGCCAGGGCGAGCAGTGCGATGGGCAAGGCGCTCCCTCTCTCGGGTCGTCGGATGATGGGGCACGACATGCCCCTGGCCCAGCCAACACCCTTCGCGTGCGCAGCGCTTCCGTTTGGCCGGGATCGGCGGTGTGAGAGTCGTCGCGCCCGGAGGGCCGCCGGGTCACACCCTGGTCCCGCCCGCGTGCACCGGGCGCCTGTAGGTGAGGCGGCGCAGCAGCGCCTCGGCGGGGCCGGGCCGTCCCGCGCGCTCCAGGGCCTCGGCGGCGGCCACCGTGGTCAGCCAGACCGCCGTGGCGAACAGCGCCATCGCCGCGCTCCCCATATGGGCGCCCAGCCCCAGCCCCCACGCGGCGAGCACGGGGGCGAACAGTAGCGAATGCGCCATATAGCCCGACAGCGACCGCTTGCCCAGCGCTGCGACCGCCCCGGCCGCCCGCCCGGGGCCACCGCGCGCCGCGATCCGGTGCGCCGCCAGGGTGAACAGGGCCGCGTACCCCAGCCCGCACAGGAGCCCGGTGGCCGACTGCAGCGCAGGCAGCGGCCCCTCTTCGGCGACCGCGGCCGGGGCCGCCTCCAGGAGGCCGACGTGCGCCAGCGCCGAAGGGAGCCCGCCCAGCCAGCCGACCGGCACGCCCACGGCCGCCGTCCAACCCAGCAGCCGCAGGTGGCGGCCGGGCTCCTCCAGCACCCGGTGGCGCGCCGCCCACATCCCGGCCGCCATCGCCGCCACGCTGGTCACCCCCAGAAGCGAACCGGCGGCGGTGACGAACAGCCAGGTGGTGATGCGCGTCCGGGCGGCGGCCGCCCAGTCGGCCTCACCGGCGGCGTAGAAGTGGGTCGAGGGGGCCTCCGGCGGCACCGGCGAGGGGATCCCGGTCAGCCCCTCGGAGGCGATGGCCCACAGGCCCTGCACGGCGGGGACGGCGGCGGCCAGAGTGAGCACCGCGGCCACGCCCAGCAGGACCCGGTCGGAGCGGCGCACCAGCAGCCAGGCCAGGATGAGCCCGGTGACGCCGTAGGCGCCGACGATGTCCCCGGCCATGAGCAGGGCGGCGTGGACGGCGCCGAAGGCGACCATCCACAGGCTCCGGCGGGTCAGCAGCAGCGACGCGGCGCGGCCGGAGGCGCCGTGGGCGACCTGGCGCTCGTACAGGCGCATCATCCCGTAGCCGAGGAGGAACGCGAACAGCGGGTAGGCGCGCAGGTCCAACGCGGTGATCATGGCGAACTGGACGGCGCCGTCCAGGGGCGTGCCGTCGACCGGGTGCCAGCCGGAGGGGCCGTGCTCGGCCGCCCACAGGTGGAAGGCGGTATTGGAGAGCACGATCAGCAGCAGCATCGCGCCCCGGGCGAGGTCGGGCGCCAGCGCGCGCTCGGGGGCGCTGACCGGCCCGCGCGGGGGCGGGGCGCCGTCCCGCCCGCCGTCTCGCGGGCCGCGTGGTTCCTTCGGGTCGGGCGCAGGTGATGGAGCGGACATGGCCCTGACGCTAGGAACGCGGGCCGCCGCGGGGCATCGGGCGTCGGTATCGGCCTGTGCGTCGGCGGACCGACGACCGCGCCCGGCGGTCGGCCGAAAGTCGGATGGGCCCCCGAGCGGTTCACCGAACGCCGTTCGGTAGGGTCGGAGCACCCTCCCACCCCCACTGCGCCCCGGCAGGCGCGGGAAAGGCGGCCACATGAGCACTGCCACGCACGGGATCGACCCGGCCCTGGCCCGCAAGACCTGGGCCTCCCTGGAGAGCTACCACTCCGGCGCCTACTTCGCCCCGGAGGTCCAGAAGAACTACGAGGACCTGGGCGCCCACCCGCGCCACTCCTACTTCGGCGGCCGGGCGGCGCCGATGGGGGCGGTGTCCGCGGAGGCGGTCATCGCGACCTTCTACAACTTCTGCCCGCGGCTGGTGCGCCAGGCGGTGCCCGCGGTCTGGGAGGCCGCCTCCCCGGAGGCCTACCTGAAGGCGCGGCTCGACGGAATGGACGCCGCGCTGCGGCGCGTCCTCGGCGACCGGGTGGACTCCGCCGAGATGCGCCGGGCGGCCGAGCTGGCCCGCACCGCGGCCGAAGCGGCGGCCGAGCGGCTGGACGGCCGCCCGCTGTTCGCCGCCTACGCGGCCCTGCCCTGGCCCGAGGAGCCGCACCTGGTGCTGTGGCACGCCCAGACCCTGCTGCGCGAGTTCCGGGGCGACGGCCACATCGCCCTGCTGGTGGCCCAGGGCACGAGCGGGCTGGAGGCGCTGGTCGCCCACGCGGCGGTGGGCAACCTGCCCGTGAAGTTCCTGACGGTGAGCCGCGCCTGGCCCGAGGAGGAGTGGGACGCGGCGGTCGAGCGGCTGCGCGACAGGGGCCTGGTGCGCAAGGACGAACTGGCCCTGACCGACGAGGGCGCCGAGCAGCGGGCCGAACTGGAGGCCGCCACCGACCGGCTGTCGGCGGCGCCGTACGCGGCCCTGGGCGAGGAGGGCTGCAGGGAACTGGCCCGCCTTGGGGCCCCGCTGGCCAAGGAGGTGGGCGAGGCCCTGCTCCCATGGATGAACCCGAAGAGGTAGGGGCGGGAGCACGCCTGGCAGCCCGAAGCCTCGCGCAAGGGCCGGGACCCGCCCCGGAGGGGGCGGCCCGCCGGAAGGCGCTCCGGCGGGCCGCCGCCCGCGCGGCACCGCGCGCACGCGGACTGAGATCGTTGACGGGAAACCCTGTATCGGCTGCGGACACGGCGAGGAGCGCCCGTGGCCGGGGCCTGTGGGCCGGGGTGTGCCGGAGGGGCCGCGCGCTTGGGGCCGCGATCGGGCGCGACCGGCTGATCGGTGCCCCGGCCGAGCGGCCGCCGGTGGTCTTCGGCCACTGACCGGGGCACACATATCCCATCAACGATCTGAGCGGGCCGCTGTCCGGTCTCCTTTCACCCGTGCGGTTCTCCCTCGCCCCGGGCGGCCCCACCCGGTGTCTCGCCCGATCCGGGCGGCGCGCAGCGCCGGAGCCGCGGGGTCCGGGAAGCGGTCGTGGCCACCGCGCTTGCGCAGGTCGCCGGGGATTCACCGGTCACCGCCCGCTCTGAGTGAGACGGAAGACCGGGCGGACGGGCGCCGCCTCCTCCCGCCGACACTCGTCGGCAGGGGTCGGGCCCTCAGGCCGGAGGGGACTCCGACAGCCGCGCGGCCGCCCGCACCAGGCCCGCGACCGCCGGGGAGCGGCTGTGCGCGGGCCACGCGACCACCGTCGTCACCGGGGGCGCATCGACCACCGGCACGGCCTCCAGCGCGTCGCCCAACTGGGAGCGGACCGACGCCGGCAGGACCGCCACCGCGCGGCCGAGCGCGACGAACTGCAGCAGTTGCGCGGGCTCGCGCACCTCGGGGCCCGGCCCCGGCGGGTACGAGCCGTCCGGGCCGGGCCAGCGCGGCAGGGGCAGATCCGGCAGAGCCTCCAGGTCGGCCGTGGCCACCTGCGGGCGGTCGGCCAGGGGGTGCCCCGCGGGGACCACCGCGACCTGCCCCTCCGTGCGCAGCTCCTCGGTATCGAACCCGGCCGTCCCGTCGAAGGGGCGGTGCAGCAGCGCCACGTCGGCCCGTCCCTCGCGCAGCAGCCGCTCCTGTTCGCCGATCCCGCACAGCACCACGTCGACCGGGACCGCGCCGGGGTCGGCGGCATAGGCCTCCAGCAGCCCCGCCAGCAGGTCGCCGGTCGCCCCCGCCTTGGTCGCCAGGACCAGGGCGGGAGGCCCGGCGGCCGCCCGGGCCGTGCGCAGGGTCCGGCGCTCGGCGGCCTCGACCGCCGCCAGGGCGGCCCGCCCCTCCCGCAGCAGCACCGCCCCGGCCGCGGTGAGGGACACCGTGCGCCCCGACCGCTCCAACAGCGCCGCACCGAGGCGCCGTTCGAGCCGCTGGATCGCCCGCGACAGCGGCGGGGGGGGGGTGCCCNCTGTGCGATCCCCAGCCGTTCGGCCGCCCGGCCGAAGTGCAGCTCCTCGGCCACCGCGACGAAATAGCGCAACTCCCGGGTCTCCACGCCGCCACCGTATCCGAGCCCACCGGTACCGATACCCGTGCGGTATCGGCGCCCACCCGATCGGTGTTGGAACCCTGCCGGGCTCCGGGGCCAGGATCGGCCCCATGGCCGAACAAGGTAATGGACAGACCGTCGCGCTGGTGACCGGCGCGAACAAGGGGATCGGGTACGAGATCGCGGCGGGGCTCGGCGCGCTCGGGTGGAGTGTGGGCGTGGGAGCCCGCGACGCCGGACGGCGCGAGCGCGCCGTGGAGAAGCTGCGCGCCGACGGCGCCGACGCCTTCGGCGTGCCGCTCGACGTCACCGACGACGCGGACGCCGAGGCCGCGGCCGACCTGATCGAACGGCGCGCCGGGCGCCTGGACGTGCTCGTCAACAACGCCGGTGTGACCGGGGGAGCGGCACAGATGCCCACCACCGCCGACCTGGAGGTGGTGCGGTCGGTCGTGGAGACCAACGTCATCGGCGTCATCCGGGTGACCAACGCACTGCTCCCGCTGCTGCGCCGATCGCGGGCGCCGCGGATCGTGAACATCTCCAGTGGTGTGGGCTCGTTGACCAACCAGTCCACACCCGGTGCCGAGACGGGGCCGATCGCCGTCGCCTACGCCCCTTCCAAGACGTTCCTGAACGCCGTCACCGTCCAGTACGCCAAGGAGCTCCAGGGCAGCGGCATCCTGGTCAACGCCTGCTGCCCCGGCTTCACCGCGACCGACCTCAACGGCCACCGGGGCGTGCGCACGCCGCAGCAGGGGGCGGCGATCGGCATCCGGCTGGCCACCCTGCCCGACGACGGGCCCACCGGTGGGTTCTTCAACGACGACGGGGTGATCCCCTGGTGAGGGGGCGGCCGCGGGCGCGGCGGACCGGCTCGGGCGCCTGACATCGCCGAGCGCCGCCCGAGCGCCGCCCGGGGCCGACGCGGAGCGCCGCCGGTCTGCCGTACCGCCGCCGAAAGCCGACCCCCTCCGGCCGCGCCACCGGAACAGGAAGAGCCCGGGGCCGGTTGGCACGGGGGAGTGCGCAACCGGGCGGAAGGGGCGGGTGTGGAGCCGAACGCGGACATCGACGTGGCGGTGGTCGGAGCGGGGCAGGCGGGGCTGGCGGTCGGCTACCACCTGCGCCGCACCGGGCTCGGCCACCTGCTGCTCGACGACCGCTCCCGCCCAGGCGGGGCCTGGACCGAGTACTGGGACTCGCTGCGCCTGTTCTCCCCGGCCGAGCACAGCCCCCTGCCCGGGTGGTGGATGCCCGAGCAGCCGGGCGAGCCCTTCCCCACCGCCGACCACGTCGTCCGGTACCTCTCCGACTACCAGGAGCGGTACGCCCTGCCCGTCCGGCGCCCGGTGCACGTGCGGGCGGTCCGCCCCGACGGGGACCGCCTGGCCGTGGAGGCGCGCACCCCTGACGGCCCGCGGGTGTGGCGCGCCCGCGCAGTGGTGAGCGCCACCGGCACCTGGCGGCGCCCCTACACCCCCGACCACCCGGGACGGGACCGCTTCGGCGGGCTCCAGCTCCACGCCGCCGACTACCGGCGCCCCGACCCCTTCGCCGGGATGCGGGTGGCGGTCGTGGGCGGGGGCAACTCGGCGGCGCAGATCCTCGCGGAGCTGTCGCAGGTGGCCGACACCCTGTGGGCCGCCCGGCGCGAGCCCCGCCTCATGCCCGACGACGTCGACGGCCGGGCGCTGTTCGACGTCGCCACCCGCAAGGCGGCGGCACGCCGCGAAGGGCGGGAGGCCGACGGGGTCGGCGCCCTCGGCGACATCGTGATGGTCCCGCCGGTGCGCGAGGCGCGCGACCGCGGCGTGCTGAAGGCCCACCCGATGTTCGAACGCCTGACCGAACGCGGGCCGCGCTGGTCGGACGGCCAGGAGTGGGAGTGCGACGCGGTGGTCTGGTGCACCGGCTTCCGTCCGGAGCTGGAGCACCTGGCACCCCTGGTGGCGCCGGGCGGCGACGGGGCCGTGCCGACCGAGGGCACCAGGCTGCTCGCGGACCCGCGCGTGCACCTGGTCGGCTACGGCGACTGGACGGGCCCGGCCTCGGCCACCGTCATCGGCGCCGGAATGTCGGCCAAGGCCGCGGTGAAGGAGATCAAGGCCCTGCTGACACCCTGAAGGGCTGAGGGAGGGCGACCGCTTCTGGGCCCCACCGGGCACCGGGCCGGTACCTGCGGGGCCGGAGTCCGGCTTCCGGGCCCCTGGTGGAGGCATCCTGTGCGGCGGAATCGCCGCTTGTCGGGCGGTCTGGTGTCGATTCCACCGCGCAGCTTCACCGAAGCGCCCGTCCTGCCCGGTATGCGGCCGCCAACGGCGTCCGCTGGAGTGGTGGAACCTCTGCCGGTTGCGGGC
>NZ_ANBH01000173.1 GCF_000341185.1 Nocardiopsis chromatogenes YIM 90109
AGGGGCGCGGCTGGGACGGAGGCCGCCACGAGTGCGGACGACCACCTGCCTACCCTGTCGCCGCCTTCCCGGACCGCGAGGGGGCCGGCGGGCGGCCGAAAGTACTGCCGCAACAGCCGCCCGCCTCTCACCGTGGCCGCCCTGCCCCGCACTTCAGCGGGCCGACGCCCGGCGGAGTACGTCGACGAGAAGTGGTCCTGGCTCACGTTGCGTGGAGTGCTCACCCGGCGTGACGGGCCGTCAGGCGAGCAGGATGCGTTTGCGCAGTAGCGCGACCGGCCCGTCCGTACATCTGCCGTTTGAGCGTCTCGATGCGGTCGACGTGCCCCTCGACCGCCCCAGAGGTCCAGGGGAGGGTGAGCCGGGCGCGGACGGCGCCGAGGTCGCGTTCGAGGCCCGCGAAGGTGCGCAGGGCAGGCAGGTCGTCGCCGCGCACCGCTTGGGGCCACTGCGGCCGCTCGCCTCCCAGGTCCCTGGTGGGCATGCGGGCGAAGGAGCGCACGTGGCCGGTCAGGGCCTCCAGGCCGGGGCGGTCTCGGCAGGCCTGCTTGGGCGCGAGGCGCTCGTGCTCTTCCGGTGCCTCGGGCGGGGGAAGGGCAGCTCGCGGGTGCGCGGCGGGCGCGGCCCTGGCCGCAGCTTTCAGGGCCGGGGAGGGGGTTCCGGGCGTCGCCCCGGGACTCGCGTCGCCTCCCTTACGCTGGGTGAGCACTCCGCGCAATGCGGGCCAGAACCCGCACCCGCGAACGAACTCACCCGGCAGGGGCCTGGAAGCGGGGGACCTGTCGAGCCGTCGCCGCCTTTGGCGAGCGTGCATACGACTGGCGGCGCCGGGGGCGGCCGCGGCCCTTCGGTCCTCCTCCAGGCCCGCCCCGGCGGAATCGAACAGTCAAAGCTCCAGGTGTTCGAACAGGGCCGTCAGCCCCAATCCACCGGCGATGCCCAGCATCGCCAACCCCTGCCCGCCCGCACCGGCCGACTCCTCGCGGACCAGGGCGCTGTACAGGCGGGTCACCAGGATCGCGCCCGACGCCCCGAACGGGTGCCCCAGGGCGATCGCCCCGCCGTCCAGGTTCACGGACTCCTCGTCGATGCCCAAGCGGTCCAGGCTCGCCAGCACTTGCGCTGCGAAGGCCTCGTTGAACTCGATCCTCGGCGCCCGGACGTCCAGGCCCGGGACCCGCTCCACCAGGCGGCGCGTCGACTCCACCGGGCCGATCCCCAACAGGTTCGGGTCCACGCCCGCCGAGGCCGCGTCCACGAATCCCAGCGCCGTCCGCGCCCCCAGCGCGCGGGCCCGGGCCGCGCTCGTCACCAGCATCGCGCTCGCGCCGTCGTTCAGCGGGCACGAATTCCCCGCCGTCACCGTCCCGTCCTCCGCGAACACCGGCCGCAGCCGCGCCAGCGCCTCGGCCGAGGTGTCCGGGCGCGGACACTCGTCCCGCTCGACCGTGCCCACCGCCCGGCCCGCGCGCGTGGGAACCGGAACGGTCTCGGCGTCGAACCTGCCCTCGGCGGCCGCCGCGACCGCCCGCCTGTGGCTGGGCCGCGCGAACGCGTCCTGCCGCTCCC
Source organism: Nocardiopsis chromatogenes YIM 90109 (assembly GCF_000341185.1). Lineage (GTDB taxonomy): Bacteria > Actinomycetota > Actinomycetes > Streptosporangiales > Streptosporangiaceae > Nocardiopsis_A > Nocardiopsis_A chromatogenes. The sequence continues at coordinate 1,570 of NZ_ANBH01000173.1, forward strand.
CGGGCACCCCGTAGGCGCGTGCGACGTTCTCCGCCGCCTCGCCCATCTCGGGGTCACCCACCTCCTCCGGGGAGAACCGGGCCCGCGCGTAGAAGCGCGGCATGCCCGTCGGCCGGTCCGGGCGCTCGGCCCGCCACGGCGCGGTACTCGTGCTCTCCACCCCGCCGGCCAGGTAGGCGTCACCGGCCCCGGCCGCGACCATGCGCGCCGCCTGCATCACGGCTTCGAGCCCCGACCCGCACTGGCGGTCCACGGTCACCCCGGGCACCCCCACCGGCAGGCCCGCGGTCAGTGACGCCAGCCGGGCGACGTTGCCCCCGCCCCCGGCGGCGTTGCCGACCACCACGTCGTCGATGTCCCCGGGCGCCGCCCCCGACTCGGCCAGCACCGCGCGCAGCACCGGCGCCAGCAGGTCCTCGGCGCGCACCCGCGCCAGCGCCCCGCCCGCGCGCCCCACCGGGGTGCGCAGCGCGGCGAGCACTACCGGGCGGCGGTCCTCAGGCATCGGGGAGCGGGACGAGCCGGGCGTCACCATGGGCGATCCACTCCTCCAGAACGGTGCGGGAGACCTTCCCGCTGCGGGTCAGCGGCCACTCCCGGGCCGCCCACAGGCAGCGCGGGACCTTGTACCGGGGCAGCAGGGCCTCGCAGTCGGCGCGCAGCCGCGCCCGCGTGAGGCCCTCGGAGCCGGGGCCGGAGACCACCGCCGCGACCACCTGCCCCAGGTAGTCGTCGGGCAGACCGAGCACGGCCGCCTCGTCCAGCCCCTCCAGGCGGACCAGCGCAGCCTCGACCTCGCCCGGGTAGACGTTGTGGCCGCCGGTGATCACCATGCCGCCGGAGCGCCCCGCCAGGTGCAGCTCCCCGTCCTCGGACAGCCGCCCCAGGTCCCCGACGGTGGCCCAGTCCCCATCCGTCCTGAAGCCCGACCCGCCGCCCTCCACCGCCCTCGGCGGACGGCGCTCCGCGCCGCGGTCCTCTTCTCCTTCCCCGTCGTCCCCCCACAGGTAGCCGGAGGAGGCCAGCGGCCCCCGCACGAACACCGTGCCCGTCCGGCCGGGCGGAAGGGGCGCACCGTCCTCGCCCCGTATCTGGACATCGACCCCGGGGAACGGGTATCCCACCGCCCCGGGCTCGGCGGCCGGGTCGGCCCCGGGCGGCGTGTGGCGCACGGTGACGAAGCTCAGCTCGGAGGCGCCGTAGTACTCGCGCACATGCGCGCGCGGGAACAGGGACATGGCCCGGCGCATGGTCGAGGCGTCCAGGCGGGCGCCGCTGCTGACCACACACTCGACGTCGGTGAACGCGCGGTCGTCCCGGCCGCCGTCGAGGGCGCCGTCGTTCAGGGCGCCGTCGGCCAGGCCGCGCAGCATCGTCGGCACCACCACCAGCCGTGTGGCGCGGTGCTCAGCGAGCGCGCGCCGGGCCGCGGCGGCGTCGAACCCGGGGAGGGTGATGCAGCTCGCGCCCTCGTACAGGGCCTCGGTGAGGGCGTACAGCCCCAGCCCATGGGAGAGGGGGCCGGGGACCAGCGTGCGGTCGTCGGGGTGGGCGCCGAACACCTCGCCCCCGTGGCGCAGGCTCGCCCGCCACGACCCCCGCGTCCGGTGGAACGCCTTGGGCGGGCCGGAGGTGCCGGAGGTGAACCCGACCAGGAACGGCGCCGCGTCGGGTCCGGGGACCAGTTCGTCCTCCGGGTCCGCCCCGAGCGCCGCCTCAAGACGCGGGTCGCGCCCGCCCCCGCCGCGCGGTGCCGCAAGCAGCGGCACCCCCAGCGCGCGGGCGGCCTCGGCGATGGCCCCCGCCTCATCGGCCGCCACCAGGTCCGGGCGCAGCCGCCGCAGCACCTCCTCGGCCTGCGCGCGCGGCCACGCCGGATCGAGCACCGCGCAGCGCCCGCGCCCGGCGGTGGCCCCGGCGAACAGCTCGGCGAAGACGGGGGAGTTGCCCGCGCCCACGGCCAGCAGCCCGTCGCGGCGGCCGGACACCTCGCGCAGCACCGCGGAGACGGCCGCCGCCCGACGCACGAGCCCGCCGTAGTCGATGGAGCCGCCGCGCTCCCCGCCCACGACGAGGGCCGCCCGGCCGGGGCGCGACCGGGCGTGCTCCAACAGGCGCGCACTCAGCGGCACGGAGCCGCCTCCCGCGCACGCACGCTCCCTCGGCGGCTCACTTCAGCTCCATGCTGTAGGACCGGGCCACGCCGTGCGCCACCAGCGTCGCCGCCACCGCCTTGATCAGGTCGCCCGGCACGAACACCATGCCGCCCAGCGCGGCCTCCCGCAGCGGCAGGCCGCTGCTCACCGACAGCCACGGAATCCCCAGCGCGTACACCACGACGATCCCGCCGGCCACGCACGCCGCCAGAATCGCCCCGGCCTTGGCCCACCCGCGGGTCAGCCGCGCCGCCCAGTACTTCACCATCAGCCCGGTCACCAGCGCCCCGGGGATCCACCCGACCAGGTAGCCGCCGGTCGGACCGGCGAACACGCCCAGCCCGCCCCGGCCCCCGGCCAGGACCGGCAGCCCGATCGCGGTCAGCAGCACCACCAGGCCGCAGGCCAGGGCGCCCCGCACGGGGCCCAGTACCGCCCCGGCCAGCATCACCCCCAGCGTCTGCAGGGTGATGGGCACCGGCACGATGCCGATCGTGATCGGCGGGACCAGGCCCAGCGCCACGATGATCGCGGCGAACAGGGCGACGAGTACGACGTCCCGGGTGGTGATCCCGCGTTCCTGGGGGCGGTTCACGTGGGGTTCTCCTCGGTGCGGGCGCCGCCTGAGGGGCGGCGCGGGGGCGGATAGCAGCGCGCGTCGATCGCGTCGGCCACGTCGTCGGCGGCCTTGAGCGTGCGCACGATCAGCGGGACGAGCAGCGCGACGGGGTTGGCCTTCAGGCCGCGGGCGGCCTGGGCCTCCCGGATCTCCTGGAACCGGCGGAAGACCTCGGGCACGAACCGCAGCACCAGCGACACGCCCAGGCTGATGCGCTCGGGGTTCGCCACGCCCACGCGCGCCAGCGGGGCGGTCAGCCGTTCGAAGAACTCCAGCAGGTCGGCCGGCCGGGTGGTCAGCGTGACGGCCAGCGCCAGCATGATCAGCGCCGCGAGCCGCAGCAGCATCGCCACCGCCGTGTGCACGTCCTGCAGCAGCGCCGTGGCGGCGAACAGGATCGCCAGCATCACCCCGACCGGCAGCAGCCGCGCCCGCAGCGNGCGCCGACAGCACCAGCCCCGCCGCCACCGCCGCGGCCGCTCCCAGCACCGCCGGGTGCGCCAGCAGGAACAGGCCGATCCCGGCGGCGAAGAGCACGGCGAACTTCACCCCGGCGGGCAGCCGGTGCAGGGGCGTGGTCCCGGGGACGTACAGGGAGGTGTTCACGAGCAGTGCTCCCTGTACCAGGCCACCGCCTCGCCGGGCGCCCCGTCGAAGGCGATCCCGCCCTCGTGCACCACCAGCACCCGGTCGTAGCCGGACACCAGCTCCAGGTCGTGGGTGACCACCACCGCCGCGGGCGCCATGGCGTCCACCGCCTCGCGGATGCGGTTGCGGTTCTTCAGGTCCAGCAGCGTGGTGGGCTCGTCGAACACCACCGTGCGCGGGCGCATCACCATCACCGACGCCAGCGCCACCAGCTGCTTCTCGCCGCCGCTGAGCAGGTGGCTGTGCCGCTCGGCCAGGTGTGCGATGCCGAAGGACTCCAGCGCCTCGGCCACCCGCCCGGGGATCTCCTTCTTGGGCAGCCCCAGGTTCTTCAGGCCGAAGGCCATGTCCTCGGCGACGATGGGGAAGACGATCTGGTTGTCGGGGTTCTGGAACACGAAGCCGACCTCGGAGCGGACCTTGCGCCCCTCGGTGCGGGTGTCGCGGCCGTCGACGAGCACCCGCCCCTGGTCGGGCACCACCAGCCCGTTCAGCAGCCGCGCGAGCGTGCTCTTGCCCGACCCGTTCTGCCCGATGACGCCGATGCGCCGCTCGGCCAGGCGCAGGTCGAGCCCGCTGAGCACCGTCCGCCCGTCGTAGCCGACGGCGGCCCCCTGCAGCTCGATCACCGGGGCGGGCGGCTCGGCGGCGTGGTGCCGCTCCTCGGCCGCGGACCCCGGTGCGGGACCGGCGGGCGCGGTCATGCCGGCCCCTGCGCGTCCTGGGCGGCGGCACCCCCGTCCGCGCCCCCGTCGGCGGGGGCGTCCGGTCCGCCGTCCCCGCCGTCCTGCGGCGCGGAGGCGGCGCGCAGCGCGGCCGCGGTCGGCTCGGGAACCGGGACCGGGCGGCGCGTGTGCGGGTCCACGCACACCCACACCACCTCGGCGCGGGCGGCGGCCCCGCCCCCGGCGGCGTCCTCGTTCCGGGCGAGAACCGCGAAGGTCAGGCTGGTGCGCCCGATGCGCGCCACGTGCGCGGCGATCTCGGCGGGGTCGCCGAAGCGGAGCGGCCGCTCGTAGACCACCTCGACCTTCTTGACGTGGTAGGCGGCCCGGGACGACGACGGGTCGAACAGGGCGCTCAGCCCGGCCTCGCGCAGGAACTCGTTGACCGCGTCCTCGGCGTAGGCGACGTACCGGCCGTTGTGCATGTTGCCGTGCATGTCGACGTCGGAGAAGGGGACGCGTAGGCGCATGGTCGGGATCCTCCGGCCGGGCGCCCGCCCAGGGCGCCCTCTTCGTGGTCATGGGCCCCGCCGCGCACCGGCGGGGCCACTCCCTGTGTACCCGATCGGCCTTCGCCGTCGTTACGTTGGGGGCCGACTACGAGCACCATGGGGCACCGAACGCCCCGGGGAGGGGATCGCGTGCGCAGAGCCGTCGTCACCCGCTTCGGCCCGGCCGCCGAGGCGGTCGGGATGGAGGACTACACCCCCCGCCCGCCGGGGGAGGGGGAGGTGCAGGTGCGCATGGCGGCGGCCGCCGTCAACCCCTCCGACCTGGTGGCCATCGCCGGGGCCTACCCCTCGCGCACGCCCCTGCCGCACATCCCCGGCTTCGAGGGCGTGGGGCGGGTGTGCGCCGTGGGGCCCGGGGTGCAGGGGCTGCGGGAGGGGGAGCGGGTGCTGCCCATCGGCAGCCCCGGCGCCTGGCAGCAGGTCAAGACCGCCGAGGCCCGCTGGTGCTTCCGCCCGCTGCCCGAGCTGACCGACGAGCAGGCGGCGCTGTCCTACATCAACCCGCTGACCGCGGTGCGCATGGTCCGGGCCTACGCCGCCGGACCGGAGGCGGGGCCGGTCGCGGTGAACGCGGCCGGGTCGGCGATCGGCGGCATGCTGGCGCGGCTGCTGCACCGGCGCGGGGTGCGGCCGGTGGCGCTGGTGCGCGGCGGCGCCTCGCGGCCGGCCGTGGCGGGCCCGGAGTGGGCGGGGGCGGTGGCCACCGACCGGCCGGGCTGGACGGAGGAGCTGGCGCGGCTCACCGGGGGCGGGCCCCAGGTCGCCTTCGACGCCGTCGGGGGAGAGGAGGGCGGACGGCTCGCCCTGTCCCTGCGGTCGGGAGGCAGCCTGGTGCACTACGGGCTGCTGTCGGGGCTGCCGCTGGCGGGGGGGGNGCCCGCAGGCGCCCCGACGTGCGCATCGCGCTGTTCCGCCTGCGCGACTGGGTGCACTCCGCGCCGCGAGAGGAGGTCCAGGAGTCGCTGGACGAGGCGGGACGGCTGGTCCTGGAGGGGGCGGCGGCCTCCCCGGTGCAGGCGTCGTTCCCGTTGGAGCGCGTGCGCGAGGCGATCATCGCCGCCCAGGAGCGCGGCGGCAGGGGCAAGGTGCTGCTGCTGCCGTGACGGGGCACCGGCGCCGCGGGCTCACCGCCGGAAGCGGTCCCGGGCCAGGTCGCGGGCGAGGTGGGAGGGGTGCAGGCGGCCCGTGCGGCGCAGGCGCCGCCAGTCGGCGCGGGTGCCGCCAGTCGGCGCGGGTGCCGTGGGAGAGCTGCAGGTGGAAGTAGTTGGCCTGCTCGACGGCCGCGAACGCCCACAGCGCGGCGCCCGGCCACGTGTGCGTCCACGGGGCGCCGGAGGCGAACCCCGCGCCGACCACCGCGGCCCCGGCCGCCAGGAGGAGGGGGTTGGCGATGCGCAGCACGCGGAAGGCGGGCAGCCCCGCGGGCAGGCGGCGGCCGCCGAGGAGCTGGCGGTACTTGAGCCACCAGTAGGCGCCGCCCTCGGCGAGGAACAGCACCAGCAGCCCGAACCCGGCGAGGTTGGGCGCCGACGGGGGCATCGGCCAGAGCCGGGCCACGGCGGGGAAGAGGACGAGGGCGTTGAGCCACTCCAGGAGGGCGAGCGTGCGCATGCGGCGCACGGTGGGCCGGGAGGCCGGGGCGGGCACGGCGGGCGTCCAATCGCCGGCGGGAGGTGCGGAGCCGGGGCTCACGAGCCTATGCCTCCGACCCGGCGGAGGGGCCTCCGTGTATAAATCTACGTTGTAAAGCCAGTGGTGGCGGGGTGCCCACACGACCTCCCATTCATAAGGAGCGGCTACGCCGCCCTCACTCCCAGACCCCCGGACCGTACGCCGCTATGGTGGCCGCATGCCGACCGTTCCCTCCTCTTCCGAAGCCCTCGCCTCGCTGCCCAGGGCTGAATTCGGCTTCCCCGGCCCACTGCGCGACCGGCTCGTCGCCGCGGTCCTCAGCGGCGCCAAGACCTCCACGACAGGGCTGGCCGCCGAGTACGAGCGCGAAGGCGAGCCGCTGCCGCGTGCGGGAGACCGCTCGGTCGTCGTCGACTCGGGCGGCCGGCCGGTCGCCGTCGTCGAGGTGACCGGCGTGCGGGTGGTCCCGCTGGCGGATGTGGACCTCGCCCATGCGGTGGCCGAAGGGGAGGGGCACACCAGCGTGGCGGATTGGCGCGCGGACCATGAGCGGTTCTGGCACGGCGAGCAGATGCGTACGGTCCTCCAGGCTCCCGGGTTCACCGTGGATGATGCGACCCCCGTCGTCCTGGAGCGCTTCCGCCTCGTCACCGCCCTCGCCCCACCGAACGGGTGACGCGCCGCACACGGTGTCACAGGGCTCGGGCACCCGGCGTCTTGAGGTCGAACCCCAAGGCAAGGGAGTACACCGTGACCGAGACGACCCAGGCCGTCGTGGTGGGCGGCGGATACGCCGGCGTCATGGCCGCCAACCGGCTCACCGGCCGCAGCGGCGTGGCCGTGACCCTGGTCAACCCGCGTCCAGGCTTCGTCGAGAGGATCCGGCTGCACCAGCAGGCCGCAGGCGGCTACGACGCCTTCCGCGAATACCGCGACGTCCTCGCCCCCGGCGTGCGCACGGTGGTCGGCACCGTCGAGCGGATCGCCGCCCCCGAGCGCCGCCTCACACTGGCGGACGGCACGACGGTCGACTACGACTACCTGGTGTACGCGGTGGGCAGCGGCAGCGCCGCCCCGGACGTCCCCGGGGCCGCCGAGCACGCCCTCCCCCTCGCGAGCCTGGAGGAGGCGCGGCGGCTGCGCTCCGCGCTCCAGGACGCCCCCGAATCCGCGCCGGTGACGGTCGTCGGGGCCGGGCCGACCGGGATCGAGGCCGCCACCGAGCTCGCCGAGCAGGGCCGCCGCGTGACCCTGGTCTGCGGCAGGGTGATGGGCCCCTACCTGCACCGGCGCGGCCGCCGCACGGTCGCCCGGCGGATGGCCGAGCTCGGCGTGTCGGTGCTGCAGGGGCCGGGCGCCACCGTGGTGGAGGTGGCCGCCGACGCCGTCCGGCTCGGCGACGGCCGGGAGCTCCCGAGCCGGGTGACCGTCTGGAGCGCCGGGTTCGCCGTGCCGGACCTGGCCGCGCGCAGCGGGCTGAGCACCGACGCGGACGGGCGCCTGCTCACCGACGAGACGCTGACCAGCGTGGACGACGAGCGCATCGTCGCCGCGGGGGACTCTGCTGCGCCCTCGGGGATGCCGCTGCGGATGAGCTGCCAGGCTGCGCTCCCCTTGGGTGCGCGCGCCGCCGACACGGTGCTCGGCAGGATCGGCGGGCGGCGGCCCTCCCCGCTGAACGAGGTGTTCGCCGGGCAGTGCATCAGCCTGGGGCGGGAGGGCGGGATCTTCCAGTTCTCCCGCCGGTACGACGTGGCGGTGGGGTTCCACATCCGCGGCCGCCTCGGGGCGCGGGTGAAGGAGAAGGTGTGCCGCGGCACCGTCGAGCACATGGCCGAGGAGGGCCGCGACCCCGGGTCGTACCGGCTGCACAAGGTCTCCGGCGGGCCTGAGCGCGCGCGGCGGCTCGGGGAGCTGCAGGCCCTGGAGACGGACTCGGGCGCGGCGCCGGACCCGGCCGCTCCGCGGGCCTGAGTCCTGCTGTGGCCGTCGGCGCCCCCTTCCGTCGGCGGCCACAGTGCTGCGCCGGTCTCAGGCGGGGGCGGGCGCCGTGGCCGGTGACCGCACCTGGGTCATGCGGGCGGGCAGGCCTCCGCGCGGGGGCATGGAGGCGGATCCGGCGGTGGCCGTGATGACGGGGCTCTTGCGGCGGTAGAGGGCGCCGAGGATTTCGCCGGGGAGGTATCGGGGGGGCATGGTGCTCCTGGGGGCGGTCCGGCCGCGGCGGTAGATTGCGCGGCATGCCGAAGAACGAGATGCCCGGGTCGGTGGTGGCCTACACCGACGGGGCGTGCAAGGGGAATCCGGGGCCGGGCGGGTGGGGCGTGGTGCTGCGGTTCGGCCCTCACACCAAGGAGCTGTACGGCGCCGAAGGGGAGACCACCAACAACCGTATGGAGCTGATGGCGGCGATCATGGCGTTGGAGAGCCTGACGCGTCCGGTGCCGGTGGTCCTGCACACCGACAGCACCTACGTGCGCAACGGGATCACGCGGTGGGTGCACGGCTGGAAGCGCAACGGGTGGCTCACCTCGTCCAAGGAGCCGGTGAAGAACGCCGACCTGTGGCGGCGGTTGGACGAGGTGGCCGGTCGCCTGGAGGTGGAGTGGCGCTGGGTCAAGGGCCACGCAGGGGACGAGGGCAACGAGCGGGCCGACGCCCTGGCCTGCCAGGGCAGGGACGAGGCCGCGGGGGTCTGATGTCCTGTACGGTCGGCTGTTCGAGCACGGGGGGAGGGGCCTGAACGACGCGGGGCCGCCCTTGAGGGGCCCTGCCGTGCGGACGGGAAACCCCGGTCGCCCTCCGCTCCGGCCGGATCGCGCGTATCGGCTGTCAGATGGTGAACAGGCCCCAGTACGCGGCCCAGGGCAGCAGGACGGCGGTCCCGGCGTACAGCGAGCCCAGGCGGATCTTCGCGGGGGTGTCGAGCCGGGCGCGCGCACGGTGGCACCGGATGCCCAGGGTGAGCGTCGCCGTGGCGGCGCCCAGGGTCGCGAGCTGCAGTGCCAGCCACGGCAGGGGGTGCCCGGCGAGGACCGGGCCGGGCGCCGTCCCGGCGGTGGTCATGATCAGCCCGAGGTAGCCGATGGTGAGCGGGGGGATGGCCAGGCCCGCCAGGGCCACAGCCCCGGCGGTTCGGCGGCCGGGGGGCAGCCGGGGCCGACCGCGCAGGCGGGAGTGGG
>NZ_ANBH01000174.1 GCF_000341185.1 Nocardiopsis chromatogenes YIM 90109
CAGGCCCGCCAGGGCCACAGCCCCGGCGGTTCGGCGGCCGGGGTGCAGCCGGGGCCGACCGCGCAGGCGGGAGTGGGCGCCGGCGGCGAGGGAGCACCCGAATGCGGCCACGAGCACGGCCCACGCGGTGAGCTGGGCGGCGGGTGACTCGTAGGGGGCGGGCGGCGCGAGCGGTTCGCTGTCCTCGTACTGCTCCGGAGGGGGATCGGCCCGTCCTGTGGCGGGGCCTCCGCCGGACAGGCCGTGCACCCATTCGGTGACCGCTTGGACGTACTCGGGGGACAGGCGGTGGAAGAGGGCGTCGAGGTCGGCCTCCGCCTCGATGTATCCGTCGTCGGTGGGCTCCATGGTGTGTCCCGTGCCGTCGATGACGCGCAGCGTGGAGCGGGGGTCGCCGCCGTGGGCGAGTGCGTCGGCGTAGATCCGGAGGGTCTCCCCGGGCGGGGTCGAGCGGTCGAGTGCGGCGGCCACCCCGAGGAACGGCCGGTCCAGCCGTTCGAGTGCGGGCCGGGGATCGTGGCCGTGCAGGCGGAACATGTCGGCGGCCACGACGTGGCGGGTGAGTGTCTCCCCCAGGCGTGACCGCAGGGGCTCGGAGACCCCGGCGTGCTTGAGCTGCATCCGGTTCATCCATACCTGGGTGCGCTCCGGCGGCAGGGCGCTGGAGTTCGCGGCGATCACGAAGGCCACCTCCGGTGAGCGGTCCGCGGCCTCGATCACCGTCCAGCCGCCTTCGCTGTGTCCGTGCACCCCGACCAGGTCGGGATCGACCTCGGGGCGCTCCCTGAGCAGGTGGACGCCGGCGATCGCGTCGTCGGCCAGGTCGGTGATCGAAGCATCGAACAGTGAGTAGCCGTCGTTCGGGCCGCGCTTGTCGTAGATCAGGGTCACGATCCCGGCGTGTGCGAACGCCTCGGCCTGCGGGCGGTAGACCTCGCGCGGCAGCCCTTCGCCGGACCCGGCCACGAGCACGATCGCGGGCAGGCCGGTGCCGCCCCCGGCCGGGGCGATGACGGTTCCGCCCACCGTCCGGTCCCCGGCATCGAAGACGACGTCCTCGGTGACGAGCTCCTCGGATCGGGACGGCGCGGGGTCGGCGGCCGGGAGGTGGCGTGCGGCGGCGGGGAGCAGGGGGAGGAGGACCAGGGCCAGAGCGGCCAGGGCCAGGGGGCGGCGGGTGGTGCGGGGCATCGGTCGGGCCCTTCGGCTGGGGGGTGCTGCCGCCTCCAGTGATACAGGTACACAGAAACTTGTGCAAGGAAAATTGTGCACACCTCTCGGGTGGGCGTGCCCGTACGGCGTGGATTGCACGGGCATCTGTGCACAACTACGGTGGCCGCATGGACGACGTGCCGGCTCCGCGCAAGGTCACCGAACTCGCGGCCCTGAAAGCGTTCGCCCACCCCAGGCGCCGGCACATCATCGAGTACCTGGCGGAGCAGGGCCCGGCGACCTCGGCCGGGCTGGCGCGCGCCCTCGACATGAACACGGGGGCGACCAGCTACCACCTGCGCGAGCTCGCGCGCCACGGCTTCGTCGAGGAGGTCCCGGTCGAAGGGGCGCACGGGCGGGAGCGGTGGTGGAGCGCTCCCCGCCAGGACCTCCGGTTCCCGCCGCGCAGCGAGCAGGACCCGGCCACTCGGGCGGTCATGGAGGAGATGGCGGGGTACTCGCTCTCCCGCGACGTCACCGCCTTCCAGGAGGCGTCGCGGGCCATGGACCCCTCCGACCCCTGGGCCGATGCCTTCCCCTTCTCCCGGGGGGCGATCACGGTGACCCCGCAGGAGCTGGCCCAGTTCTTCGAGGAGTACATCGGCCTGCTCAAGCGGTACCAGCGGCCTCCGGAAGAGACGCCGTCGGAGGCCCGTGTCGTCTTCACGCACTTCCTGGGGTACCCCGCTCCCGCACGGCCGGACGGCGGCGAGCGCGACTCCGAGGAAGGCTAGCTCCTGTTCACGGGGGCGCCGGTGCGGGGCGCGCATCCGGATGCCGATCACGGCGCCCCACGGCCACCCGGACCGTCGCTTCCAAGCGCCGGGCGAGCAGGCTGTAGGGCGTGGCGCAGCCGCTGGAACCGCGCATCCAAGGACGGCGCCCGTCCGCCGCCCTGTTCCGTTCCGGGTGTGATGGGGGCTCTCGGGCGTGGGGAGGATGAGGGACATGCCCCAGGGGCGGGGAAGTACCCCGATGGGCTGTGTGAACGCTCCGCGGGGGCGGCGGTCGGGGCCCGCCGGGGCCTGGTCACACGCCCCGGGGCGCTCACGCGGGCAGGCGGGCAGCCGGGCACCGCCCCCGGGACGCTGCACAACCGGGTCCCGCCTGCCGGGTCCGGAGCAGGCTTCTCCCCGCAGGAAGAGGTCTCAGCTGGGGGCCGGGCGCTGCTTCCGAGCCTCCGATAAACCCGAAACGGGACACCCCTCGCCCGGCGGGGGGCCGCCGGGCGGTGGGCTCGGCGATGGTCGCCGAGACCTGCGGCGGCCGCTCTGTGTGCCGGGGCATCCGGGCACCCGGCCTGCCCCTAACGGGTCCGGAGGACTCGGCGGAACGGGCGCGGGGTCCGGGCGCGGTGCGGGCGGCCGCCCGGACCCCGCGGTCTGCGTGGACGCCGGGCGCTCAGCCGGTGCGTTCGGTGCGGTGTGCGCGGGCGGCCAGGTCGGCCTGCCCGCCCGCGCCCACGGCGTGGGGGCGCCCAGCGGCCCCGGCCTCCAGCCGGTCCTGGAGTCGGCGCAGTTCCCGGGGCCCGAACGCGGCGACCACCGAGGGCAGTGCGCCCCGGGCGCCTTGGAGGGCGCGCAGCCACGCCTGCCCGTAGACGTGCGGGGAGCGGCGGGCGATCCCGGCGACGATGCGGTCGGCGGCCGGTTCCAGGGGGTGGGTGAGGTTGAGCGGCCAGGGGAGCCGGGAGCGCAGTTCGCGCAGGGCCGGGTCGGCGTCGGCGCCGCGGACCATGTCGGTGTCGGTCCAGGAGAGGTAGGCCACGCCCGCGGTGACGCCGTGCAGGGACTCTTCGGGGCGCAGGCAGTGGATGAAGGCCTCGACCCCGGCTTTTCCGGTGCAGTAGGCGGCCATGAGCGGGGCGGGGGTGAGGGCCGCCAGGGAGGCGACCTGGAGCAGGTGGCCCTTGGAGCGGCGCAGGGCGGGCAGGAACGCGCGCGCGGTGGCGATGCCGCCCATGAGGTTGACCTCGATGACGCGGTCGAAGGCGTCGGGGTCGGTGTCGCCGAAGGGGCCGCCGGTGGCGATGCCCGCGTTGGCGACGACGATGTCGACGCGGCCGTGGTGGTCTTCGACGGCGCGGGCGGTCTCGGCGAGGGCCGCGCGGTCGGTGACGTCGGCGTGCCAGTGGGTGGCGTGCGGGCCGCAGTCGGCGGCGACGGCTTTGAGCTCGTCGGGTTCGAGGCCGGCCAGGGCCACGCGGACGCCCTGGCCGGCCAGCTTGCGGGCGAGGAGCGCGCCGAGGCCGCGTGCGGCGCCGGTGACCACGGCGGTGCGGCCGTCGAGGGCGCGGTGGGTGCGGCTCATGCTCCGGTCTCCTGGGTGCGCTTGGCCTTGGCGGGCCTGCCGCTGCGGGNCGCCTTGCCGTTGCCGGTGCCCTGGTGTGCGGCGGGGGCGGGCAGGTGGGTGTCGACGAGGTCGGCCAGGACGGCGGCGACGCGGTCGGGGGCCTCCAGGGGTGTCATGTGGCCGGTGCCGGGGATCTGGACGAGGTCGCGGCAGTCGGGCAGGAGTCCGGCGGTGCGGGGGGCGTGGGGCAAGGGGATGAGGCGGTCGTGGGTGCCGTGGACGACGGTGGTGGGCACGTCGAGGGCGCGCAGGCCCTCGTCGGCCTGGAGGGTGCCCAGGACCTTGCCCCAGCGGGCGCGGGCCAGGGGGTGCATGGCGTGGACGAGGCGGGCGGTGAAGTCCTTCATGCGGGGGTCGGCGCCGGGGGCCAGGGTGATGTAGCGGATGGCGGCGCGGGTGAGGGGGGTGCGCGGCCCCAGCGGCAGGGGGGCGCCGAGGGCGGCGCGGTGGACGGCGGCGCGGAAGGCGCTGTCGTCGGGGCCCAGGGGCAGGACGGTGGAGGTGTGGGGCAGGCGGCTGCTGCCGGTGCTGATGAGGGCGGCGGCCGCGGCGCGGTCGCGCAGGGCGGGGCGGCGGGAGGCCGACATGATGGTCATGCCGCCCATGCTGTGTCCGGCCAGGACGGCGGGGGTGCCGGCGGGGACGGTGGCCTCCAGGACGGCGCACAGGTCGTCGGCGAGGGCGGTGGTGGAGTACCCGGCGGCGGTGGCGGGGCGGGCGCTGGAGCCGTGGCCGCGCTGGTCGTACATGACGGTGCGCAGGTGGCGGGGGAGGCGGTTGACGACGGGGGCCCAGAAGGGGGTGGCGCAGGTCCAGCCGTGGACCAGGACGAGGACGGGGCCGTCGTCGGGGCCGGTGGTCTCCACGTTGAGGAGGGTGCCGTCGGCGGATTCGACGGTGCGCTGGTGCCGTTGGGGGGTCATGTCGGCTCCTCGGTGGCGTCCGCGGGGGCGGGCGTGGGTCGGGGTGCACGGGTTGTTACCGACGGGTTGGTCGGTGTGTCGACCGAGCGTAGACCATGACAATGGTCATTGGAAGTGTTTGCGGGATTCCGATGGGTTCCCGGCGTCGCCGCCGCGCACCGCGGGGGGCGGGAGGGGGCCGCGCCGGGGCGCGGGTTGGCGGCGCCGCGGGCGGGCGCCGTAGGATGCGCCGGTGATGGACACGGCGGACGGGCAGGGCGAGGGCACGGCGGGGCTGGTCGCGGCGATCGCGCTGTACGTGCCCGAGGGCGAGGAGCGCGCCGGGCGGGTGAGCTCGGTGACGACCGACCCGGTGGCCGGGACGCCGCTGCGGGCGGTGGTCGACTTCGGCTCCACGCCCGAGGGGACGGACACCGGTCCGGATATCGAGGTGGCCACCCGGGTCTGGGACGGGCCGGAGGCGGCGGGGGAGCGCGCGCTGCGCGGCCTGTGCGCCGAGCGTGCGCTGATGGAGCGCCGGATGCGCGACCCGCAGGGCGGGGACGCCCTGTCGCTGGGGGAGGACGCGCGCTGGTCCCGGGCGGAGCTGGCCGTCGACGGGCGCCCGGTGGAGGCGGTGGTGCTGGCCACCGGGATGTGCTGGGTGGCGGCGGCCGAGGCCGAGCCGGGTGTCCTGGTGCGCGTGTACACCCCGGCGCCGGGCCCGGGTCCGGAACGCCTGGTACGGGTGCGGGACGCGGCGAAGCTGGAGCCGATGCGCGGCCGCGGATAGGCGCTGAGACCGGGCGCGTTCGTAGCACCCGCCGCTTCTGGCGGATCGGTTGAACGGCGAGAGGGCCTTCGGGGCCGTGGGATCGCCGGTGCCGTGGACGTGTCCACCACCACGCTGTTCAAGCACTTCCCGGCCAAGGAGGCCCTCGTCTTCGACGAGGACGCCGAGCAGGAGGCCCGGCTGCTCGCCGCCTTCACCGCGGTGGTGGCCGACACCCCCGCGCTGCGCGACTATGCGTAGGGCATCTGGCTGCGCCAGCGAGGGCGGCGGGGGCACAGGGCGGTGCGC
>NZ_ANBH01000175.1 GCF_000341185.1 Nocardiopsis chromatogenes YIM 90109
CCCTGCCGGAGGACATGCGCGCTCGCCACCGCGATTCGGCCCGACCGGCTGGCGTGCCCCGTCCGAATGGCCGCCGACCGCCCGTGACCTGTGCCCCGGGTGTCGGACCCGCATCGGTGTCCGTGCCGGTCGGCGCCTGCGACGGCGTCCGCTGGAGCGGTGGAACCTTCTGCGGTCGCGGCCGCCATGGGCGGGNACCTGCCGGAGGACATGCGCGCTCGCCACCGCGATTCGGCCCGACCGGCTGGGGGGGCCCCCCCCAA
>NZ_ANBH01000176.1 GCF_000341185.1 Nocardiopsis chromatogenes YIM 90109
GGCCGTCAGGGGCGCCGGTCGGGACGACGGCGCAGGGGCGGGGCCGCCCCAGCGCCGCGTCGCCCGCCCCGACCCGGTCGGAGGGAGATGACGCCGCTCCGGCGGGCGTGGCCGCGCCTGGCCCCACCCGTCCGCAAGGGGACCGCCCGGTGTGCCTCCGACCGTGGTCGGGCCTGCCGCCCCCGGCCGTGCGCCGACTCACGCCGACTCGCGGGGCAGGCCGCTCCAGCCGTGTTCCAGGACGTCGAAGGCCCTGTTGATGGCCTGGCGGGGGTCGCTGTGGCCGCGGGCCGCCCGGGGGGCCTCCAGGGCGAAGTGGGCCAGGGCGGTGCAGGCGGGATCGTCCGCCTCCAGGCCGCTCCTCGGCGATGGCCCCGGCCAGCGCGGTGGTGTGCCGCAGCCACATGTTCTGCGCGTAGTCGCGCAGCGCGGGGGTGTCGGCCACCAGTGGCCCCGGCGGCCTGACCTGCGCCCGAATCCTCCAACGGCACGGCATCAGCGCCGCCGTCTACGACCGCGACGCCGGACCCCACGCCCGTGACCAGGGCGGCAGCCTCGACCTGCACGCCGATGACGGCCAGGCCGCCCTGCGCGAGGCCGGACTGCTGGAGGAGTTCTTCCGCCTGGCCCGCCCCGAAGGGCAGGAGATGCGCCAGATGGATCCGGACGGCGGGCTCCTCTTCCACCACGTCCCTGAGGAAGGCGAACTGTTCACGCCGGAGATCGACCGCGGGCGGCTGCGTGACCTGCTGCTCGACTCGCTGGAGCCCGGAACCGTGCGCTGGGGGCGCACTCTGCGCGCCGTCGGCGGTCCTGCCGGAGGCCCCCGGCGGTTGCACTTCGCCGACGGCGGCACCGTCGAAGCCGACCTCGTCGTCGGCGCCGACGGTGCCTGGTCCGCGGTGCGGCGCGCCGTCTCCCCGGCCGCTCCCCGCTACACCGGCGTGAGCTTTCTGGAGGCCCGGTTCCACGGAGCCGACACCCGGCACCCGGACGTCGCCGCGCTCGTCGGCCGGGGCAGCGCCGGAGCGGCCGACGGAAAGCGCGGCCTGTTCGCACAGCGCAACGGCGGCGACCACATCCGCGTCTCCATCATCCAGCGGGTCCCGACGGACTGGATCGCCGCCGCCGGCCTGGCCCTCCAGGACACCGAGGGCATCCGCGCCCTCCTCCTGGAGCGCTTCCGGGACTGGTCGCCGGACCTGCTGCGGCTGATCACCGACAACGACGGCCCCTATGCCGACCGCCCGATATTCGCGCTGCCCGTACCGCACGTCGCCGAGCACGACCCCGCGGTGGCCCTGCTCGGCGACGCGGCCCACCTCATGCCTCCGCTGGGGGTCGGTGCCAACCTCGCCATGCTGGACGCCTGCGAGCTCGCCCTGGCCCTCGTGCGGCACGGCACCGTCGGGGAGGCCGTCCGCGCCTACGAGCGGACCATGGTCCCCCGGTCGACGGAGACGGCCCGGCGGCTCGACGGCGCCGTTCATGACCTGCTGTCGGCCGAGCTGCCGGATTTCGCCGCCGGGGGCGGCTGACACCCCGGGCGGCGGGGCCCGCAGCCCCGTCGCCTTCGGCGCCGTGCGCCGTGGTACCTGGGCCCGGGAGTGGGGCGGGGCCTAGAGTCGCGTCCATGGTGAACGTACTGAGCAGCAGGTTCGTGATCAGGCCGACCGACATGGAGCGCAGCCGGGCGTTCTACCGGGACGTGCTGGGCCTGGCGGTCTACCGCGAGTTCGCCACCGGGGAAGGGGAATGGGGCACGGTCTTCTTCCTGGGCGGCGGGTTCCTGGAGCTGTCGGGGGGTTCCCGGGTGCGGCCGGAGCCGGAGGCCGTGCAGCTGTGGCTGCAGGTGGAGGACGCGACCCGGGCCCAGCAGGAGCTGTCGGAGCACGGGTGCGTGATCATGCGCGAGCCGCGTCGGGAGCCGTGGGGGCTGATCGAGATGCGGGTGAGCGACCCGGACGGGCTGGTGGTGCACATCGTCGAGGTGCCCGCCGACCATCCGCTGAGGGTGCGCAGGGACGCCCCGGCCACGGAATCCGAGGGCGGCTAGCGCACGTTCCCCCTATGAATCTACGCTATAAAGGCAGCGTTGATTTCAAAGAAATCCTCTACTCCAAAGAATGAGATCGTGCGGCTGACGCCGCACTCATCTTCCAAAGCGCACCCCTTGAGTGGCAGAACGGATTTAACGGACATACCACCAGTGCGGTGGATGGGGGCATCGCCCAGCCGCCCCCTCCCTGCCCGCAGCCGCCTTGCAGCTCCCCTTGCCGCACCCGGTGACAGGTGGCCGAAAAAGCCCGCGAAACGCCTGATCAGGGCCTTACAGGGCGGTGTCGTCTTAGGGGGCCCACCGAATCGGCCGCCCGGGTAAGGGCCCGCCCCCTCCCCCGGACCGGGCCTCGCGGCGGCGGTGGGGAGGTCCTGGCCGGGTGGCCCCCCCCCGCCGCGGGCCCGGACCTCAACAAGCCTGGCTCTCGCCGCCCCCGTCGCACTCCATCCCCGGGGCCAGGAGGCGGCGCGGCCCCGGCCCCTCCTGGGCGAGTTCGTCGCGCGGGTTGGACAGCACGCACCGGTTCAGCGACAGGCAGCCGCAGCCGATGCAGCCGCTCAGGTCATCGCGCAACCGCATCAACTGGTCGATGCGCGAGTCCAGCTCCGAGCGCCAGCCGCGGGACAGGCGCGCCCAGTCCTCGGTGGTCGGGGTGCGCTCGTCCGGCAGGCTCTCCAGGGCGGTGCGGATCCGTGCCAGCGGGATGCCCACGCGCTGGCTGACCTTGATGAAGGCCAGGCGGCGCAGCGTGTGGCGGGCGTAGCGGCGCTGGTTGCCCGCGGTGCGGCGGCTGTGGATGAGCCCTTCGCGCTCGTAGTAGTGCAGGGCCGAGACCGCCACTCCGCTGCGCTCGGCCACCTGGCCGACGGTCAACTCCTTGCGCTTCCAGGCCTCCTGGGCCAACGTGCCGCCTCCCTGCGCGTGCGCGTACGTGTGGGGACGAGAGTAGCCCACAGGGCCGGGCGGGCCCGTGGTCGGCCGCCGCGGCCCGGGTGGCGCGAGTTCGGCGATTCCGGTTGCGCGGCCTCCGGGGCTGGACGATATTGGAGCCCGAGCCCCGCGTCGACGTGCGTTTCCGGGGATCGGCGGGGCTGTGTGCCCGTGGGCCGCCCTCCGCCGCCGCGCGCCGGGGCCGTGGTCCCGCTCGCCTGCTGACCCCGGGGAGTCGACACCGTGCACGAGCTGACAGCCCGTTCGGATTCCGGTGGTCCGGGTGTGTGGCGGCGGGAGCCGGATCAGCAGCTCACGTTCGCGGGGCAGGCGGCGAGCATCGGGGTGTTGCGGGACTGGGTGTCCCAGCACCTGCGGATGGGGGGTTTCGGGTATCCGGAGGCGCTGGCCGAGGCGCTGCTGCTGTGTGCGAGCGAGTTGGGCACCAATGCGGTGCGGCATTCGCGGTCGGGGTTGCCGGGCGGGGTGTTCACGGCGTCGTTGTGGCAGGCGGTGGACGGGGTGTGCCTGGAGGTGCGGGACATGGGTCCGCGGCCGGGGGTGCGTTCGGCGCCGCATATCGCCTCGGGGGCGGTGTCGGGGGTCGATGCGGAGTCGGGGCGTGGGCTGGGGTTCGTGAGTGCGCTGTGCGGCGGGCGGATGGGTGGGACGGTGCCGCCGCATCCGCGGGGGCACACGGTCTGGTGTGAGCTGTCGGCCGGGGAGGCGGGCGAGGGGTCCTGGGGTTCGGGGGAGGACGGCGGCGGGGTGTGAGCGCCGGGGTCCGATGATGGGGCCATGGTGCGTGGAGCGGGTGCGGTGGCGGCCGGGGTCGGGTGGGGGCCGTTGGGGGGTGGGGCGGTGCGGGTGTAGGCGGGTGTGTGTTTCCCCGGGGCTGTGGGTCCCGGGGTTTTTTGTGTGTGGGGTCAGGCGGGGGTGAGGGGGATGCGGCCTTCTTCGAGTGCGGTGAGGACGGCGGCGGCTCCGCCTTTGGCGGCGGCGGTGAGGCCGAGGGTGGAGGGGTGGATGAGGTCGTGGCCGGGTGGGGCGTGGGTGTGGGCGCGGGCGGTGGTGCGTGCGGGTGGGAGGAGCCAGGGGGCGAGGTCGGTGTAGTAGCCGCCGAGGATGATGGCGGCGGGGTCGAGGAGGTTGGCGAGGATGGCGCAGCCTTGGCCGAGGCGGTGTCCGGCTTGGTCGAGGGCGTGGAGGGTGCGGGGGTCGTGGTTTCGGGCGTTGTGGGCGGTGGTGTGGACGGCGTGGGTGAGGGCGGTGGTGGCGGGGTGGTGGGGGTCGGGGGCGGTGCCGGCGTTGGTGAGGATGGCGTCGATTCCGGCGAGGGCTTCGAGGCAGCCGTTGCGGCCGCAGGCGCAGGGGGGTCCGTCGGGTTGGAGGGTGATGTGGCCGATTTCGCCGGCGTGGCCGCGGGTGCCGGTCAGGGGGGTGCCGTCGGTGAGGATTCCGGCGCCGAGGCCGACTTCGCCGGTGAGGTAGATGAGGTCGGGGGTGTGGGCGAGGTGGCCGAAGCGGTGTTCGGCGAGGGCGGCGAGGGTGGCGTCGTTTCCGGTGAGGTGGGGGCCGGTGGGTTTGGGGGGTGGGGGGAGGAGGTCGGTGAAGGGGGTGTTGGTCCAGCCGAGTGGGGGTGAGGTGAGGACGGTGTGGGTGGTGGGGTCGATGAGGCCGGGGATGGCGATGCCGGTGCCCAGGAGGGTGCGGTCGGTGAGGGCGGGGTGGGTGAGGGCTCGGGTGATGAGGTGGGCGGTGGCGTGTGCGGTCTGTGCGGGGGTGGTGGCGCGGGTGTCGTAGTCGGTGTGGAGGGTGAGGAGTTGGCCGCCGGTGGGGTCGAGGGCGCAGGCGGCGAGGTAGTCGGCGTTGACTTCGAGGCCGAGGACGGCGCGGCGGGTGGGGTCGGGTCCGAGGAGGAGGGCGGGGCGGCCTGCGGTGGTGGTGTGGTGGGGGCCGTGTTGGGTGATGAGGCCAGCGGTGGTGAGTTCGTCGACGAGGCTGGAGACGGTGGATTTGGTGAGGCCGGTGGCGGTGGCGAGGTGGGCGCGGGAGCAGGGGGCGTGGGTGCGCAGGGTGCGCAGGATGAGGCCGAGGTTGTTGGCGCGGATGGTGTGTTTGGTGGCGGGGCGGTCGG
>NZ_ANBH01000177.1 GCF_000341185.1 Nocardiopsis chromatogenes YIM 90109
GGGGGTTGGCTGCTTGTGGGGCTGCGGTGGGTCGTGGGGCGGGTACTGAGGGTTGTGGTGGGTGTCGGGGTGTCTGGGGTCTGTTGTTGGGGCGTCGGTGTGGACGGGGTGCCGGTGTTGCGCTCGGGGGCTGCGTTGTGGAGCGCGTGCAGGTGGGCTCGGCCGTGCGTGTGGGGGTCTTTGAGGATTTGCGGGAGGGGGTTCGGCGGTGTGTTCCGTGCGCGTGCCGCGGGGCCCGGTGGGGTCGTAGTTGGTTGTTTCGGGGGTCATATGTCCTGTGGCGGGTTGTAGGGGACCTCGTCGTCCAGCAGGCGGGCCCATTCCGGTCGCCACTGCGGTGACCGGGCGGCCATCTCGTCCTTGAGGTCGGGCAGTCGTGGTGGGGTCATGCCGCCCGGGAGGGTTCCCGATCGGCGTCCCCATTCCGGCCAGTGGTCGTAGGCGCGCTCGACCGTGGAGTGGGCGGCGGTGGCTTTTACTCGCAGGAAGTACCAGGCGCCGTGTTCGGGGTGGGTCTCCGCCTGGCGCAGCCGCAGGGGCAGGAGTCCGTCCTGCCACGGTTCGTCGAGTGTGTGGCCTGAGGCGTCGACGAGTCTTGGGAAGCTCATGGCGCCCCGCTCGCAGGAGACGGTGAAGGTGAGTTCGCTGCCGTGTTCGGCGGCCAGTGCGCACAGGGCCTCACGCAGTGTGCGCAGCTCCTCGGTCTCCGGTGGGGCGGGGCGCTGGGCCTCGTGGGCGGATTGCATGGCGCGGGCCACCATCGCTTTCCAGTTCCGCATGGTGAGCACGCGGTGTCGGCGGGGTGTGGTCGGCGGTGTTCCGGCGGGCAGGGGATCGTCCTTGCGGGTGAACCAGTCCGCGCCGAGTAGTTCGCGTGCCGCGCCCACGTCCACGCGGTCGGCGCCGTAGAGGTCCCGGAACAGGTTCCAGGCGCGGTCGCCGTCTGTGTTCCCGGCGACGTGCCGTATCAGCTCGGCCGCCACGGCGCGATGGTGGTCGTCGTCGGGGAAGGGTGCGGACAGGAACCCGAGCAGGCCCTGGGGGGTTCCGAAGTCTTCGATGGTGGCCAGGCCGTCGTCGTCGATGCCGTCGGGGTAGTGTGTGCGCCCCCAGGCGGTGCCGTCCCACCAGTAGAGGAAGGACACGCCCATCTGCTCGTGCAGGTAGCGGGCGATGAACGTGTCCAGCCACTGCCGCGGCAGCCAGTGGGGTCCGCCCGCGAGCAGGTCGAGTTCCTCGTCGATGGTGTCCTGTCCGAGGGGTTCCCAGCCGGTCAGTACGGCTCGGCCGCCCTCTACCCAGGTCAGACGCCACCAGCAGCCCGCGGAGTTGTCGAAGTGCGTGCCGTGCGGGCCGAGCGTGAACCCGCCGCGGGTGTGGGTCGTCCCTACCGGGTCGTAGGTGAAGGTCTCTTCCGGGTGTGCTTGGAGGAGGCGGTAGGCGCCGAGTTCGATCCTGCTGTGGGCCCAGAGCACCTCAGGCGGCGGCAGGTCCTCGGGGCGGCCGGGCTGGTGGAAGGGGGTGGGGGTCATGGGGGTGGGCTCCGGTGGTTCGGGGAGGCCCGCGTGGGTGCGGGTGGGGTGCTGGTCAGATGTGCTGGGGGCGTGGCCGGTTCCCTTGGGGTGGGCCGTGTGGGCGGTTCGTTGGAGGGGGGTGCGGGGTGGGGGGCATTGACGCGGGGTTTGTTCGGTGACCAGACTAATGGGGTCGCTGTCGGCCGTGCCCTGAGGAGGGTCCGTGATGGACGTGTACCGCCCCCGGCTTGAGGACCGGTTCAGTTTCGGGCTGTGGACGGTGGGCTGGCAGGGGGTGAACACGTTCGGGGCCGCGGTGCGCGGGCCGCTGGACCCGGTGCGCGCGGTCCACCGGTTGGCGGAGCTGGGGGCGTGGGGGGTGACCTTCCACGACGAGGACCTGGTTCCGGCGGGGACGGGCGCGGCCGAGCGGGAGCGGATCATCGGGCGGTTCCGCTCGGCGCTGGAGGAGACGGGGGTGGTGGTGCCGATGGCCACCACGAACCTGTTCACCGACCCGGTGTTCCGGGACGGGGGGTTCACCTCGAACAGTCGTAGGGTGCGGCGGCTTGCGCTGCGCAAGGCGGCGGCCAACATCGATCTGGCGGCCGAGCTGGGCGCGCGCACGTATGTGTGCTGGGGCGGCCAGGACGGGGCCGAGACCGAGGCGGGCAAGGACGGGCGTGCGGCGCTGGAGCGGCTGCGGGAGGCGTTCGACGTGCTGTGCGCCTATATCCGGGAGCGGGGGTACGGGCTGCGGCTGGCGGTGGAGCCCAAGCCGAACGAGCCGCGGGGGGATGTGCTGCTGCCGACGGTGGGGCACGCGCTGGCGTTCATCGGGGAGCTGGAGCACCCGGAGATGGTGGGGGTGAACCCGGAGGTGGGCCATGAGCAGATGGCGGGGCTGAACATGGTGCACGGGGTGGCGCAGGCGCTGTGGCACGGCAAGCTGTTCCACATCGACCTGAACGGGCAGCGGGGGGTCAAGTTCGACCAGGACCTGCGGTTCGGGGGCGGTGATCTGCGGGAGGCGTTCTTCCTGGTGGACCTGTTGGAGCGGGAGGGGTATGAGGGGCCGCGGCACTTCGACTTCAAGCCGCCGCGCACCGAGGACGACGCGGGGGTGTGGGTGTCGGCGCAGGCGTGCATGCGCAACTACCTGATCCTGCGGGAGAAGGCGGCGGCGTTCCGGGCGGACCCGGAGGTGGCCGAGGCGCTGGAGGCCTCCCGGGTGGGTGAGCTGGCGGTGCCGACGCTGGGTGAGGGGGAGTCGTTGGAGTCGCTGCTGGCCGAGGTGGATCCGGACGTGGGGGAGCTGCGGGAGCGGGGGTACGGCTTCGAGCGGCTGGACCAGCTGGCGACCGAGCACCTGCTGGGTGTGCGGGGGTAGCGCCTGGTGCGGCCCCGGGTTCCGCGTGTGCGGGGCCCGGGGCCTTTTGCGTGCGGGGGTCAGGCCCGGGCGTCGGCGAGGCGGCCCTGGATCATCAGGTCCATGACCTTCATGAAGCGGTCGGTGCGGTGGCGGCCGAGGATGAAGGGGTTGGGGGCGTGGGGGTCGGTGCGCAGGGCCTGCATGCGCTGCAGGCCGTGGTCGTTGGGGTGGTTGGACAGTTCGATGTCGGCTCCGGCGCGGTGCATGCGGCGGCGGAAGGCGGCGATGGAGTCGCGGTAGGTGCGCAGCCGGCCGGGGGCGGCGGGCGGGTTGGTGCCGCCCCAGAGCATGGCGGTGTGGGGGCGGCCGCGGTGGCGGGTGTCGAAGAGGGCGGAGACGGTTCCGGGGGTGTGGCCGGGGGTGTGGTGCAGGGCGATGGTGGTCGGGCCCATGTGGAGCCGGTGGCCGTCGGTGATGTCGGTGTCGCGGCGGGGGGCGTGCTCGTGGCCGTCGGCTTCGACCAGGTCCCAGTCGGCGGGGGACATCAGGACGCGGGCGCCGTGGCGGTCGGCGAGGTACTGGGCGCCGCCGAAGTGGTCGTAGTGGCCGTGGGTGATGACGATGTGGGTGATGTCGGCGGGGTCGGCGCCGAGGCTGCGCAGGCCGGGTTCGATGACGGTGCGGGCGTCGTCGGGGTTCTTCAGGGCGTCGAACAGGACGATGCCGCGGTCGGTGGTCAGGGCCATGGCGTGGACGAAGCCTGCGCTGAGGACGGCGAGGTCGTCGGTGATGCGCGTGGGCGGGGGCGGGGGGATCTCGCCGGGGAATTCGGTGTCGGGGTGCAGTGCGGTGGCGATGGCGGTGAGGACGGGGTCGCGGCCGGCGAGGCGGCGGGCGGCGTTGTAGTAGGGGGTGCCGGTGTCGGCGTGGGCGGGTGCGGCGGGCAGGGCGGCGGCGGTGAGTCCGCCGAGGGCGATGCGGGCGAGGGTGCGGCGGGTGACGGGGCCGGTGGGCAAAGGGGGGCTCCTGTCCGTCGTGTGGGTGGCGGGTGTTCTGTAGCGGGGTGTCCGGGGGGTGTGATGCGGGGCGGGGGCGGGGTGTTCGGTCGGATGATGGGGGGGTGTGGGGCGGGGGGGGGTGGGCACGGGGCGGCTTCGGGGGTGGCCCGCCTCGGTGTCGGTGCCGTGACCGGCGC
>NZ_ANBH01000178.1 GCF_000341185.1 Nocardiopsis chromatogenes YIM 90109
TGCGGCGAAAGGCCGGCCCGTCCAGGGCGGCCGCTGCCGCGGCCGCCGGAAGTTCCACCACTCCGGCGGACGCCGCCCGGGGCCACCGCCCGGCCGGGGCGCGTGAGCGGGCCGTCTGCTCCGCCGTCGCCGCCAAGGACGGCGACCATCGGCACGCCCGCCGCGCGACAGTGCTGCCGCTAGGGCGTGTTTCTCGGATCAGGTCCGTAGC
>NZ_ANBH01000179.1 GCF_000341185.1 Nocardiopsis chromatogenes YIM 90109
CGCCGACCTGTCCTCCTGGCCTCGTCGCCGCCTTCCCCCCCGCACTCCGGCGGCCCGGCGGACGGCCGGGGCCGGTCGGCGGGCGTGCCGAGCAGAGGAGGGCACTCGGTGTGCGGCCGAAGGCCGCTCGGCGTAGGGCGGTTGCGGCGGTTGCGGCCGCTCCTCCTGGGGCCTGGGGCCTGGTCTTCGGCGCCGGTTCGGGGACGCGGGAGGGCTGCCCGGCGGAAGGGGGCCAGGGGTGCCCGCTTCGCCTTTGCCGTGGTCCACCCGGCGCCGACGTCGGGGGCGGGTGGCGGTGTTGCAAGCCGCGCGGCGACGGCGGAGGGGGGCGAGTTCCGCCGGTGGGTCCCTGCGCTGGGGTGGTGTCAGTCCTGCGGGGGCTCGTCGTCGGCGGTGTCGCCGAGGCTGAGCAGGAGTGTGCGCAGGGTGTGGGCGAGTTCGTCGCGCTGGTGGGGGGTCAGGGCGGCCAGGAGGCGGTGTTCGTTGTCGAGGTGGGCGGCCACGGCGCGGTCGATGAGGTCGCGGCCCTGGGGGGTGAGGGCGACGGTGACGGTGCGGCGGTTGTGGGGGTCGGTGCGGCGGGTGATGTGGCCTTTGGCTTCGAGGCGGTCCAGGCGGTTGGTGACGGCGCCGGAGGTGACCATGGAGGCGCGGGCGAGGGCTCCGGCGGTCATGCCGGTGGGGGCGGCGGCGCGTCGGAGGGTGGCCAGGACGTCGAATTCGCCGCGTTCGAGGCCGTATTGGGCGAAGACGGTTTTGAGGCGGGCCTCGGTGAGGCGGGTGAGGCGGGTGAGGCGGCCGAGGACGCCCATGGGGGCGGGGTCGAGGTCGGGGCGTGCGTGGGCCCATTGGCGGAGGATGCGGTCGACGGCGTCGCGCACGGCCGGTTCCTTTCAATGTTGAAGGGTTTGACGGCACGGTATCAGCCGGACTACATTTCTCAACGTTAAAGAGCTCAATGTTGAGAGGTTCGTCGTGTCCACCCCCCGAGCACCCGACACCCCCGCCGGACGGGCGGGCCTGACCCTGCTCACCGCCGCCGTCCCCGCCGCCTGGGGCACCACCTACCTGGTCACCACCGAACTCCTGCCGCCGGGAGAGCCGCTGACCTCCGGCGTGCTGCGCGCCCTGCCCGCCGGGCTGGTCCTGCTCGCGGCCACCCGAACCCTGCCGCGCGGGCACTGGGCCTGGCGCGCCCTGGTCCTGGGCACCCTCAACATCGGCGCCCTGTTCGCCCTGCTGTTCGCCGCCGCCTACCGGCTGCCCGGCGGCGTGGCCGCCACCCTGACCGCCGTGCAGCCGCTGGCCGCCGTCGCCCTGGCCTTCGCCCTGCTGGGCGAGCGCCCCACCGCCTGGCGGCTGGGCTGGGCCCTGGCCGGCCTGGGCGGGGTCGGCCTGGTCGTGGGGGCCGGGCCGGTCCCCTTCGACCCGGTCGGCATCGCCGCCGGGCTGGGCGCGGCCGTGTGCCTGGCCGCCGGGATCGTGCTCACCAAGCGCTGGGGCCGCCCCGAGGGGGTGGGTCCCACCGCCTTCGCCGGATGGCAGCTCACCGCCGGGGGCCTGGTGCTGGCGCCCCTGGCCCTGGCGGCCGAAGGGCTGCCCTCCGGCCCGCCCGGCCCCCAGGCCCTGGCCGGGTACCTGTGGCTGGGCGCGGTGGGGGCCGGGCTGAGCTACCCGCTGTGGTTCCACGGCATCGGACGCCTGCCCGTGGTGGCAGTGTCCTTCCTGCCGCTGCTCTCCCCGGTGGTGGCCGCCGTCCTGGGCCACCTGCTGCTGGGCGAGGACCTCAACGCAAGCCAGGGCGCCGGGTTCGCCCTGGCCCTGGCCGCCGTGGCCGCCGCCCAGCTCGACCCCCGCCTGCGCGCCCGGCCCGCACACCCTTCCCCACCCCCGCAACCCCGACGAGAACGAGGAGGACAGCCGCGATGACGCGCACCGTGCTGATCACCGGAGCCACCGGAACCGTCTCCACCGCCCTGATGGGCCACCTCAAAGGCGCCGGAGTGCGCATGCGCGCCCTGGTGCGCGACCCCGCGGCGGCGGCCGCCGCCCGCGCCGCGGGCGCCGAGGTCGTCGCCGGGGACCTGGGCCGCCCGGCCACACTGGGCCCGGCCTTCGCCGGGGTGCAGGACGTGTGGCTGCTGGTGCCCAACGGGCCGCGCGCCCCCGAGCACAGCATGAACGCCCTGTGGGCGGCCCGCGGCGCCGGGGCCGAGCGGGTGGTGCGCCTGTCGGCGGTGGGCGCCGCCCACGACGCCCCCACCCGCAGCGGGCGCCTGCACGCCCTGTCGGACGCCGAGACGCAGGCCTCGGGCCTGGAGTGGACCCTGCTGCGGCCCATGTGGTTCATGGACAACCTGCTCAACGAGGCCGCCGAGGTGCGCGAGAAGGGCACGCTGCGGCTGGACATGGGCCAGGGGCGGCTGGGCATGGTGGCCGCCGACGACGTGGCCGCCTGCGCGGCCGCCGTCCTGGCCGAGGCCCCCGGGGCGCACGCGGGCCGCACCTACACCCTGACCGGGCCCGAATCGCTGGGCCTGGACCAGGCGGCCGCCCGGATGGGGGCGGCGCTGGGGCGCGAGGTCGCCTACCGGCCCGTGTCCGGGGAGGACAAGCGCGCGGCGATGCTGGCCGCGGGCGCCGACGAGTGGACCGCGGAGATGGTGGGGGAGTACTCGGCCGCCTTCGCCCAGGGGTGGGGCGACTTCACCACGCCGGACGCCGAACACCTGCTGGGCCGGGCCCCGCAGACGGTGGCCGACTTCGCCCGCGCCCACGCACGGGCCTTCACCGGGTGAGGAGCCGGGGCGGGGGGTGCCCGCCTCAGGCGCGGCGCCCCCGCCCCGGGGCGGGGAACCGGGGCATCCCGCCCCCTTCACCGTGGAGGAGCCGGAGAGGCGAGGTGCCGCACGGGGCCCTGCCCCCCATGGGCGCGGGGGCCGCCCCGGGCCGTCCGGGTCGGCCCCCGCGCCGCTTCGCGCCCCGGCCATTGGCCGGGCAGAGGCGGGGCCCGCACGAGCAGGGAAGGGGGGCCGCACCCCGAGGGTGCGGCCCCCCTTTTGCGCTGGTCGGCGCCGGGCGGGGTCAGTCGCGGCGCAGGGCGGCGATGATGCGCGGGCGCATCTGCTCGGCGCTGATGACCTCGTCGACCGAGCCCACCTCGACGGCGCGCTGGATGCTGTGCACCGCGTCGAACTCGGCGGCCACCTCTCCCAGCTTCTCGGCGCGCACGGTGGCGCGCAGCTCGTCCAGTTCGGCGGCCAGGGCGGCCCGCCCGGTGCCCTCGGCGGCGGCCAGGCGCTCCTGCAGGGCCTGCACCCGCTCGTCGGCGGCGGTGCGGGCGTCGACCTCGCCGGAGAAGACGACCGCGGCGGCCGGGGCGCCGCCCAGCACCGAGGCGTGCGAGCCCTCCAGTGCCAGCACGGTCATGTCGGGGTTGAGGGCCTTGGAGAAGACCACGAACGCCCCGCCGTGGTAGCGGGAGATGACGCAGAACACGATCGGGCCCTGGAAGTTGACGATGGCCCGGCCGATCTCGGCGCCGTACTCCAGCTGCAGCTTGCGCATGGACTCCGGTGAGCCGTCGAAGCCCGACAGGTTGGCCAGCACCACCAGGGGCCGGTTGCCGCTGGCGGCGTTGATGGCGCGGGCGGCCTTCTTGGAAGCCTGGGGGAAGAGGGTGCCGGCGGTGTAGGCGTCGGGGCCGTCGGTGGGCGGGAACCCGTGCCGGGGCAGGGACTTGGACTCGATGCCCAGCAGGCACACCGGCACCCCGCCCAGGTGGACGTCCTGGACCACGGCGTTGTGGGCGTCGGCCATGTCGGCCCACCGCTCCAGGGCGGGGTGGTCCTGGTCGGACAGGGCGCGCATGACGGTGCGGATGTCGAAGGGCTTCTTGCGGTCGGGGTTGTGCTCGGCCGAGAAGATCTGGCCGACGGTGGTGAAGTCGCCGGCCTCGGCGGGGTGCGGGTAGGGGGTGATGTCGCGGTCGTGGGGGTCGGCGGTGGCGGCGGTGCGGGGGGTGTCCTCCCCGGGGGCGGTGTAGGTGTGGTCGTAGTGGGACATGAGCACGCCGTGGGCGGCGGGCAGGTCGGGCGCCCAGTACTGGGCCTGGCCGTTGGGGCCCATGATGCGGTCGTGGCCGCCGATGCCGAAGTTGTCCTCGGCCGAGACGCCGCCGGAGAAGTCCAGGGACTGCTTGCCGGTCAGGACCATGGCCGAGTCGGGGGTCATGACCAGCACGCCCTTGGTGTGCATGAGCATGGTGGCCTCGGCGTTCCAGTAGGGCTGGGCGCCGACGTTGATGCCGGCCACGACCACGTTGATCTCGCCGCCGTCCTGGGTGAAGGTGACGATGCGGCGCAGGGCGGCGGCGACCCAGTCCATGTTCTCGGTTCCGGAGTCCATGGAGATGCGGGCCCCGGCGGACAGGGCGTACCACTCCAGGGGCACGCCCATGTGCTCGGCCAGGTCCAGGGCGGCGATGACGCGGCGGCACTCGGGCTCGGACAGGGCGCCCAGGGCCTTGGTGGGGTCGCCGAGCAGGACCACGCGGGTGATGCCCTCGGGGTGCTTGGCGGTGGGGGTGGTGACGGTTCCGGCGACGATGGCGGCGGTGTTGGCGCCCTTGGGGCGGTCCACGGGCACCAGGCGGCCCGAGGCGTCCAGGTCGTGCTCGGTGAAGTCGCCGAGCATGCCGGTCAGCTCGTAGGGGTAGACGGTGTTGCGGCGGGCGGCGCGCAGCACCTTCTGCCGGTAGGCGTCCTGGGGGCGGACGGGCTCGGTGGGGGGCGGGCCCACGGTGAGCTCGGCGCGGCCGGCGGCGTCGAAGGCGATGCGCACGGCCATCTTGGTCAGGGCGCCGGTGTCGGCATCGCGCTGGCGGCCGATGAAGCAGATCTCCTCCAGGCCGGCCCCTGCGGTGGTGGGGCGCAGCCGGTCGGCGATCATCTCCATCTCCTGGCGGGTCAGGGTGGAGGGCGGCCACACGTAGATGACGATGCGGTTGTTGGCCAGGCGGCTGCGGGCCGGGCGCTGGGCCTGGGCGCGGCGGATGGAGTCCAGGCAGGCGGCCAGGGTGTCCTCGGCGGTGGGCAGGGCGACCAGGCGGCCGTCGTGCTCGCGCAGCTCGGTCAGGTCGCGGACCTGGGCGAAGGCGATGAGGCGTTCGTCGGAGGCGTCGCTGCCGGCCTGGGCGCGGAACAGGTAGACCTCTTCGTCGGTGGAGGGCAGGCGCGTCAGGTCGAAGTCGGCGAAGCGCTCGATCTGCATGCGGCTGGCGATGTGGGGGTGCAGGCCGCGGATGAGGCGCTGCTCGGCCATGCGGTGGCCGCGGGCGGGGTCGGGGCGGAAGGTGAAGTGGTGGTGCATGACGGCGCCGCCGCTTCCGGCCACGGTGGTGGTGATGCGCTCCACGGCGGGGGGCAGGTCGGCTGCGGCCAGGACCCGGGCGAGGGCGTCGGCGGTGTCGGAGGGGTCGGCGGGCTGGTCCTCCCAGGCCAGGTAGATGTCGGCGGCCAGCGCTTGGGCGCCGTCGGCGGCCTGGGCCAGGCCCTGCAGGGCCTGGGCGAGCCGGTCGAAGGGGACGGCGGCCGAGGCCAGGCGGGTGCCGTCGCGCTGGGCGAGGGTGAAGTCGCAGCCGGCGGCGCGCATGGTGTGCACGCCGGTCAGGCCCTTGTTGCCGTAGTAGCGGCGGGTGAGGACCTCCAGCATGGCCGAGTTGTCGGGTTTGCCGCGGGCCAGGCGCTGGCCCAGGAGCCGCACCAGGGGTTCGGTGCTGCGGACCATGTGGGCGATGCGTTCGGCGCGGTCGGGGGAGTGGGGGTGGGCGTCCAGGTGGCGCAGGTGGCGGCGGACGTCGGCGTAGACGCGGGCGCGGTTGCGGCGCAGCAGGGGCTGGGCGAACCAGGCGAAGACCAGGCCGCGGGCCAGGTCGGCGAGTTGGGGGAAGCGGACCTGGGTGGCGGCGATGAGGCGTTCGAGGGCCAGGCCCACGCTCTCGCGCAGGGTGTGGTCGGGGGCGGGTTCCTCCAGCCAGGCGCCCAGCAGGGCGGCGACGGTGCGGGCGTCGGCGGCGGCGCGCTGCTGGGCCAGGAAGATGCGGAAGACCGCGGCCTCCAGGGCGGGGGTGCGGTCGGTGCCGGTGATGCCGTAGTGGGCCAGGGCGCGGGCCAGGCGGGTGCGGAAGGCCTCGGGCACCCCGGCGCGGTCGGTGTCCAGGCTCTGCAGGTAGGTGTGGAAGTGCTCGCGGGTGCTGTGGACGCGCTCTTCGCCGGCGGCCTCGCCTTCGGCGGGCCGGTTGCGGGAGAGTTCGGCCAGGTCGGCGAAGGCCTCGATGATGCCGAGCTCGTCGGGCAGGGGGGAGGCTCCGGCCGCGGCGGCGGCCTTGCGGTCGCTGAGGTAGTGGGCCAGGGCGCGGTCGGGGTCGGCGGGGTCGGGGTCGAAGCCGAGCATGCGGGCGCGCAGGTCGGCCTGGCCGCGGGCCAGGCGCCGGGGCAGGGGGGCGGGGCCGGGTTCGGGCAGGTCGAGTTCGGCGGCCTGCTGGGCGGGGGCGGCCTCGGTGTCGGTGAGGGGTTCCAGGCGCAGCAGGGCGGCGCCGGTCTCGACCTGGCTGCCGATCTGGACGTGGGACTCGGCCAGGCGGGCGTCGAAGGGGGCGGTCAGGACCGTCTCCATCTTCATCGACTCCAGCACCAGCACGGGCGCCCCGGCCTCGACGGTCTGGCCGGGCAGCAGGGGGGTGGCCACGACCAGCGCGGGGGCGGGGGAGCGCACGATGCCGCCTTCGTCGCGGCTGACGCGGTGGGTGGTGCCGTCGACCTCGACGAGGTGGACGGGGCCGTGGGTGGCGGTGAGCAGGCGGTGGGTGTGCCCGTTGACGGTGATGCGTCCGGTGTGGGCGTCGTGGCGGTGCAGGTGGATGTCGGCGGCGGCGGTGTGCTCGCCGGAGGCGATGGCGGCGCGGAACCGGTCGGCGCCGGTGCGGGCCAGGTGGACCTGGTAGGTGGCGCCGCGGAGTTTGAGGGCCAGGGGGCGGCCGGTCTCGTGGCGGGCCTGGGGGCGGCCGCCGAAGGCGGTGGCGAGCAGGTGGTCGCGGGCGGCGGCCTCCTCCTCTTCGTAGGCCTCGATGGCGGCGGCGGCCAGGGCGATTCCCGCGTGGGGGGCCGAGGCCAGGCGGCCCTGGGCGCGGACGCGGTCGATCCAGCCGGTGTCGGCGGTGGCGCCGGTGACCTCGTCCTGGTCGAGCAGGTCGAGCACGAAGCTCTTGTTGGTGGCGCCGCCGTCGATGACCACGGTGGTCTCGCCCAGGGCGCGGCGCAGGCGGGCCAGGGCCTCGTCGCGGTCGCGGCCGTGGGCGATGATCTTGGCGATCATGGAGTCGAACTCGGCGGGGATGGTGTCGCCTTCGGCGACGCCGGTGTCCACGCGGATGCCGGGGCCGGCGGGCAGGTCCAGGCGGGCGATGCGCCCGGGGCAGGGGGCGAAGTCGCGGTCGGGGTCCTCGGCGTTGAGGCGGGCCTCCACGGCGTGGCCGCGCTCGGGCGGGGCCTGGCCGGTGAGGGGCTGTCCGGCGGCCACGGCCAGCTGGGCGGCGACCAGGTCGATGCCGGTGGTGGACTCGGTGATGGGGTGTTCGACCTGCAGGCGGGTGTTGACCTCGAGGAAGGCGAAGAGGCGTTCGCCGGGGTGGTAGAGGAACTCCACGGTGGCGGCGCCGCGGTAGTCCACGGCCAGGGCCAGGCGTTCGGCCGAGGCCTTGAGGTGGGCGGTCTGGTCGGCGTCGAGCAGGGGGGAGGCCGACTCCTCGATGATCTTCTGGTTGCGGCGCTGGATGGAGCAGTCGCGTACGCCCAGGGCCCAGGCGGTGCCCTGGCCGTCGGCGATGACCTGGACTTCGACGTGGCGGGCGCCGGTGACCAGGCGTTCGAGGAAGACGGTGCCCGAGCCGAAGGCGCGGGCGGCCTCGGCGCTGGTGCGGTCGAAGGCCTCGGTGAGTTCCTGGGGGCCGTTGATGGTGCGGATGCCGCGGCCGCCGCC
>NZ_ANBH01000180.1 GCF_000341185.1 Nocardiopsis chromatogenes YIM 90109
AGGGGGCGACGGGCACGCCGACGCGCTCGGCCAGGAGTTTGGCGCCGATCTTGTCGCCGAGTTCGCGCATGGCGGTGGCGCTGGGGCCGATGAAGGTGACGCCGAGCTGGTCGCACAGTTCGGCGAAGGCGGGGTCTTCGGCGACGAAGCCCCAGCCGACCCAGGCGGCCTGGGCGCCGGTGTCGACCAGGGCGCGCTCCAGGGCCTTGAGGTCGAGGTAGGGGCGCTGGGCGGCGGGGCCGATCTCGTAGGCGGCGTCGGCTTCGCGGACGAATGCGGCGGTGCGGTCGACGTCGGTGTGCAGGGCGACGGTCTTGAGGGGTGTGCCGGTGCGGGCGGACAGGTCGCGTGCGGCGTGGATGAGGCGCATGGCGGCCTCGCCGCGGTTGACGATGGCGATTGTCGTGAACAAGCCGACCGAGCCCTTTCTTCGTGGTGAACCAGTGACCGTGCGCCGTGGCGGGGGGCGGATGCCCGGGCAGGTTTCCACCCTTGCGTGTGCGGGGCGCCGGTGCCATGTCGTACTCGGCGCAACATTGCGGGCCCGAGTTTGTAGGAATGGGCCAAAGCGCTGCTCGAGTGTGGGTGGTGGGTGGTGGCGGCGCCCCCGGCGGCCCAGGGTATGCGGGGCGGTGGTGTGGGGGGTCTCACCCGAGCCGGGGCGGCGGGGCGGTTGCGGGGTGGTTGGCCGTGTTGGGCCGCGCGGCCACCCGGCGCCCCCCCGGGGGGGGG
>NZ_ANBH01000181.1 GCF_000341185.1 Nocardiopsis chromatogenes YIM 90109
GGGGGCGCCGGGTGCCTCGCCCTCACTGGCCGGCGTCGCGTACCAGCAGGGCGATCTGCACGCGGTTGGCCAGGCCCAGCTTGGCCAGGGACCGGCAGACGTGGGCCTTGACGGTGGTCTCGGTCATCGCCAGCTCCCGGGCGATCTCCGCGTTGGCCAGCCCCCGGGCCACCCCTGCGACGACGTCCCTCTCCCGTGTGGTGAGCCGCTCCAGCCGGTCGCGGGCTGCGCGCGCCGCCGCGGGGTGGTGCTCGGCGAAGGCGTCGACCAGCCGCCGGGTGACGGCCGGTGCCAGGATCGCGGTGCCGTCGGCCACCGCGCGAACGGCCGCGATCAGCTCCTGCGGCCCGCTGCCCTTGAGCAGGAACCCCGCCGCCCGCGCGCGCAGGGCACCGTAGACGTACTCGTCCAGGTCGGAGGTCGTCAGCATGACGACCTTGGGCGGGTCGGGTGCGCGGTTGATCGCCTTGAGCGCCGCCACCCCGTTCATCCGGGGCATTCGCACGTCCATCAGGACCACGTCGGGCCGCAGGCGGCGCACGGCGGTGACGGCCTCGGCCCCGTCTCAGGGACTCGTCGTCGGCGATCAGGACCCGGGTCACGTCGGCAGCCTCGCCCGCACACAGAACCCGCCCCGTGCGGTCGGCTCCGCCCGGAATTGCCCGCTGAGCGCCCGGACGCGCTCGCCCAGCCCGATGAGGCCCGCCCCGGCGCCGGGCAGAGCCACCGGGGCCCTGTGGGGCGGGTCGTTCTCCACGGTGACCTCGATCGCTTCGGAGGTGCGGCGCACCGCGACGCGGGTCGCGGCGCCGCCGGCGTGCTTGTGCACGTTGGTCAGTGCCTCCTGCACGACCCGGTAGGCGGCGTGCTCCTCGGCGGCGCCGGCCGCGTCCGCGTGTTCGGCCCCCCTGTGCTCCAGTTCGACCGCGACACCCGCCGACCGGGACCGCTCGACCAGGTCGGCCACGTCGCAGAGCGCGGGCGGGGGCCCCTCGGGTGCGGGATGCCCGGTGGGGCCGAGCGCCCCGAGCACGTGGCGCAACTGCAGGAGGGCCTCCTGTGCGGTTCGGCGGATCAGCTGCGCCTCGCCCGTGGCGGCCGCGGCGGCGCAGTCGAACAGCGTCGCCTCCTTGAGCACCCCGTTCCAGAGCGTGCCCCACAGCAGCAGCAGGGCGGTGCGGCCGGTCCCGAGCAGCCCCGAGCGGTAGGCGGCGATCGCCAGCAGCAGGATTCCGATGTACTGGCCGAAGTGCGCGGTCACCGGCACCCGCCAGGGGCCGTAGGAGATGTCGGCGTAGGCGGCGGCCACGGTCGCCGTCGCCGGGCCCTTCCTCACTCGCCCTCTGCGGTTGGCGTTCGCGCAGGTGGCGGGCTACCAAGCAGGTGCGCTGGGCGGGGCAGGGACCCAGGGTCCCCCGGAGGCCGGGGGCGGGTGGACCGGGGCGGGTCCTCATCGGCGGCGGTCCCCGGGCGGATCGCCCCTTCGGCCATAGCGGCGACCACGGCGGCCGTGCACGGCGTGCGCCCCCGGGCCCCGCGAGCCGGTTCGGCCACTCCACCCGAATAACGTTAATTAATTACGTTACTTTATTACGTAATACCGACTCCGCAAACAAAACGAAGGTCCGAAGCGGCGGCAGATCTGACCCCCGATAAGTGGGCGTTACCGGGGGTCAGGTGTGGAGGGCGCACCGAACCGTCACCGGAAACGCCCGCCCCGCCCAAACGAAACTCCGCCCCCAGGGGGCCGCAGGGGCCGTCGCCCCTGCGGTGCGGGGGCTGTGGGAGGCTCGGTCCTCCCGAACTACGGCGAGCCGCAAAGCAGCTCGTGACTCGGCGCCGTCATCGAACCGGTGCCCAGGTCGCGGCTCTACCGCTCAATCCTGTACCGCCCCTCCACGCCCCCAGGTGCGCTCAGCCCAGCAGCCGACGGAAGAACCGTTCCTCACCCTCGGAGGCGATCGACGCGGGCAGGGCGAGCAGCGCCTCCAGACGGAGCGGCTCCCCAAGTCCGGCACGGTGAAGCGCTGGCGGCGGTAGAACGGCTCCAGGTTCCGGGGCCCGGCGCACCTGGGCCAGGAAGCGGCCCGGCGGGATGGTCGGAACGCAGCCGACCACCTGCCCTGTGCGGTCGGTGCGCGGGGCCCGCGGGGGCGGTCCGGCCGGGGCCAGAGGGCGCGGGCGGACCGGGCCGCGGGGTCACCCGTCGGCCGACGAGCGGGCTGCCTGGGCGTTGAGCTCAGCTCCGAGCAGCACCGCCAGCGCGGTCACATACAGGAACAGCAGGGCCGCGGCGGGCGCCGCCAGTACGCCGTAGGCGGCGTTGTCGGATACGGCCGCCGCCAGGACCCACCGCAGCGCCAGGCTCCCGCCCAGCCACAGCAGCATCGCGAGGACCGCGCCGGGCACATCGCGCCGCCAGCGGCCGCGGATCGGCGTCGCCGCGCGGTAGAGGACGACCAGCAGCCCCGTGCAGAGAACGACGAGGAGAGGCCAGTAGCCCACACCGACCAGCGGCCCGACGACCGGGCGGGCGGCGGCGGGGGCTGCGGCCAGGATCCAGCCGGGGGAGGCGACCAGTAGCGGCAGTACGACGGCTCCGGCGCCCAGCGCCCCCAGGTAGAGGGCGAAGGCCAGCGACCGGGACCGCAATGCCGAACGGAGACCGTTCATCCCGTACGCGATGGTGATGGCATTGACGTAGGTGTTCATCGCCGCCGAGCCGCTCCACAGCGCGAGCAGGAAGCCGACCGAGACGAACTCGCCGCGCCCGTGGCGCAGCACGTCGGCCAGGACCGGGCCGATGACCTCCTCGACGGCCGAGGGCGCCAGGACGTGCCCGGCCGCCGTCAGTATCCAGGCCTCGACCTGGCCCGCCGTGCCCGGGCCGAACAGCGGGGTCAGATAGCCGATGGCGGCCACCAGGACAAGCAGCAAGGGGGTCAGGGACAGCAGGGCCCAGAATCCGGCCTCGGCCGCCAGCCCCAGGATGCGGTCCGTCCAGGCCCGGCCGGCGGTGTCGGTGGCCAGGCGCCGCAGGCGCCGCGCCCGGTCGCCGAGCCGGAGGCCGCCGCCGGGGCGCTCCCCGGTGTCCGTCGGCGTGGTGGAAGGCCGCGGGCGGGGTGTCACGGCGGGGTCGGGGGACGGCGCCCGCTGCGGGCCTGGTACCGCAGGCGGGTGGCGCGGGCGGCGGCCAGGACCAGAGCGATCACGGTTCCGGCGATCACCGCGATGAGCAGGGCGATCGCCAGGGGCAGCTCGCCTTTGAACCTGAGGAAGGCGACCTCGACCGGATCGGTGTTGCTGAGCAGGAACACGATGAGGACGGCGGCGAGCAGCACGCCTGCCGCGATCGCGGCCCACACTCCGAAGGGGTTCCCGGGCACATCGGGCTCTCGGGGCGGCTCCGGTTCCGGCTTCGTATCCGGATCCGGCCGCCTGCGGGAGGGCGGCCTGGAGGCGGCGGTGGCGGGGCCGCTTCCGTCGTCCGGGCGGCCGCGGTTGAACCAACGGTGGAACGGCATGCCGCATCCCCCTGACGTGGGCCGACGCGGTCGGATGCCTCGGCCCGAAACATCGTCGGTACCGGGTGCGTCCGAGTCTACGCCGGGGTTCCCTGCCCCGGCAGGCCCGTTCGCCCGTCCTGGCGCGGGCCCGTCGGACCCGCTCCTTCGGGGTGCGTGTGGGACGACGTCGGGGGCCGGTCATCCGGCGGCGGGGCCGCCTCGGCCCCGGGCGCCCTTCGGAGCCGATGTGCGTGCCGGCCCCCCGGCAGGGGAGCGGCCCGGCGGAACGGTCCGTTCCTTGGTCCGCACCCGGCCGTGGCCGCCGCGCCCCCACGGGCGGTCGGGGGCCCGGGGGGGGCGCCCCGCCGCGCCCGGGATTCCCTCGCAGGCCAGGGCTCTCCCGGCGGCTCCGCAGGCGCCCCCAGGACCCCCGTCCCGCCCCTGCGGCCGGGGCCCTGGAGGGCGTCCGCCGCCCCCGCCTGCGGTGTGCTTCTGGTCTCCCCTGCCGCCCCCGGTGCCCGCGCACCGCCGCCTATCGCCTAGGCTTGGGGTGCGGCCGGAGCCAGTGACCGTCGGGGAGGCCGCGACCCTTGAGCGCCCGCGGCCCCATGGGATGGGGCCGGAACCGGGCATGCGGCGAGAGCGCACTGCGGACGCGCGGCGTCGCGAGGGACAGGTCCGCGCCCATCCACCCCGCAGCAGCCTGCGGGCACCCCCGCGTGCCCGCACCGCGCGATGCCCCGACGGACACGACGCCCGCGTCCTTATTTGGAGATTCATGGCATCCGCCCTTGCCGACCACGCCGCCGCCGACCTCGACCCCGAGCTCGGATTCGTCGCGCCCGACGCCCAGGACGGGCACCTGCCCGAGGAGTCCGGCGCCGAGGCCGCCGGGCCCGCCGCCGAGCAGGAGGCCCCGGAGGGCTTCTCGGCCCTGCCCCTGGGCCCGCGCCTGCAGACCGCGGTGGCCCAGGCCGGGTTCACCGACCCCACCCCCATCCAGCGCGAGGCCATCCCGCCGCTGGTGGCCGGGCGCGACCTGCTCGGCCAGGCCGCCACCGGCACCGGCAAGACGGCCGCCTTCGCCCTGCCCATCCTGCAGATGCTCGCCGACCGCCCCGAGCGCTCCTCCGGCGCCCCGGCCGCCCTGATCCTGGTGCCCACCCGTGAGCTGGCGGTGCAGGTGTGCGAGGCGGTGGAGTCCCTGGGCGCCGTCGCCCGCGCCCGCGTGCTGCCCGTCTACGGCGGCACCCCCATCGGGCGGCAGCTGCGCGCCCTGGAGCGCGGGGTGGACGCGGTCGTGGCCACCCCGGGCCGCGCCCTGGACCTGATGGGCCGCGGCGGCCTGGTGCTGGACCGGCTGTCCATGGCGGTGCTGGATGAGGCCGACGAAATGCTCGACATGGGCTTCGCCGAGGACATCGAGCAGATCCTGGAGCAGACCCCGTCCGACTGCCAGCGGGTGCTGTTCTCGGCCACCATGCCCTCGCGCATCGAGGCGCTGGCCCAGAGCCACCTGAGCGACCCGGTGCGGGTGCGCATCGCCCCGGAGAAGCGCGCCCAGGGCGAGGCCCCGCGCGTGCGCCAGTGCGCCTACCTGGTGCCGCGCGGCTACAAGGAGGCGGCGCTGGCCCGGCTGCTGGAGGCCGAGGACCCGGGTGCGGCCATCGTGTTCTGCGCGACCCGCGAGGAGGTCGAGCGGGTCACCGAGGCGATGAACGGGCGCGGCCGCCGGGCCGAGGCCCTGCACGGCGGCATGGGCCAGGAGCACCGCGACCGGGTCATGGGGCGCCTGCGCTCGGGCGCGGCCGACCTGCTGGTGGCCACCGACGTGGCGGCCCGCGGCATCGACGTGGACCACCTGACGCACGTGGTCAACTTCGGGCTGCCCGCGGCGCCGGAGTCCTACGTGCACCGGACGGGCCGGGTCGGGCGCGCCGGGCGCGAGGGCGTGGCGCTGACCGTGATCGAGCCGCGCGACCAGCGCCGCCTGAAGGCGGTGCGCCGCGCCACGGCCAGCCCGATCGAGGTCGAGCAGGTCCCCACCGTCGAGCAGATGCGGCGCCGCCGCCTGGAGCGCACCCGCCAGGCGCTGCACCGGGCGCTGTCGCAGGACGGCGCTTCCGAGGGCGGGGCGCAGGCCGCCGCCCCCTCGGAGCTGGAGGAGGTCCTGGGGTCGCTGCGCGAGGAGTTCGGGGCCGAGCAGGTGGCGCTGGAGGCGCTGCGCATGGCGCACGGGGTGCTGGCCCCGGCCGCCGAGGGCGAGCAGGAGATCCCGCAGGTGCCGGTGCGCCCCGAGGGCGACCGGCGCGGGCGCCGCACCGACCGGCCCGAGCGGGACCGGGGCGCCCAGGGCCCGGGCCGCCGCCCGGGGCGCGGCCCTTCGGGCGACCGGGTGCGCCTGTTCGTGGGGGCCGGGCGCAGCGCCCGGGTGCGCCCCCAGGACCTGGTGGGCGCGATCGCCGGGGAGGCGGGCCTGAACGGCCGCGACATCGGCGCCATCGAGATCGCCGAGCGGTTCTCCCTGGTGGAGGTGCCCGCATCGGACGCCGACCGGGTGATCGACGCCCTGCAGGGCGCGATGATCAAGGGCCGCAAGGCGGTCGTGCGGCGCGACGCCCGCGAGGGCGGCGGGCAGCGCCCGGCCCCCAAGCGCCGCCCGGCGTCGGCGGGCCGCGGCCCCCGCGACTGACGCGGCCGGGCTGGTGAAGGCCCGGGACGGCTGAAGCACGGATAATGGGGCGGCGCATGCGCCGCCCCCACTATCCGTTTTAAGACAGCGCCCGCCGACGGCGGGGCGCCGGGCGCGGCCCCCGATCCGGCGCACACGGCCTTGGTCCGGGCCGGTCGATGCGGTACGTGCGGCTCCGCTGCCATGAGGCGGCGAAGGCATGGGGCGGTGTCGCGGTCGGCGATGACGCGGACAGGGCGGTGGCCCAGGCCGGACAGGCGAGGGTGTCGGCCTGTCCGGAGGACAGCGGCGTGAGGCCCAGGCGCCCGTCCGGAGTCAGGGAGCAGACCGCGCGGACTCCGCCCGGCGGCTCCAGTCGGCCCACCGGTCCCGTTCGGGCGCCGTTCCCGGCGGCCGTCCTGTGCGTCTGCAGCTTCTCGATGTCGGTCAGCGCGGTGTTGTCCAGGGCGGGGCGCGAACGCAGGAAGCCCCCGGCCTGGGTGGGGAACTCGTCGACGGCGTGGGTGAGGTGCCAGTCATCGGTGGCCGTGCTTCATGGTCTCTGGCGCGCCGCCGGCAGTGCCCGTGGGCCGGGCGGCAGAGCCTTGCCGCCGGGGGAAGGCCGGACGGTCGGGCCCGGCGGGCCCTCAGGGGCGGTCGAGTGTCCCGGGCGGTTCCTCGGGTGCCTGCGGCAGGTCGCTGCCGTGCAGTGCGTACATGACCATGTCCCGGTGCTCGCCGTCGATCAGGCTCCACCGGTGCAGCAGCCCCTGGCGGTGAAAGCCCGAGCGTTCGGCGGTGCGCATGGAGGCCGTGTTCCACGGCTCCACGTACAGCTCCAGGCGGGGGATGCCCAGCCCGTGCACGGCCCAGTCGGTGACAGCGGCCAGCGCCGCCGCGGCCGCGCCCTGCCCCCGGCCTGATGCGGCGACCCAGTACCCCAGTGACGCGCGCTCCCGGCGCGGGTCCTTGAGCCAGAGCCCCACGTTGCCGACGGGGCGCCCGCCCGGGTCGACGATGACGAACGGGTACCCGCCGCCTGTCGCGGTCCGCTCCCACTGCCGCCGCACGAACGCCGCCCCTTCGGCCTCGGTGTAGGGGCGCGGCACCGTGGTGATCGCGGGGATGTAGGCGTCCTGGGAGGCCTGTCGGACCAGGGGCTGGTCGGACAGGCGCCAGGGGCGCAGGGTGATTCCCGCGCGGGCGTTGAGTTCGGGGACGCGGTCGGGAAGGTCCATGGGCACAGTGTGCCCTGCGGGCACGGGTCGACAGGCGGGCGGTCCCCCTGACTGCTAACCGGACCTGAGGAGCCGCTCCGCCAAGGGGAGGCGGCGCTCGGTCCCGCTGGTCGGTCAGGGCAGGATGAGCGTGGTGATGCCCGAGGCGGCGGGCCCGCCC
>NZ_ANBH01000182.1 GCF_000341185.1 Nocardiopsis chromatogenes YIM 90109
GGCGGCGCTCGGTCCCGCTGGTCGGTCAGGGCAGGATGAGCGTGGTGATGCCCGAGGCGGCGGCCCCGCCGTCGCGGGTGTGACGGTCACCGACCATCAGGGCCTCGTCCGGGTGGGCGTCCACCATGCCCGGGGCAGCCTCGAACAGGCGTGGATCGGGCTTTTCGGCCCCGTGTTCACAGGACAGCGCGTAAGCATCGATGGCAGAAATGGTGGCAACCCCGTCATTGCCGACTCGCCCGGCGCCGGACAGGCTGGGGGCATGAGCGAGCGCACCGTCGTCGTGGCCCTCTTCGAGGGCGTGCAGAGCCTGGACGTGGCCGGGCCCATGGAGGTCTTCGCCTGCGCCGACCTCTACAGCCGGGCCGCCGGAGGCGGCCCCGCCTACCGCATCGTGCAGGCCAGCGCGGACGGGGCGACGGTGCGCTGCTCCAGCGGCATGGGCCTGGCCCCGCAGGCCGCCCTGGAGGACGTCGGCCCGATCGACACCCTGGTGGTGCCCGGCGGGGTGGGAACCCTGCGGCCCGACGAGCGCCTGGTGGGGTGGCTGGCCGACGGCGCCGCCTCGGCCCGCCGGGGGGGGTCGGGGGGC
>NZ_ANBH01000183.1 GCF_000341185.1 Nocardiopsis chromatogenes YIM 90109
CGAGCGCCTGGTGGGGTGGCTGGCCGACGGCGCCGCCTCGGCCCGCCGGGTGGTGTCGGTGTGCTCGGGGGCGTTCCTGCTGGGGGCGGCCGGGCTGCTGGACGGGCGGCGCGCCACCACCCACTGGGACCTGTGCGAGGCGCTGGCGCGCAGCTTCCCCCGGGTGCGCGTGGAGCCCGACCCCATCTTCGTGCGCGACGGGCAGGTGTCCACCTCGGCCGGGGTGACCGCCGGGATCGACCTGGCGCTGGCGCTGGTGGAGGAGGACCTGGGCCAGGACGCGGCCCTGTGGGTGGCCCGGGTGCTGGTGGTCTACCTGCGCAGGCCCGGCGGGCAGGCCCAGTTCAGCGCCCACCTGGCCGCCCGGGGCGCCGACCGGCCCTCGCTGCGGGAGCTGCAGCACTGGATCGCGGGCCACCCCGACGGGGACCTGTCGGTGGAGGCGCTGGCGGCCCGGTCGGGCTTCTCCCCGCGCCACTTCGCCCGGGTCTTCGCCCGCGAGGTGGGCATGACGCCGGGCCGGTACGTGGAGTCGGTGCGCCTGGACGAGGCGCGGCGGCGCCTGGAGGAGACCGACGAGGGGGTGGACGCGGTGGCGCGGGCCTGCGGGTTCGGGTCGCCGGAGGTGATGCGGCGGGCGTTCGCGCGCAGGCTGGGGTGCTCGCCGGGCCGCTACCGGATGCGGTTCCGCACGGCCGTGTGAGGGCCGGGTTCTGAGAGGCGGGTGAGGGGCCGCGCCCACAGGGGCGGCGCGGCGGCCTGCCGCACCCATGGATGATTACGGAAAGTAGGGAACCGAATGCAGATCGCCATCGTCCTTTACGACCGGTTCACCGCCCTGGACGCGGTGGGCCCCTATGAGCTGCTGTCCCGCCTGCCCGGGGCGGACACGGTGGTGTGCGCCGAGGAGCGCGGGCCGGTGCGCAGCGACACCGGCGTCCTGGGGATCACGGCCGACGCGGCCCTGGAGGAGGTCCGGGAGCCCGACATCGTGCTGGTGCCCGGCGGCCCGGGCCAGCGCCTTGTGATGGAGCACGAGCCGCTGCTGGGGTGGCTGCGCGCCGTGGACGCCACGGCCACCTGGATGACGTCGGTGTGCACCGGGTCGCTGCTGCTGGCGGCGGCTGGTCTGCTCAAGGGCAGGCCCGCCACCACCCACTGGGCGGCGATGGAGGGGCTGTCCGCCTACGGCGCGGTGCCCACGTCCGAGCGGGTCGTGCGTGACGGCAAGTACGTGACGGCGGCGGGGGTGTCGGCGGGCATCGACATGGCGCTGGAGCTGTGCGGGCGCATCGAGGGCGAGCAGTTCGCCCAGGCCCTGCAGCTGGCGGTGGAGTACGATCCGCAGCCACCGTACTCGGCCGGGTCGCCCGCCAAGGCGGGGGTGTTCTCCCGAACGCCCGACAACAGGACAAGTAACCCACGAGTAACTTAGCCAGCGTTCACGGCTGGTGCCGTACTTCTGGAAACGAGCATTTCCGGAAGTAGACTGCGGGGGTGACTTCTGGAAACACGATCCCCGGTCGCGAGCAGCCCCCCGAATCCACTTCTGGAAACACACGGACCGGGCGGCCGCGGCGCACCCCCGACCTCCCCGGCGATCTGGCGGCCGAACTCGCCGCCTTCACCGACCGCCTGGCCGCCGCCACCGACCTGGGCGCGGCCACCCGCGACAAGTACCGGCGCAGCACCGCCGCCTTCCTGGTCTGGCTGGCCCAGGCCCGGCAGGACGGCGACCCCCTCACCGACCCGGACGCGCGGGACTGGGC
Source organism: Nocardiopsis chromatogenes YIM 90109 (assembly GCF_000341185.1). GTDB lineage: Bacteria > Actinomycetota > Actinomycetes > Streptosporangiales > Streptosporangiaceae > Nocardiopsis_A > Nocardiopsis_A chromatogenes. The sequence goes on from NZ_ANBH01000183.1 coordinate 1,770, forward strand.
AGTGCGCGACTGGCGCCGGCACCTGAAGAACACCCGCACCAGCCGGGGCACCCACCTGGGCGCGGCCACCATCAACAACCGCCTCGCAGCCGTCGACGCCTTCTTCGCCCTGCGCGGCTCGGGACGGCCCGCGGTGGTGCGCGAGCACCTGAACCGGCCGAGCGCGCCCCGCGCCCTGGAGCAGCGGACCCTGTTGCGGTTCCTGCGCACCGTGGCCCGCGACGCCACCGTCCGGGACCGGGCCGTCTGCCACCTGGCCTACTACGCCGGGCTCCGGGTGGCCGAGATCGTCGCCTTGGACGTGGCCGATGTCCGGCTGTCGGCCCGCAAGGGGAGCGTGCGGGTGCGCGGCAAGGGCCGGTCGGGTGGCAAGGACCGCACCGTGCCCCTGCACGCCCAGGCCCGGGCCACCCTGGAGGAGCTGCTGGACGATCTCGGCCGACCCGCCGCGGGCCCGCTGATCCGCAACCGCGACGGCGCCGGCCTGTCGCCCCGGGCCGCCAACGCGGTGGTGTGCGCCCTGGGGGCTGCGGCGGGGGTCGGCCCTTCGGGCGACGGCGAGGCGTTCGGTCCGCACGTGCTGCGCCACACCTTCGGCACCGACCTCGTCCGAGGCCGCGGCGAACTCGCGAACGAGCCGGTCGACGTGGTGCTGGTCGCCGAGCTGATGGGACATGCCGACCTCAACACCACCCGCCGCTACGCCTTGCCCAGCGAGGCCGACAAGGCCCGCGCCCTGGAGGTGCTCACCGTCGACCGGTGAGGTTCGTTCACGGCCCCCGACGTGTTGCGGCCCGGGGGCGGATACGCCTTGGTACGGCGTTTGCGGGTGCCGCGACGCCGGAGGTAACGGACGCGACCGTGCGGACACATGCGCCTCACTCGGCGCCCGATATGTCCGCCTATTCGCGTGAACGTCATTGCCGTGCCCGACCCACCCTCAGGATCGATGTGTGACCGAATTACTACTGAGGGTATGGGGTGCGCGCAAGGATGGACGGACCGAGAAGACAGGAAGCACTCATGCCGCAGGTCATCGAAGAGATGGGGTTGCTCTCCGACAAGGAGTGGGACCTCCTGACCAAGGAGATCAACCTTTTCGCTGAGGAGGGGAAGGAAAAGGACTCCAGCTATTTCAAGGGCGAGTACCGCAAGGCCGTACGCGAGCACCTGGCCCGGCCCGTCCCTGTCGAGTTCACCCCGCAGGACAGCATGCCCCAGGGGCAGGGTGAGGTGCAGACCGGCTGGCAGAGCGAACTCTACGGCGACCCCACACTGAACAAGACCTTCGACGCCGACATCGTCCCCGGCGTGCTCAAGCTGCAGATCGTTGCCACCGGCCAGTCCGGTCCGGACTGGCGTTTGACCGTAAGCGTGGCCGCGCTGGCATTCGGCTTCCAGGTGGGCGGGGCTGGCTTCCAGCTCTCGCCGGTCAGCTCCTACATCGAGATCCACCCGAGCACACCGTTGGCCAAGGCCGACCTGAAGTTCAGCGTCAGCGGGCCGAAGATGAGCTTCGGTGTGACCGGCCAGGCCTGCTACCTGGGGTTGGGTTGGCAGTGCACGCCCATCAACTCCCCCGCCCTGTTCGACATCAACCCCTGACCCGG
>NZ_ANBH01000184.1 GCF_000341185.1 Nocardiopsis chromatogenes YIM 90109
CGGGCGAGCCGTCTCGTCTGCGGGCGGTTCCTCGCACTCGTACTTCGTGCGCGAGGAACCACCCGTGTGACAGGGGTGTCACCGTAGTTCGTGGCCGATGACGGCGTCGCGGGGGCCGTCGAGAACGTCGCCGATCGCGCCCTTGGTCAAACCTTCCGGAGATTTACCGGGACCCCGGTGACAGAAGGTTTGATATCAAAAAGCTCCAGAACGTTGAGGTCGACCGTGACGATTCCGATGATTGGCCGATCTTCAGCGGCGTGGGCTGGGGCGGCGCTCAGCGCGAGCGCGGCCGCCGAAACCGCGATGAGGACGCCTCGTAGGATCGGTGTCATGGTGTCTCCCGGATGTCGGTCGTGCGGTGCGGACTAGGACCCTCGAATAACAACTTAAAGTACATATCCAAGCACTTATGGTGTGCGCGGCGTGCCGGGGTCCGATCGGATGTCTCACCCGGGAGCGGATCTCGTGCAGGTCGGAGAGTAGGTGGCATACGCCTTCACCCACCCCCCGGAGAACCACTCTGTGCGGTCATCAGTGGCGTGGTGATGCCCCGGGTTTTCCGCCCAGCGACCGGGGTAGCCTTGCCCTGCTCGGTGTCGAGCGCGAGGGTGCCGTGGGCCTTGGAAAGAACGAGAAGCCGGAGAAGGAACAGGGGACACGCGGGTGAAGGAGGGGCCAGAAGGGCTTCACGCTCAATGGAGCCGCCCCTCTCATCCCCCGAGGGCAGACGGCCGCCCATGTTCAGACGGATGTCGCCGCAGGGGTTCGCGTTCGAGAAGAACGGCGGTGTGAGCCCGCGCCGGTCCACGTGCACCAGGCACGCCTGCGCGAGAGCCGTTGGCTTCGGTACCGCTGCTCTGCACGCACGGTCTGGGGTCAGGCGGGAGCCGGGCAGTGAGGTGCGGTGGACTACACGCTGTCGCAGAGATCATCAATCTGTTGGATACTACTGGTAGAAACAAGGTCGAGGCCGCCGCACAGGTTCCAGGCGACCTTGGAAAAGGGAAGCGGCGGATCGGCGGCTGCGGGGGTCACGACGCCCATGACGGCGGTGGCGGCCAGGGCTGCACCTACGAGCAGGGTACGTGCTCGCATAACACTCCTCTTTCACTCTGGGTGTTGACAGCACTACATATTGCCACGCTTTGCTGGTGATGTGAAGGAACAGGTAGGTGGTCAGGACCAGGACGGCGGCCCCGGCAGGGATCACGGCCAGGGCGAGGAACCGGTGAAGGCGATCTCGCGCGGTACCTGGCGCGTGGGCACCGGGCGGCGCCGCGACCTCAGCCGGGCTGCGTCCGGCTTCTCCGGCTCAGGGCGTGATGGCGGCCTCCGGGGCCGAGCCGAGCAGGAGGTCGAGGACGTTGCCGACGAAGCCGCGCTCCAAGACCTCCTTTCTTGCGGACCTTCTCGCACCTTCCTGGGGCGAGTGAGCAGCAGGTCCTGCCCCCAACACCTGATCGCAGGGTCAGCGCCTCACACGGCCAGGTCCAAGCGCTTGTCCATGTCCAGGTCGAACCGGCCATACGGGTTGATGTGGGTCCAGAACAGCGGGTTGAGGCCCCGCCGGTCCTCCGGTGTGAGCCGCCCCGCCCAGGCCGGGTCTTCCAGCACCTGTTGCAGCAGCAGGGTGTTGACGTAGACCAGCGCGGACTGGAGCAGGTGCAGGCACAGCATGGAGATCTCGGCGTGCTCGCGGTCGCCGCCGGTGAGCACGCCCTCCTTGCCGTAGAAGAACTTGTCGTTGGCGCCGTTCCAGTTCTCCACCACCTCCAGCCCGCCGTGGATCTCCCTGCGCAGGGCTTCGTCGGCCAGGTAGTCGCAGGCGAAGATGGTGCGCACCGCCCGGCCGAGTTCTTCCAGGGCCTGGTAGACGGGCATCTTGGGGCCGCCGCCCTTGGTGAAGCGGCGCAGCACCTGCTCGGTGTCGGCCGTGCCCAGGCGCAGAGCGGTGGCGTACTTGACCATCTGGTCGTAGTTGCGCTCGATCAGCGCCCAGTCGATGGGCCGGTTCTTGACCACCCGCTCCAGGTGCGGCCACGTCGCCGGACCGGTGTCGGGGCTGTACAGGCGCACCGCGCCGATGTTCTTCAACCGCGGCAGCAGCTTGAACCCGAGCAGCTCGGTGAAGGCGAACCCCACGATGGACGCGCCGTGGGTGTCGGTGTAGTTGGCCTGGACCTCGGCGTCGGTGCAGTGCCGCAGCACGCCCTCGATCATCGCCGCGACCTCGGAGGAGGAGCACGACTTGAGCTGGGAGTAGATGCAGGCCCGGCCCTTGTCGACGTGCCAGTAGATCATCACCCCGTGCCCGCCGTAGCGGGCGTGGAACTCCGTCATCAGGTTCGACTCCCAGGAGCCGAACCGCTTGGAGTCCGACGCGGTGGTGGTGGCGGTGCCCCACCAGGTGGCGTCGCGGGCGGCGAAGGTCTCGTTCACCACCGTCGCGATGGCGCGGCGCAGGTTGTCGCGGGTGATGTGCGAGGCCCTGGTGCGGCGCAGCGCCCCCTCGTCCTCGCCGTGCTCGCCGGTGGCGATCATCTGCTTGATGCCCATGTTCGTCCCGAGCGCGAACAGGCACAGCAGCAGCCGCCGGTGCAGGGTCGCCTTCGGGATGGCCTCGCGGGTGGCCACCGAGACGAACTCGTCGCAGAACCCGGTGAGCAGCGCGGTGTCCTTGAGGATGTCGAGCAGGTCGATGGTCCCCCACCGGCGCTGCACCTCACCCTTGAGTGCCCCCAGGTTCTGCGGCTCGGGCAGAGGCTCCAGCTTCGGCACGCTGATCCAGGGCTGGCCCTTGCGGGTCACGATCCGCACCCCGCCCGTGGTGCCCTTGGCCATCGCCACATCGAGCCGGTCCAGGGCCTGGCGCATCCGGGTGCGCACCCCGTCCACGAACGCGTTCGGCTCCACCGGCTTCTTCAGCGCCGCGTAGTGCACGTCCCGGTTGTCGGCGAAGTCGCCGGGCAGGTCGGTGTCGGGGTTGCGCCACTTCCCGGCCCCCTCCACGTAGATCTCCCGCCGGCGCAGGGCCTCGCGCAGAGCGATGAGCACGCACAGCTCATAGGGGATGCGCTCCACCAGCCCCGAGGCGGTGTCGGTGACGGCCTCAGCCCAGGCCTTGGGCACCACACCCTCGATCGGCACGTGCTCGTCGGCGCCGTAGAACTTCTCGGAGCGGTCGACGTCGGTGTAGCGGCCCAGCAGCTCGATCGCCTCCATCACCGGCCGGTAGGAGGTGTTGTTGCAAGCGAACGACAGCGCGGCCAACAGCGGGGAGAGCATGCGCCGGTAGTGGTGGGAGTAGGAGCCGCGCAACTGGTAGCGGACCCGCTCGGCCATCGCCTTCTCCGTGGCCATCAGCTCGCGCGCCAGCTTGCGCAGCGTCTTCTCCCCGCCCGGGACCGCGCGGTAGATCACCTCGGCCACCGTCCCGCCGGGCTCGGCCAGGGAGGCGTCCACCATCCGGCGCAGGATGCCCTTCTTGCCCGGCACCGCGGTCAGCTCCCCGATCAGCTCCTTCTCCACCCGCTTCTCCGCGCGGGCGTTGATCCGGTGGATGAGGCGGATCAGCAGCTCCACCAGGCCATCGATCAGCTCGGCCTGCCGGGTCCAGCACAAAGCGGCCAGCAGGGTGTAGCGCACCGGCTCGGCGCACTCGGCGAAGTCGGAGGGGTACATCCGGGCCGCCCGGGACCGCCAGGCGGCCACGATCTTCTCCGACACGCCCCCGAACGGCTCGTCCGGCAACCCCAGGGCCTGCACGGTCTTAAGCTTGTCGATCTCCTCCAGCAGCGTCTCCAGCCCCAGCGGCCCGGGGTCGGACTTCACCGCCCCCAGCACGCCCTCGGTGCCCAGCACCCGACTCTGGAGCCTCTCGCAGATCCCCGGGCCCAGGCGGGCCATCACGCTGGTGGTGAAGGCCTCCTCGAACCGGCGCACCCCGGAGGCGACGATCCGCTCGACCTGCCCCTCGCGCGGGGGCTCGATCTTCAGGGTGCGGCACCGGCGCGCCACGGCCTGGGCGAGTTCGTCGCGGTCGACCTCCACCGGGCACACCTGGTCCGCGAGCCAGTCGGCGAGCTGGTCTTCGTCGTCCTCGGTGGCCGCGTGGGTGCCATAGGTGTCCCGGATTTGGTGGCGGTGTCGTCCCTGGACACGTGTGTTCCAGGGGTACTTGCCGAACAGGGCCGCTTCCACGCCCACCTGGTCGGCGACGAAGTCCACCGCGGCGGCCGGGATCTCCTCGGCGTAGGAGGGGAAGCGGCCCTCGATCTGGAAGAACTTGAGCTTGAGCGCGAAGCCGAGCCGGGTGGCGCCGCTCTTGTTGCCGAGCAGCTTGCGGTCGCCCTCTTCCAGGGTCCACTCATCGACGAGCTGCTCGGGGGTCCAGTCCTGGCGCATGAGGGGTGCTCCCAGATCGTGGCGGTCGGTAGTCGACAGCGCACACGGTCGCGGACCGGTTCCGGGTTACCGGTGGGTTCGCCTGATCTGTGACCTCGGACCGCCCCAGAAGCTACTCACCGGTTACTTGTCCTGTTGCCGGGCGTTCGGGAGAACTGGGCCAAGGCGCCCGAGCACCTGGTGCGCATCCTGCGCGAGTCGCCGGAGGAGATCCTGGGCGGCTGAGGCGGCGGGCGGGCCTCCAGGGCGGTGAAGCGGCCGCTTCAGGCTCCGGCTAGGGCGTGCGGGGCTTGCGCCACCTCAGCGAGTAGCGGCGCAGGACGTGGCGGCGGTAGCGCACACCGGGCAGTACGCGGCGGGCCGACCGGCGCACCTGGGCGTAGCTCATCTGCGGGGCGGCCTCGGGCATGCCCTCCGGGCCGTCGGCCCGGAGGGCGACCTTGGCCGCCCGCACCACGGGGGCGCAGGCGGCCCGGACCGCCAGGTCCGCGGGCCCGGCCTCGCGCGCGAGGCCGACCACGACCAGCGTGCCGCCGGGGCGCAGCAGCGCCCGCATGCGCCGCAGCGCCTCAGTGAAGTCCATGTGGTGCACGGTCGCAACCGAGCACACGAAGTCGAAGCCGCCCTCGGGAAGGTCGGCGGTCAGGAAGTCGCCGGTGACCAGCTCCAGCCCGGGCACGCCCGCGTAGCGCTCACGGGCCAGGCCGGTCATGCGGGCAGAGGCGTCGATCCCGGTGACCTCGTGGCACACCGCCACCAGTCGGCGGGCCAGGACCCCGTCCCCGCACCCCACGTCCAGCGCGCGGGCGCAGCCCCGGGGAACGGCGCGGAGGATGCCGCGGTGGCGGGCGACGTTGGTGTTCCAGTACGGCGAGGCGGGCAGCGTTCTCACGCGGGCAACGATAGGCGCCGCGCCGGCCCCGGCAGGCTCGTGGTCCGGGTAGGCGGCGCGGCCTGGTGGGCGGGTGCTCGCCCGCGCTCGTGGCGGCCGCCGGGCCGACGCGCCCCTGCCGGTGTTGATCCCGGGAAAACGCCCCTAGAACCGCGCCGGTTTCCTCGAGATCACCGCAGAGGGGGCGCATTCCTGGCATAACGGGCACACTGCGGGGGGCGGCGGTCCGGGACGGTGGTACCGCCACCCGGTCGGCGGTCTGGCGCAGGTTTCACCGCCATGGATGCCCCGGGGGGCACCCGAGGGGCCCGGAAGGTGGGTTCCGGGCCAGCCGCTACCGGCCCGGTGTCCGCTTCGATCGGATTTCCGGGCGCCGGGGCGCCTTGCGCGTCCCGTTCGACGCCCGGGGCGGCGTCGCGGGCGGTGCGGGCGTGCGGTCATCGCGACACGTGAACGCGATCCGGTGCCAGAAGGCCCCTGAACGGCACACCGGGGCCGTTTACCGATCCCAGCGTCACTACGCGTAGCCGATATCGGCCCTGCGCGGACCTCGGGAGCCCGACGGAGGGGTCCGGGCGGCCCCGCGCCCGCCCTCCGCACCCGAGCCGAACACCCCGGACGGACAGGAATAGGATATTTCGCTCCGAGAACGTGTTCTGGAATCGCGGTGTTCGTCGCCCCGGGGTCGCCAAGAGTGTCGCTGGGCGCGTTTCCCGGCCTTGTCTCCACCTAACGCGGAGTATTCGCCTAGGTCACGGCATTGCCGGGTGGTGCGGTGCGGGCCAGGGGCCGCCCCGGGTGTCGAAGAGCGCGAACCCCGGGACCGCGCCGCCCCGCCCGGACCACGAGGGACCCGCGCCCGGCAGTCAGGGCCTGGGAACCGCCCTGCTTACCCCGTCGCCGCCATCAACGGCGACCACCAGCACGCCTGGTGCCCGACAGCGCTACTGCAAGGGCCACCAACCTTTTTTGTCGTCGCCGCCCCCTCCCTCGCACTGCGCCGACCCCGCCACCCGGATGGCGTCCGCTGGAGTGGTGGAACTTCCGTCCGGCCGGGTCGGCCCGTTGGTTACGGCTCCGGGGCGGACCGGGCCGCCCTCGAAGCCCTGACCGGCGGCCGCAGTCGGCAGAAGTTCCACCACTCCGGCGGACGTGACCGCCATCCGGCCGGGACCCGCGAGCGGGGCACCGGCCCCGGCCGACACTCGCCCGGACCGCGAGCGGCCCACCGCCCGGCAGTCAGGGCCGGGGAACCGCCCCGCTTGCGCCGTCTCCGCCAACAACGGTGACCATCCGCGCGCCGGGCGGCCGACGACGGTGCGGCGAGGGCCGCCGCCTTCGTCGTCGCCGCCCCACTCCCGCCGTCTCCGGATCCGGACCTCGCCATGGCCGGGCCCCGGTCCCCGGACGACCGCACCGCGCGGTCACCCGGCCCCCGCCAGCGCGCGGGCGAGCATGGCGGCCGCCTCGTCCATGCGCCCGGCCGGGGTCGCCGCATAGCCCAGCACCAGCCCGGGCTCCCCGGGGCGCACCCGGTGCCAGGACAGCGGGTGGGCCTTGGCGCCTTCCCGCAGGGCCGCCTGTGCCAGGGCCGTGTCGTCGAGGCCGTCCGGGAAGGTCACCGTCAGGTGCAGGCCCGCGGCCGCCCCGTGCACGCGGGCGCGGGGCAGGCGCTGGGCCAGAGCGGAGATGAGGGCGTCGCGCCGCCGCCGGTGGCGCCTGCGCAGCAGGCGCAGGTGGCGCTCCAGGTCGCCCGACTCCATCAGGCGCGCCAGCACCAGCTGCGGCAGGACGGCGCTGCCCAAATCGGCGAAGCGCTTGGCCTCCACCAGCGCGCCGTGGTGGCGCTCGGGGGCCAGCGCCCAGCCCAGCCGCAGCGCCGGGGCCAGCAGCTTGGACACGCTGCCGGTGTAGAAGACGTGGTCGGGAAGCATCGCGCGCAGGGCGGGCACCGGCGGGCGGTCGTAGCGGTGCTCGGCGTCGTAGTCGTCCTCGACGACCAGCCCGCCGGTGGCGCGGGCCCATCCGATGAGGGCGCGGCGGCGGTCGGGGGCCAGCACGGCGCCGGTGGGGTACTGGTGGGCGGGGGTGAGCAGGGCCGCCCCGGCGCCGGTGGCGTGCAGCGCCTCCACCCGCACCCCCTCGGAGTCGACGGGCGCCGGCGGGGTGGCCATGCCCCAGTGCGCCAGGTGCTGGCGCACGCCCAGGGAGCCGGGGTCCTCCACGGCGACCGCCTCCACCCGCTCGGCGGCCAGGATGCGCGCCACCAGGCCCAGGGCCTGGGCGGTTCCGGCGACCACGACCAGCCGTGCGGGGTCGGCGCGGATCCCGCGGTTGCGGGCCAGCCAGGCGGCGGCCGCCGCGCGCAGCGGGGCCGCGCCGCGCGGGTCGCCGTAGCCCAGCAGGTCGGGGGAGGCCTGGGCCAGGACGGCGCGTTCGGCGCGCAGCCAGGCGGCGCGGGGGAAGGCGGCCAGGTCGGGCACGCCCGGGGTCAGGTCGATGCGGGCCGGTGCGGCGCGCAGGGCGTCGAAGACCCCGGGGCCGGGGGCGGTGGCGAAGGGGTCGGCGGGCGCGCGGCCGGTACCGGGGGCCGGGGGTGCGGGGGCGGTGGCCGGTGCGGCGACCACGACGGTCCCGGCGCGGCCGCGCCCGGCCACGTGCCCGTCCTCGGCCAGGCGGCGGTAGGCCTCGGTGACGGTGCCGCGGGCGACCCCGAGTTCGGCGGCCAGGCGGCGGCCCGGCGGCAGGCGTGCGCCCAGGGGCAGGCGGCCGTCGCCGATGGCGGTGCGCACGCTCTCGGCGATCCAGTGGGACAGCCCGCCGGGCGGGGCCTGGGCGGGGTCGAGCTGGAGGAAGTCGGCTCCCGCCTGTTCGGACCAGTCGGGTGGGGTGTCTTTGGCTCTGTCCACCGGTCCATTGTGGCGGAAGGGTGGGGGCCATGGACGGCGCGGTGTCGGTGGAGTTCGTGCTCACGTGCCTGGTGGTGGCCGCACTGCCGGGTACCGGGGCGGTGTTCACCATGGCGGCCGCCGCGGGGCGCGGCGCGCGGGCGGGGCTGGTCGCGGCGCTGGCGTGCACGCTGGGCACGGTCCCGCACGCGGCGCTGGCGGTCGGCGGGCTGGCGGCGCTGATGCAGGCCGGGTCGGCGCCGTTCGCCGTGGTGCGCTGGGCGGGCGTGGCCTACCTGCTGTTCCTGGCCTGGCGGCTGCTGCGCGAGCGCGGCCCGCTGGCGGCCCCGCCGCCCGGGGGCCGGGCGCCGTCGGTTCTGCGGGTGCTGGCCTCGGGGGTGGCGGTCAACCTGCTCAATCCGAAGCTGACCGTGTTCTTCCTGGCGTTCCTGCCGCAGTTCGCGCCGGCCGGGCAGGGGGCGGGTGGGGCGGCGGTGTTGGCGGTGCTCAGTGCGGTGTTCATGGCGGTGACCTTCGCGGTGTTCGCGGTCTACGGGGGCCTGGCCGCGCTGGTGCGCGGCCGGTTCGGGCGGGGCGGGCCCGCGGGGGCCTGGGTGCGGCGCGCCTTCGCCGGGGCGTTCGCCGTGCTGGCGGTGCGCCTGGCGGTGGGCGGCCTCGCGTGAGGCCGCGAAGACGGAGACGAAAGGGGACGAGGTATGCGGTTCGAGCACTCCGATCGGGTCTGGGAGGAGTTCTGCTCCCTGGCGGCAGGCGTGGTGCGGGCGCGGGGCGTGGCAGGCCCGGCGCCGGTGGCCGAGGCGGTGGCGGCGTTCGAGAAGCGCGCTGCGGCGCGGCGTGAGGCCGAGGGGGAGCTGGAGCCCATCCGCGCGTGGCGGCGCGCCTATGCGGCCATGGGGTTCAAGCCGACCAAGCACCGGTGCGCGGCCGAGTCGCTGCTTCGGCGCTGGCGCAAGGAGGGGGCCCTGCCGCGGGTGCACCCGCTGGTGGACCTGTGCAACGCGGCGTCGCTGGCCTACGCGGTCCCGGTGGCGGTGGTCGACGTCGCGGGGGTCGGCGGGGACCTGCAGGTGCGCCACGCCGTGGGCACGGAGGAGTTCACGGACCTGTCGGGGCGGGTGGAGCGGGTCGAGCCGGGGGAGGTGGTCTATGCCCGGGGCGAGCATGTGGCGCACTCGCGGCGCTGGGCGGGGCGCCAGAGCGCCGCATCGGGCGTGGGGCCGGACACCGGTGAGGTGCTGATCGTGGCCGAGGGCCTGCACGAGGGTGCGGCCGGTGACGTGGGCGGGCTGGCGGAGGAGTTGGAGGAGTGCCTGAGCGCGCTGTGGGGGGCGCAGACGTCCCGGGCGGTGCTGGACGGCCGCACGCGCGTGTTCGAGTTCTAGGGGCCTGCGCCTGCGCGGCTCGCCGCAGGCGGGCCGCTCCTGGCTCGGGGCCGCGGCCGCATGGAGCCCGACCTGGCCGCAGGGAGCTGCGCCCCTCCAGCAGAGGCCGCCCGTCGGCCCGGCCGGGGGACGGGGCGGCGCACACGCCATCGACACCCGGGCCGGGCGGTCGCCGGGCTTCGGCCGTGGACGCGTCACGGCAGGGCCCCGCCTGCGGCGGTGCCGGTAGCGGGGCGGGCCGAAGCGTGCTTCGGCGTGTGGCCGCCCGCCTGGCCGGCCGCCTGCGGGCGGGCGTTGTGCCCGACCCGCCCGCAGGCGTGGTTCGCGCCCATGGACGAGGAATCGGCCGTCGACTGCGCCCCCTGCACGTCGCCCCCTCCGGGCTCACTCGGTCCGCCCCCGTCTCGCCGTGTGAGGAGCCTTGGGTGCCCGACGCCGGCAGGTCTTGCACATGCCGTAGCGGCATGTGGCCCAGTGAACGGTGAGCACGACGCTGAGAGGCTTCCTTCATGCACCTGCCCGCGATTCCCCGCTGGGTCAAGATCGGCGACGCCGCCGCATTCACCGGGACGCCTCCCGGGCCATCCGCCACTACCACGCCATCGGGCTGCTCGCCGAACCGCCGCGGGGCGCCGACAACCGCCGCCGCTACGGCTACGGGGACCTGGTCCGCCTGCTGTGGATCCGGAGAATGGCGGACGCGGGCATCCCCTTGGAGGACATCCGCGCCGCCTTCGCCGGTGCCATCGACATCGAGCAGTCGCTCGCCCGGCTGGAGGAATCCTTCACCGCCAAGGCGGCCGCCATCGAACGACAGCGGAGCGCGGTGCGCCACCTGCGTGCATCAGGTAGCCCCCTCGGCCTGCTCTCCCCGTTGGTCACCGATCGGCTGCGCCACGTGCCGCCCGGGGATCTGCGCCCTTCTGATCTCGACTCCCTTCTGGTCACCGAGCGCATCCTCGGCCCGCTCGGCGCCGCCGTCCAGGCCGACCGGTTCATCGTCCTGGCCACCCGGCCCGACCTGCGGGCCGAGGAGGACCGCCTGGCGGAGGCCGAGGCGGAGCTGGACGACAGCGTCTCCCCCGACGACCCCCGCGTGGATGCCCTCGCCGACCAGCGGTGCGCACACGAGGCCGCGCTGCTCTCCGCCATCGAGGAAACAGGACCAGAGGCGCACGACGACCTCTTTGAGCACTTCGACGAGACCGCGGACGGGAACGAGGCGACGACGAGCGCGTCGGAGGCCGTCGGCACGATGCCGTACGACTTCTCCGCGGCCCGCATCCGCTACGAGGAACGCGCCCTCGAACTCCTCCACGCCCGCCTGCACGGCGACACGCCCCATGGGCTCAAGCCGTGACCGCGGCCCTGCGCCCGCCGCGCCCCGGCCGGTCGGCGTCCTCAACCAGAGGCAGGGGGCTCCCGGTGCGCGGCGGGGACGCGGCGGCACCTGCCCGTGGGAGAGCCCGCAGAACGCGCCGACCCTGTGCAGGGCCCGCCCCGAGCGGGGGCGGCCATCGCCTGGGCCTCGGTTTTCCGCAGCGATCCCTTCCAGGGCCGTTCGCGGTTCGGCCCGGTCGTAGCCGCACCGCCGGTGGCGTGGCCCGCCCACGACCGGGCCGTCAACGGATGTGACAGTCGTCGGGGCCCACCGTCGGGTTCCTTTTCGGGCCCCGGCCCGGCGGGCGCCGCTCGGCCGTCCCCCTCTTCGGCGTCCTGGGCCTCGTGCCGGTCGGCCCTCGACTGCGCCCGTTCATCGAATCCTGATCGGGCCGGATCGCCCTCGGGGTTCCTGGCCTCCTCCGACCGGATGCGCACCGCGGCCTCCCCCTACCCGGCGATCAGGCCGCTGACCAGGACATTGCCCCTTTCCGGCGTATCCTGTCCGCCCCCCTGGCCGCGGCGGGCCCCTTCACGCGGCGGGTTCGATGCGGAGGACGGCGGAGTCGTCGCCGATCTCGACGACTTCGAGGGTCATCGCGTCGTTGACGGTCGCCACGGTGCCCAGGCCGCAGCTCAGGCCGACGCCGCCTCCGCCCTGCGAGGTCACGCCGCCGCCTCCGGAGCACCCCGAGATGCTGTAGCCCGAACCCGTCAGCGGAGCGGCCATCTCGACCGCGTCGTCGGCGATCGCCGTCACCTCGATCGGCCCGAGGCCGAACTCCCGGGGCAGGGCCACCGTGTCCCCTACGGCGACCTCGATCTCGCACACACCCTCCGCGCACGGCCCGGTGGGCGAGGGGGAGGGGGTGCCCGTGTCCGCGGGTTCGGACGCCGAAGCCTCAGAGCCGTCGGGCGGCTCCCCGGCGGTGGACCCGTTCGGCGGACCAGGGGTGCACGCCGCGGTGGAGGCGGACACGACGGCCGCAGCAACGGCCACAGCGGGTGGCCACGTGTACATCATGGCCACCATTGCATCGCGTCCCCGTCGGCCCCACCTAGGGGGTCAGAGCACATGACCGGTGCCGCCCCCTCCCGCCCCGGAGGTCATGCGGGCCCGGGCGGGTCCGGCCGCCACCCGGTGGCCGCAAGCGAGGCCACCGGGGCGAACAGCGGGTCGGGCAGCTCGTCCCAGTCGTGCCAGGACCAGCCCTCGGTCTTGTCGGGTTCGACGACCTCCGGCTCGCCCCGGGCCTCCGCCAGGTGGTGCAGGGTGATGTAGTGCAGCCCCTCGGCCCCGAACACGTCGCTGGTCCAGCAGATGGGGGACAGGCGCACCGCCCGCAGCCCCGTCTCCTCCTGCAGCTCGCGCGCCGCGGCCGCCTCGGGGGCCTCGGCCGCGTCCACCTTGCCGCCGGGGAAGGACCAGGTGCCCGCCCCGTGGGCTCCCCTGCGCCGCCCCAGCAGCACGCGCCCCTGGCGCACCACCACGGTGCTGGTGCCCAGCAGCGGCCCGCGCGGCGGCACCTGCGGGGCCGTGCCGTCGGGGTCCCAGGCGGCCAGGCGGTCCAGCAGCGCGTCGGGCCGCCCGGCCGAGACGACGATGGCGCGGTGGCGGCGCCGGATCAGCCCCTGGCGGGTGAAGTGGTCGAGCAGGCGGGCCAGGTCGCTCCAGTAGCCGCCCACGTCCAGCAGCCCGACGGGCTTGGCGTGCAGCCCGGCCTGGGTCCAGCAGGCCGCCTCGGCGATGTGGTCCAGGGTGTCCAGGCCGCCGGGCAGGGCGATGAAGGCGTCGGCCAGCTCGGCCAGGGCGGACTTGCGCTCGTGGTGGGTGGCCACCGTGCGCAGGTCGCGCAGGCCAGGGTGGAGGGTCTCGCGGGTGCGCATCGACTGGGGCACCACGGCGGTGGCGCGCCCGCCGGCGGCCAGCGCGGCGTCGGCGACGCGCCCGGCCAGGCCGCGGGCGGAGCCGCCGTAGACCAGGCCGATCCCGCGGTGGGCGAGCAGGGCGCCCAGCTCCTCGGCGGTGCGGGCGTAGGTGGGGTCGGTGCCCGGGTCGGACCCGGCGAGGACGCAGACGCGGTGGAGGGCCATGGGGCACATGCTCGCACGGATGCGGCGGCCCCCTGCCCGCCGCCGAAAGGCCGGGGCGGGAGGGGCGTGAAAGGATCGGCCGTCGTTGCGCGGACGGCGCAAGGGCCGGTGGAAGGACGGAGGTCTTGGATGCTGTCGGTGCCTCTCGACGGGGACGGGGCGCTGCTGGGCGCGCTGGAGCCGTGGCAGGCCGAGGAGTTCCTGGCGCACATGGACCGGGGGCGGGAGTTCATCGGGGGCTACATCGGCTTCCCCGACGCCGTGACGGACCTGGGGTCGGCCCGCCGGGTACTGGAGGACTACGCGGGCAAGGCCGCCGCCGACACCGGGCGCATCTACGGCATCCGGGACCGGGGTGTGCTGGTGGGCGGGGTGCTGTTCCGCACCATGGACGCCGGGCAGGGCGTGGCCGAGGCGGGGTGCTGGCTGGAGCCCGCGGCGACCGGCAGGGGGCTGGTGACGCGTGCGGTGCGCGTGATCATCGACTGGGTCTTCCACGAGCGCGGGTTCCACCGGGTGGAGTGGAGGTGCGCCTCCGGCAACCGGGCGAGCATCGCCGTGGCCGAGTGCCTCGGCATGACCCGCGAGGGCGTGCTCAGGCAGAGCAACGTGCTGCGCGGGCACCGCCAGGACATCGAGGTCTGGTCGGTCCTGGCTCCCGAGTGGCGCGGGCGGCGCGGCGGGTGAGTATGACGCCGGGATGCGAGGGCGCCTGTGCGCCGGTTCTGACGGTGCTCTGAGGGCTCGGTGCGCGGCGGTGTCGACGGGTTCCGGCACCGCCGCGGCCTTCCTCGGCGCCGGGCGTTGCCGCCGCGCGCCGTACCTCAAGGTCGTTCGCGCCCGCTTCGCTGCGGGCGCTCCACCTCGGCCTGCGGCTTCGTACGCACCGCTGTCAGGACTCATCGACACGGCCCTGCGACGAATGGAGACGCTACGGAGACGCTGTGGAGTCCCATCGGCCAAGACCGCGTCCGCTGGAGTGGTGGAACCTTTCGCGGCCACGACCGCCCTACACCGAGCGGCCTTCGGCCGCCCGGCCGGGTCCCGCGATGCCCGGCGCGCCCGACGACAGACGAGGCCCGCCCGCCGCCGCGGAGGGGTCGCGTCCGCTGGAGTGCTGCAACTCCCTCCGGCCAGGTCGGCCCGCTGGTTACGGTTCCGGGGCGGACCGGGCCGCCTACCAAGCCCTGACCGGCGGCGGGGCTTCG
>NZ_ANBH01000185.1 GCF_000341185.1 Nocardiopsis chromatogenes YIM 90109
GCCAACACTCTCCGCACCCGCGAACACACTCGGGCAGGGGATGTGCCGGGGCGGCATCGCGCAGGTGGCGGTTGTCCTCGGACCGGCCGGGCGGGCGAAGAGGTGTCCGGCGCGTGCGGAGGCCGGGCGCAGCCACCGGCGCTCACAGTCGCATCCGGGCTGGACCTGGGCGATGGCCGCGCACACGGGTCGGCGTCGGTGAGCAGGAGGGGTCGTCGGGTCGCGGCGGCCGTTGGGGCGAATGCGGGACGCGGCCGTCCAGAAGGACGCGGAGTGCGGTCAGAAAGGTGCCCAGGTTCGTAGTCACACACTGACCATGGGCGCCCTTCGCCGTGTTCGCATCCGTTCAGCGTTGTCCCACCAGTGGTCCGGGGGCGGGTGATGCCCGCCCGACCGGCAGGCGTGTGAACGGGCAGGCCGCCGCGCGGGGGCCGTCCTGAACGCGGCGGGGGCGGCCGGGGCCGGGCCCGTTCGCGGAGCGCCGTCGAATGCGCAATCGAGGACCGAAACGGTCCTGAATCGTTCCTACGGTTCCCGCATGGATGAACCGACCACTGACACTGCTTCCCGTATGCCCTCCACCGCCGTGGTCACCGGGGGCTCGCGCGGTATCGGGCGGGCCGTCGTCGAGCGGCTGGCGGACCGGGGCCACCTGGTCGCCTTCTGCTACGCACACGAGGAGGACGCCGCACGCGAGGTGGAACGGGCCGTGGCCGACAGGGGCGGCCGCGCCCGGGCCGTGCGGGCCGACGTGGCCCGCGCCCGGGACGTCGAGCGCCTGTTCGCCGAGGCCGAGTCCTTCTTCGCCGACCACGGCGCCCCGGGGCGCCTGGACGCGGTGGTGGCCAACGCCGGCATCACCGCCTCGGCGCCGCTGGCCGAGGCGGACGAGGAGGAGTTCGACCGCGTCATGGCCGCCAACGCCAAGGGCACCTTCCTCACCCTGCGACAGGCGGCGCGGCGCATGGGCGAGGGCGGGCGCGTGGTGGCCGTCACCTCGGCCACCACCTTCTGGCCCGGCCCGGGGGAGAGCGCATACGCGGCCAGCAAGGCCGCCTGCGAGCTGCTGGCGCGTGTGGCCTCCCGGGAGCTGGGGCCGCGCGGCATCACGGTCAACAGCGTCGCGCCGGGCCCCACCGACACCGACCTGCTGCGCGGCGCCGTCCCCGAGGAGGGCAGGAGCGCGGTCGCCGCGATGACGCCCTTGGGCCGCCTGGGCGGCCCCGGAGACGTGGCCGACGCGGTGGTGGTCCTGGCCGCCCCTGAGGCGGGGTGGCTGACCGGCCAGACCGTGCGCGCCGACGGCGGGCTCGTCTGACCGCCCGGTGCCGTGGGCACGCCCGCGGCACCGCCGCCCGGACCCGGGCCCGGCCCGGGATCGCCCTCGGCCTCGCGCCGGGAGCGGGCGGGGCGCAGGGCCACCCCGGTTCCTGCGGGGCCCCGATCCCGGCGGCTCTTGGGGAAGCAGGCCAGGAGCCGCCGGGACAGGGACCGTGCACACGCGTCCCCGCCCGGCCCGGCCGTCCACCGGTGCGGCGCCGGAAGGCGAGCCCCCGGCACCGCGGCCCGGCCGCCTCCGCCGGATGTGCGCAGCCTCCGCCCGGCCGGGCCGGCGGCTGCGGCCGCCGGACCTCGCGCCACCCCGGCGGGTGCCGTCCTCAGGCCAGGGGCCGCGCCTGGGCGAGCTTGTCCTCAAGGCCCTTCCAGGATTCGACGAACCACACGTGCCGCCCCCGGTTGGCCTCGCGCACGAAGTCGCGCAGCGCGGTGCTCTGCTCGACGTGGGCGCTGATGTCGCCCAGGACCGCCAGCCGCGTGCCGTACTGGGTGAACTTCTGCACCACCTCGCCCGCAAGGCCGCTGCGCAGGGAGAAGAACTCCTCGCCCATCCGCTCCGCGGGCAGCGCGACCACGGTGGCCCCGCTTGCGGCGGCATCGCCGAGCAGGTCCAGGGCCGAGCCCGTATCGGTGATCCTGGGGCCTTCGGCCGGGCAGATGAACACGGTGTCGCCGTTGGCGGCGACGAAGGTCTCTTCGGGCATGCGCAGATCGTATAGGCGCCGACGCCTCACCGCTGCGGTGCGGGCTGCCGTGAGCTGCGGCGCGGCGGCCGGGGCACGGCGCGGGGGGCTACCGTGGGCAGGGTGGAGGAGTTTCGCACCGCCCGCCCCCACCCGGCGCTGGCGGGGATGGTCGCGCCCTACATCGGCTACGCCCGGCAGAACGGCGCCGGCGCGCCGCCGGTCCACCTGGGCCTGCCGTCGGGGGCCGTCACCCTCGCCCTGTCGCTGCGCGAGCCCCTGGACCTGCTGGGCGGGCCCGGCGCCGAGCAGGGGCCGGTGCGCCTCCAGGCCGCCGTCGGGGGCCTGCACATGCGCCCGGTCCTGCTGGGGCGTCGCGGGCCCGAGCACGGCGTCCACCTGGCCGTGCACCCCCTGGCGGTGCGCGCGCTGCTGGGGGTGGGCGCCGCCGAGCTGACCGGGACCACGGCCGATGCCGGGGACCTGCCGGTGCCCTGGGCGCGCCTGCTGGCCGAGCGGCTGGGCCCGGGCCNTCGCCGAAGTGGACCGGGCTCTGCTGTGGGGGCTGGAGCGCACGGACCCGCGCGGCGCCGTTCCTGCCGAGCTGTCCCGGGCCTGGCGGCTGCTGGGCGCCGAGGGGGCCGTGCGGGTGCAGCAGGTGGCCGACAGCGTCGGGTGGAGCAGGCGCCACCTGGCCCAGCGCATGGGCGCCGAGGTTGGCGTCTCGCCCAAGCAGGCCGCGCGCCTGGCCCGGTTCGAGCGCAGCACCCGTGCCCTGCGCGCCCGCCCGCCCGGTCTGGCGTCCGTGGCCGCCGAGTGCGGGTTCGCCGACCAGGCCCACATGACCAACGAGTGGCGCGAGCTGGCCGGATGCACCCCGGCCCAGTGGATGCGCGAGGAGCTCCCATTCCTCCAAGACCTGCCCGTGCCCGCCGGGCCATCCTGAGGCCATGAGCGACGACGCATCCACCGCACCCGCCCCCGCCCCCGGCGTGTGGCCGGGGCTGGGCTACCGCGACGCCGAGGCGGGCCTGGAGTTCCTGACCGGGGTGCTGGGCTTCACCGAGGCGCTGACCGTGCGCGGCCCCGAGGGGGTCGAGCACTGCGAGGTCCGCTGGCCCGAGGGCGGCGGGCTGATGTTCGGCTCTGCGGAGCGGCCCGTGCCCGGCAGGGTCTACGTGGTCACCGCCGACCCCGACCGGGTGCACGCGCGCGCCGTCGAGCACGGCGCCCACGTCCTGGAGGAGCCCCGCGACACCGACTACGGCTCGCGCAGTGTGACCGTGGCCGACCCGGAGGGCAACGCCTTCACGTTCGGCACCTACCCCGGGACCGCCCCGGGCGCCGTCCAGGAGGACGGGTCCCCCTGAGGCGGCGCGGGAACGGACCGGGCCCGGCGGGCGTCCTAAGTGG
The DNA here is from genome assembly GCF_000341185.1 of Nocardiopsis chromatogenes YIM 90109. Classification (GTDB taxonomy): domain Bacteria; phylum Actinomycetota; class Actinomycetes; order Streptosporangiales; family Streptosporangiaceae; genus Nocardiopsis_A; species Nocardiopsis_A chromatogenes. The sequence continues at coordinate 3,435 of NZ_ANBH01000185.1, forward strand.
AAGACGGGACGACAGCCGTGTCCCGCCCCGCCCGCCCCGAGGAGGCCCCCGATCCCCGCGAGCAGCCACCCCCTGCTGTTCATCGACGTCGACGGCCCGCTGAACCCCTTCGAGCGTCCCTTCCCCGGCCCTCAGGGCTACACCTCCCACCGCATGAAGCCCGACACCTGGCTCAGGGCGCACCCGGGCAGACCGCCTGAGCGCGTGCCGCCGCTGACGGTGCGGCTGGACCCCGCCCACGGGCCGAAGCTGCTGGAGCTGCCCATGGAGCCGGTGTGGGCCACCACCTGGGAGGACGACGCCAACACCTGGATCGGCCCGCACCTGGGGCTGCCCGAGCTTCCGGTGGTGCGGTGGGCCTCCCCGCGCGCGCCCGACCCCGCCGGGCTGCACTGGAAGACGCGCGAGGTGGCGGCCTGGGCCGGTGAGCGGCCCTTCGCCTGGATCGACGACGAGCCGGGCGAGCGCGACCGCGAGTGGCTGGACCTGCACCACCCGGCGCACTGCCTGCTCCTGCGCATCGACGCCTCCCGGGGACTGGGCGAGGAGGACTTCACGCTGCTGCGCGAGTGGGCCGGGCGGACCCGGGCGGCCTGACGGCCCCGGCGCCGGTGGGGCGTCGGCGCCCGGTGCGGCGGGAATGCTCTTAGGCGGAGCGTTCCCGCCGGGGGATGCGCGAGGAGGGCGCGAGCGGCGATGGCGCGGCGGCAACCCGCGGGTCCGGCGGCCCTGGCGCCGACGGTGATCTGCGCGATCGACCAGTACCTGCCCACCCAGGAGCGGGTGGTGCACGACCGTTTGGCGCTGCGCGTGCTCCCGCCCGCCGCCCGGCTCGCGGTCAGGGCGTGCCGCTGTGCGCCGGTGCGGGCGCTGGCCGAGCGCGCCTGCGAGCGCCGCGCCCCGGGCCTTTGGGCGGGGACGCTGTGCCGCCGCCGCTACGGCGACGAGAAGGTGGCCCAGGCCGTCGCCGAGGGGATCGGCCAAGTGGTGGTGCTGGGGGCGGGCCTGGACACCCGGGCGTGCCGGCTGGTGGTCCCGGCCGGGGTGCCCGCCTTTGAAGTCGACCTGCCCGGCGGGGCGGTGCGCAAGCGGCTGCGCCTCAAGCGCGCGCTGGGGCGGGTGCCGGTGGGGCTGCGGCTGGTCGCCGTGGACGCCGAGGCGCCGAGCCTGGCGGCGGCGCTGGACGCGGCGGGCTACAGCCCCGGGCGCACGGCGCTGTTCGTGTGGGAGCCCTCGGGGCGGGGGGCCTTGCGGGACGCGGCCGAGGCACAGGTGCGGGCCGTGCTCGGGGCGCTGTCGGCGGCGGCGCCCGGCAGCAGGCTGCTGTTCACCTACCCGCTGCGGCAGGACCGGCGGCGCGCGGACCGTGGCGGGGAGACGGCGCCAGAGGCGTCCGAGGCGTCCCGGCCCCGGCGGCGGGCCGGGCCGGAGCCGGGCCTGCCCGCCGGGCGGGTGGGGGCGCTGCTGGGCGAGTACGGGTGGAGGGTGTGCGAGCAGGCCGCCGGGCCCGGCCTGGCCGAACGCTACCTGCGCGCGGCCGGGCGCGAGGGCGTGCAGGTGCCGCAGGGGGAGGCGTCGGTCTACGCGGTCAAGAGGTGACCTGTAAAGCGGCCTGGGCCCCGGGCGGGGCCCATGGGGCCGTCGGCCCTCCCGCCCTCCCCGGGGCGTCGCTCCGACTCCCCGGCGTGTGCGCTTCCGGCGGCGGACACGGCCCCGCCCGTGGCCGCCTGCCGTCAGTGGGGGCCGCGGCCTGCGCGCCGGGGTGCCCGTCCCGGGGCGGGCCCTGGGCTCATGGGCGCACATCCGGCATGCGCGGGCGGCGCTCCATGTAGGTGGCGTCGGGCTCGGCGAATCCGAACTCGGCGTAGAGCCCGTGCGCGTCGTCGGTGTGCAGCATCCACCGGAAGTCGCGGCCGGGCCCGTCGTCGATCATCGCGGCCAGGATCGCCCGCCCCAGGCCGCGCCCGCGCGCGCTCGGGTCGACGTAGACGTCGGCCAGGTAGGCCAGGGCCGCTCCGTCGCTCGCGGCCCGGGCGAAGCCCACCATGCGCCCGGTACCGGCCTCGTAGGCGCCCACCAGGCGCCAGGCGGCGGCCAGCTGGGCGTCGAACATCGCGCGGGTGCGGAACTTGGCCCAGTACACGTCCGGTCCGGTGGTCAGGGCCTTCCACAGCCATTCCCGGTCGATGCGCGCCGGGTCGGTGCTGATCTCGATGCCGTCCACGGGCCGATTGTGCCGGTGCGCACCCGCTCGGCGAAAGCCATGGCCCTGTCCGCGTGCCCGCGGCCCAGGCCGCGGGCGGGGTCCACCGGCACCGGGAGCGTGGGCGCGCGCCGCCGGGCCGCCCACAGCACGGCCGATCCGCCGTGCAGGTCGTCGAACCAGGCCAGAGGCCGCTCCCCGACGGCGCGCCGGATCCCGGGGAGTTCGGGGCCGGGCGCCCGGGGGCCGAACGCGGTGACGGGGAAGTCCCCCGTGCCGAGCAGCGGCCCGAGCAGGCGCGGGGCGTCCTGTTCCCACATCGCGGCCCACACCGGGTCGAAGACGGCCCCCAGCCGGTGCAGGAGCGCCCCGTGGCCGGGGTGGACCCGGACCGGCTCCTCGCCGGGGAACAGGTCGACCTCCCGGTAGCCGGGCGGGCAGGCGGGGCCGGGTAGGGGTTGAGGACGCCGTCGACGTCGATCAGGGCCATGGGGCGTTCCGGCCGCCGGGCCGCGCCCACCGTTCAGCGCCCTTCGCCGGGGGCGGGTGCGCCGACGGCGGCCCGGCCGCCCTCTGCGGGGGCCGCTGCCGCGGGCTTGCCGGTCAGCATCCTGGCCAGAAGGCTGCTCGTGCCCGGGAGCCCCAGCAGTCCCAGCATGATGCGGCGGGCCCGCAGCCGGGCCCTGGAGCGGGGCAGGAACCACTGGGCGGTGCGCAGCGCCGCCCTGCGGCGCTCTTCGGCCACCGGGCGCCAGCCCCGCTCATAGGCGCGCAGCCCCTCCTCGATGCTGTCGGCGCTGGCCAGCTCCTCGCCCAGGCGGTAGGCGCCGCCCACGGCCAGGGAGGCGCCCTGCCCGGCCAGCAGGGACACCGCGTAGGCCGAGTCGCCCACCAGCACGGCCCGTCCGCTGGACCAGGAGGGCACCACGGTCTGGGCGACGTGGTCGTAGTAGATCTCGCCGGGTTCGGGGCAGGCCTCCAGCGCGCGCGGGACGAGCCACCCCAGCCCGGCGCAGGCGCGGCGCAGGGCCGCGCGCGGGTCCTCGGGAAGGGAGCGGTCCTGGCTGCGGAACACGATGAAGGTGGCGACCCGTCCGTCGCGCAGGCCGTACAGGCCCATCTGGGCGCCGGTGGTGTCGGTCAGGCAGAAGCGGTCCTTGACCCGGGCGTGCACCTGCGGGTCCTCGAAGGTGTAGGCGGCGGTGTGGAACCCCAGGTGGCGCAGGTGGCCGGGGTCGTCGCCGAACAGGGCGCGGCGCACGGGCGAGTGGATGCCGTCGGCGCCCACCAGCAGGTCGCCCTCCACACGCTCGCCGTCCTCAAGGACGGCGGCCGCGCCGTCGGGCCCGCTCTCGGCTGCGGCGGCGCGGGCGCCGTAGCGCAGTTCGACGCCGTCGGGCAGGGCGCTGCGCAGCACGTTCTCCAGGTCGGGGCGCATGATGGAGATCAGGCCGTCCATGGCCTGGGCGAAGGCGGAGAAGGGCGCGGTGGCGCGCACGCGCCCGGCCTCGTCGACGAAGGCGGCGTCGCGGAAGCGGTATCCGGCCCGGTCGAGCGCGGGCAGCAGCCCCATGGCGCGGGCGGCGTCGTGGCCGGGCCCGAAGAAGTCGATCATGAAGCCCTGGGGGCGCGGCGAGGGGGCCTTGTCCAGGACGGTGACGCTGTGGCCGTGGTGGGCCAGGCGGTGGGCGGCGGCGAGTCCGGCGATTCCGGCGCCGCAGACGACGGCCTTCATCGGTGTCCTTCCTGCCCGGTGTCCGGGGTGCCGTCCTGCAGGAGGCGGCCCAGCACCGGGGCGACGGCGGTCGAGGTGAGTTCGGGGTCCAGGGTTCGGTGGAGCATCATCCCGTCCAGGGCGGCGGCCAGGACCGCGGCGGTGCGGCGGGGGTCGGGCACGCCCTGGGCTGCCAGGCGGTCGCCCAGGCGGGTGCGGAACCGGTCGAGCAGTCCGGCCATGGCCGCGCGCAGGCCCTCGTCCCGGGAGGCGGCCAGCATGGCCTCGCTGACCAGGCGGGAGGCGGGGTCGTCTCCGGGGTAGCGGTCCAGGTCGGCGAGCATCAGCTCCAGGGCCTGGGCGGCGGTGCGGGCCTGGGACAGGGCCTGGTCGGCGCCGTCGACGACGCCCTCCATGACCTGTACGGCGGCCTCGGCGAGCAGGGCGGGCAGCGAGGCGAAGTGGTAGTGCACCAGGCCGGGGGCCACGCCCGCGCGTTCGGCGACCATGCGGGTGCTCACCGCGTTCCAGCCCTGTTCGGCGACCAGCACGGCGGCGGCCTGCAGGAGTCGGCTGCGGACCCGGCGTCCGCGTTCGGCGCTGGTGGCCACGGGTACTCCTCCTTGGTCGATCGTTCTGGGCGTTCGCCTTGGACGAGCGCCCAAATTCAGGATGGCACATCCGCCCCGCCGCTGGGAAGGGGGCGGCGCACAGGCGGATACCGGGGCGCCCGGAGAGGAGGGGCCGGTCGCGGCGCCCCAGGGGTGGGCATGTCCGCACGAGGCCCCCATCGGCCTGTGCGGGTACGACCTCCGCCGTCCGGAGCTGTCCGGGGTCGAGGCGCGGCGGGTGCGTGCGCCGAGTCCGCCATCGCCGTGCTGCCGGCGGTGGCCGACTCGGCCGACGAGGCGGTATGGCACGCAGGTCGGGCGCCGGACCCGCACCAGGTGCGCATCCACACGAGGCCGGGGCCCGGTCGCCCCAAGGCCCACCGAAAGCGATTTCTAATTACTCTGCGCAGCTAAATATTAACGCAAAGAAGTTGGACCATTTTTCCGTGAGTGTGAAATAGGCGTTTGGTGACCGGGAGTCCGAATTTCAAGCGAAGGGGTCCGGTGGAAATGCGGCAGTTTGTCTGACTCTGCAGCATGCCCCACAGAACCCCTGGGATCATCACCAGTCACAGCAGGCGCCCGCGTTGCGTAGACTGCCCACCGCCTCCTTCTCCCGGTTTCTTCGACCGTTCCCCGGGGGCGGTTGGCGCCGGCCGTCCCCAACGGTCGGGCCGCCCGGGATCGGAGGCTGTGAAGGTGGGCGAAAAAAAGCGTGGGGGGCGGGTTTCGTACTGGTGGATCGCTCCTGCGGTCGGAGCAGGAGTGGTAAAGGCGGTCGTTTCCTACCTCATTGAAACGCTGCTTCGCATGAACGGTCCTGACTAGCGGCCTGATCGACCGCCGGCCGGGGCCGCTTGAAATGGGGGAGTGCGGGTCCGCTCTGCTTTCCGTGCGACGCGGGCCCGTGCTTCTTCTCTGCCTTGGAATGCTCTATGGCAGACCCCCGCCCAGAGTAGCGCCTTCTGGCGCTGCAGTACCACACGGCACATGGAACCACTGGACATGGCGGGTACACACTTCCGGGGCGATCCGTACTAATGCGATAGCGTCGTCGGCATGGTGCGTCCTGGAAGCTGTGTCAGGCCAG
>NZ_ANBH01000186.1 GCF_000341185.1 Nocardiopsis chromatogenes YIM 90109
CTGATGGGCCACCGCCCTCAGTCGTCGCCGCTCTTCCTTGCACCCCGGCGGCCCGCCGCCCGGCCGGGGGCCGTGAGCGGGATACCTGCTGTTCCGTCGTTGCCGAACCGCGGCGGCCCACCCGCACGCCCGCCGCTCGACAACGCCGCCGAGACGGCCGCCGACCCGCCTCGTCGCCGCCCTCCCACCTCACACCCGGAGGCCCCGCCGCCCGGCCGAGGCCCGGGAGTGAGGCACCCTAGGCAGCGCCACCGTGTAAATGCATACTGTATGCACTCACAGGAGGTGACCCATGGACACCGCGCCTTCACCGTCCGCTACCCGGGACGGGTACCTGCCCTCCCCCTACTCGCCGCCGCCCGACGGGGTGTACCGCGACTGGTCCGGGCGGCGGTACCGGGTCGGACCCGCCGCGGTCGAGCTCGCCGGGTGCGGGCGGTCGCGGCTGCTCGGCCTGGCCGCAGCCGCCCTGGCCGCCGTCGGCGTGCTCCAGTACGGCTACGGCGCCGCCCTGCCCGCCGTCGCCGCCGCGCACGGCTGGCAGCCCGGCGCCGCCCTGCTCCCGTTCGCCGTCTGGGCGCTCGTCCAGGCCGTGTGCGCCGCCCCCGCCGCCCGCCTGCGCGCGTCGGGCCTGCTCCCGCCGCGCGCCGCCGTCCCCCTCGGGGCGCTGCTCAGCGCGTTGGCACTGATCACCCTCGGCTCCGCCCCCGGACTCGGGTGGGCCGTGCTCGGCTACGGCGTGGTCGGCGGCGTCGGCGCCGGACTCGTCTACCACTCGTGCGTGCACCTCGCCGCCGCCTGGTATCCCGAGCGCCCCACCTGGCACACCGCCTTCACCGGCGGCGCCTTCGCGCTGGGGACGGTCCCCGTCGCGGTCGCGGCGCCGACCGCCCTGGACCCCGGGTCCCTGCCCGCCGCCTGCGCCGTGCTCGCCGGGGTCGTCGCCGCGGTCGGCGTCGCCTGCGGCCGCCGCCTGCACGCCCCGCCGCCGGACTGGTGGCCGCCGGAGACCGACCCCCGCCGGTGGGCGCTGCGGCCCCGGTCGGGACCGGCCGCCTGCCGCGACCACTCCCCCACCGAGGCCTGGCGCAGCGGCGCCCTGCCCGCTCTGCACATCGTCGTCGCGGGCGCCGGAGCCGCGGCGCTCTTCGACCTGGCCGCCCTGCCGTCGCTGCTCGCCGGTTCCGGGTTCACTCCGGTCGCCGTCGCAGCCGCGATGGGCGCGCTCGTCGCCGCGAGCGGCTTGGGGCGCATCGCCGCGGGCCACTGGGGCGAGTACGGCGACCGGCGCCGCGTGCTCTCCGCGACGCTGGCCTGCGGGGCCGTGGCCCACCTGGGCATGATCGGCGCGGTGGCGGCCGGTTCATCCGGCGCCCTGGTCCTCTTCGCCGTCCCCGCGGGTCTCGGGGCGGGCGCCTGCTACCCGCTCACGCGCGCGCTGGCCGAGGACTTCTTCGGGGTCCGGGGGTCCGCTCGCATCCACGGCCTGGTCTACAGCGCGAAGGGGGCGGGCGGCCTGCTGGGCGTCGGCGCCGCCGCCGCGCTCGTCGCGTGGGGGCCGGGTGCGGGTGATGCGGCGGTGATCGGACTCGCGGCGGCCGGTGCCACCGCAGCCCTGGCCGCGGGGACGGCCGCCCGGCTCCGCCGTCCCGTCCTGACGAGGACGATCCCACGGACGAGAGCGACGGCCCCTCCGCACGGCTCTCTGCCGTGACGGGGTGAGTACCCGACCCGGCACATGGGTGCCCGGGCCGTCCCCGGCCATCGGGGCCCTCCCTGATCTCCCCGCCCCGCGGCCGCCCCGGCGTCGCCGTGCGCCCGCCCCCGCCCCATCTCCCGGGTCCCTCACCCTCCCGGCCGCCGGGGCTCTCCGTTCCCGGCCGACAGCGGCCCGGCATCGCCATGTCCCTACCCCGCCCCTCACCCGAACCCCTTCCCACGCCGAGGAGCGGGGCGAATCCCCGCCTCCCGCGCCCCGGAGCGCCCGCCCGGCGCGCGCCCCGGAATACACCCCCAGGGCATACGCCCCGGGCGGCCGTCCGCTCCGTGATCGAGATCGGTCGGTCCTGGGTCCTGGACAGCGGGCGCGGGCTGATGTAGCAAAGAAGCACATACTGTATGCAGTATTCGGACGCTCCGTCCGGCACCGATGAGTGAGGAGCGCATCCCTCCATGAGCAACGACACCGGCGAGGGGACCTCGATCTCCGGCGGCCACCTGGTGGCCAAGGCCCTCAAATCCGAGGGCGTGGACGTGGTCTTCACCCTCTGCGGCGGACACATCATCGACATCTACGACGGCTGCGCCGACGAGGGCATCGACGTCATCGACGTCCGCCACGAGCAGGTCGCCGCGCACGCCGCCGACGGGTACGCACGGGTCACCGGCCGCCCCGGATGCGCCGTGGTCACCGCCGGCCCCGGCACCACCGACGCCGTCACCGGCATCGCCAACGCCTACCGCGCCGAGAGCCCCATGCTGGTCATCGGCGGCCAGGGCGCCCTCAGCCAGCACAAGATGGGCTCCCTGCAGGACCTCCCGCACGTCGACATGATCGCGCCGATCTCCAAGTTCGCCGCGACCGTGCCGCACACCGAACGCGTCGCCGACATGGTCTCCATGGCCTTCCGCGAGGCGCACAACGGCGCCCCCGGCCCGTCCTTCCTGGAGATCCCGCGCGACATCCTGGACGCGAGCGTGCCGGTGGAGGGCGCCCGCATCCCCAAGGCGGGGCACTACCGCGCCTCGGCCCGGCAGGCGGGCGACCCCGAGGCCGTCGAGCGCCTGGCCGAACTGCTCGTGCGCTCCGAGCGCCCCAGCATCCTCCTCGGCGGGCAGGTATGGACCTCCCGGGCCACCGACACCGCCGTCGACCTGGTGCGCACGCTCAACGTGCCCGCCTTCATGAACGGCGCCGGGCGCGGCACCCTCCCTCCGGGCGACCCGCACCACTTCCAGCTCTCGCGTCGGCACGCCTTCCGCGAGTCCGACCTCATCATCATCGTCGGCACCCCGTTCGACTTCCGGATGGGCTACGGCAAGCGCCTGTCGCCCGACGCGACGGTGGTGCAGATCGACCTGTCCTACACGACGGTCGGCAAGAACCGCGACATCGACCTGGGCATCGTCGGCGACCCCGACACCGTCCTGGCGGCGGTCCTGCAGGCGGCCTCGGGCTTCAACGACACCGGCGCCCAAGGGCGCAAGCCGTGGCTGGAGGAGCTGCGGGCCGTCGAGGCCAAGACCCGCAACGAGCGCGCCGGGCTGTTCACCTCCGACGCCTCCCCCATCCACCCCTACCGCCTGGTATCGGAGATCAACGACTTCCTCACCGAGGACTCGATGTACATCGGCGACGGCGGCGACATCGTCACCTTCTCCGGGCAGGTGATCCAGCCCAAGTCCCCCGGGCACTGGCTCGACCCGGGCCCCCTGGGCACCCTCGGCGTGGGGGTGCCGTTCGCGATGGCCGCCAAGTACGCCCGCCCCGACAAGGAGATCGTCACCCTCTTCGGCGACGGCGCGTTCAGCCTCACCGGCTGGGACTTCGAGACCATGGTCCGCTTCGACCTGCCGTTCGTGGGCATCGTCGGCAACAACTCCTCGATGAACCAGATCCGCTACGGCCAGATCGCCAAGTACGGCGCCGACCGGGGCGAGATCGGCAACACCCTCGGCGACGTGCGCTACTCGGAGTTCGCCAAGATGCTCGGCGGCTACGGCGAGGAGGTCCACGACCCGGCCGAGATCGGCCCGGCGCTGCGCCGCGCGCGCGAGTCCGGCAAGCCCTCCCTCATCAACGTCTGGATCGATCCGGAGGTCTACGCCCCCGGAACGATGAACCAGACCATGTACAAGTGACCCGGCCCCGAAGGGAGACTCGGCCATGAGCAAGGCACTCGACGGGGTCCGCGTACTCGACATGACGCACGTGCAGTCGGGCCCCTCGGCGACGCAGATCCTGGCGTGGCTCGGCGCGGACGTGCTGAAGCTGGAGGCGCCCTCCGGCGACATCACCCGCCGCCAGCTGCGGGACCTGCCCGACGTCGACAGCCTCTACTTCACGATGCTCAACGGCAACAAGCGCAGCATCACCCTCAACACCAAGTCCGAGGACGGCAAGAGGCTCTTCCTGGACCTGGTCAAGCGCAGCGACGTGCTGGTGGAGAACTTCGCCCCGGGCGCCCTCGACCGCATGGGCTTCACCTGGGAGGTGCTCGAGGAGGCCAACCCGCGCCTGGTCTACGCCTCGATCAAGGGCTTCGGCCCCGGCGCCTACGCGGACTTCAAGGCCTACGAGGTCATCGCCCAGGCGATGGGCGGGTCGATGAGCACGACCGGGTTCGACTCCGGGCCGCCGCTGGCCACCGGCGCGCAGATCGGCGACTCGGGCACCGGCATGCACACCGTCGCCGGGATCCTGGCCGCCCTCTACCAGCGCACCGCCACCGGCCGGGGGCAGCGGGTCGAGGTCGCGATGCAGGACGCGGTGCTCAACCTGTGCCGGGTCAAGCTGCGCGACCAGCAGCGCCTGGCCCACGGGGTGCTCAAGGAGTACCCCAACTCCGAGTTCGGCGACGAGGTGCCGCGCTCGGGCAACGCCTCGGGCGGCGGCCAGCCGGGGTGGGCGGTGCGCACCGCGCCCGGCGGCCCCAACGACTACGTGTACGTCATCATCCAGCCGCAGGGCTGGGCGCACCTGGCCGAGCTGGCCGGGCGCCCCGAGCTGGCCGAGGACCCCGAGTGGGCGACCCCCGAGGCACGGCTGGACAAGCTGGACAAGGCCTTCGGGATCATCGAGGAGTGGTCCTCGGGCCTGCCCAAGTGGGAGGTGCTGGGCAAGCTCACCGAGCGCGGAATCCCCTGCGGGCCGATCCTGTCCACCAAGGAGATCATCGAGGACCCCACGCTGCGGGCCAACGGCATCGTCACCGACGTCGAGCACCCGGAGCGCGGCGGCTACACCACGGTGGGCCTGCCCATCCGGCTCTCGGACTCGCCGGCCGACGTGGCCCGGTCCCCGCTGCTGGGCGAGCACAACGCCGACGTCTACGGCGGCGAGCTGGGCCTGACCGACGAGGAGATCGCCGACCTCGCATCGAACGGAGTGATCTGACCGATGTCCCCCTCACCCTCTTCCCCCGGGCCGGACCGCGCCGCCGTGCGCGCGGTGCTGGACCGGGCGCGCGCCGAGGGCCGCACCGCGCTCACCGCCCCCGAGGGCAAGGCGCTGGCCGACGCCTACGGAATCCCGGTGCCCGGCGAGGCGCTGGCCTCCTCCGCCGACGAGGCGGTCGCCCGCGCCGTGGAGCTCGGCCTGCCCGTGGTCGCCAAGATCGTCTCGCCCGACATCCTGCACAAGACCGACGCCGGAGGCGTCGCGGTGGGCCTGGACTCGCCGCGGGCGGTGCAGGAGGCCTACGAGCGCATCATCGCCGCCGCGCGCCGGTACGACCCCGAGGCGCGCATCGACGGCGTGCAGATCCAGCGCATGGTGCCCGCCGGGACCGAGGTGCTCATCGGCGCCGCCACCGACCCCACGTTCGGCAAGATCGCGGTGTTCGGCCTGGGCGGGATCCTCGTCGAGGTCCTCAAGGACGCCGCGTTCCGGCTGGCGCCGCTGTCCCGCGCCGACGCGCTGGAGCAGATCGGCTCGCTGCGCGCCGCCGAGGTGCTGGACGGGGTGCGCGGCGGCGAGGCCGTGGACCGCGAGGCCCTGGCCGACCTGCTGGTGAGCCTGTCGGAGCTGGTGACCGACTTCCCGGAGATCGCCGAGGCCGACCTGAACCCGGTGTTCGCCTCGGCGTCCGGCGCGATGGCGGCGGACGTGCGCTTCGTGCTCGACTTCGACCCGCCCGAGCCGCCGCCGCGGTACGGCCGCGAGGAGATCCAGTCGGCGATGGAGCGGGTGTTCCGCCCCCGGTCGATCGCGGTGGTGGGCGCGTCCAACGAGGCCGGCAAGATCGGCAACTCGGTGATGCGCAACATCGTCGACGGCGGGTTCGCGGGCGAGGTCTACCCGGTCAACCCGAAGGCCGACGAAGTCTACGGGCGGCGGGCCTACGCCTCGGTGGGCGACATCCCCGGCGGGATCGACGTCGCGGTGTTCGCCATCCCGGCCCAGTTCGTGGCCGGGGCGCTGGAGGAGGTCGGCGCCAAGGGCGCGGCGGGCGCCGTGCTGATCCCCTCCGGTTTCGCCGAGACCGGCCGCCAGGACCTGCAGGACGAGGTCCTGGCGGTCGCGCGGCGGCACGGGGTGCGACTGCTGGGGCCCAACATCTACGGGTACTACTACACGCCCGAGAAGCTGTCGGCGACCTTCTGCACCCCCTACGACGTGGCCGGGGGCACGGCGCTGACCTCGCAGTCCGGCGGCATCGGCATGGCCATCCTGGGATTCAGCCGCAGCACCGGGACCGGGGTGTCGGCGATCGTGGGCGTGGGCAACAAGGCCGACATCGACGAGGACGACCTGCTGACGTTCTTCGGCTCCGACGACAACACCCGCGCCGTGGCGATGCACCTGGAGGACCTCAAGGACGGCCGGGCGTTCGTCGAGGCCGCGCGCGAGGTGGTGCCGCGCAAGCCGGTGGTGGTGCTCAAGGCCGGGCGCACGTCGGCCGGGGCGAAGGCGGCCGGGTCGCACACCGGCGCGCTCGCCGGGGACGACAAGGTCTACGACGACATCCTGCGGCAGGCGGGGGTGGTGCGCGCGCCGGGCCTGCGGGAGCTGCTGGAGTACGGCAGGGCGCTGCCGGTGCTCCCGGCGCCCGAGGGCGAGAACATCGTGATCATCACCGGCGCGGGCGGGTCGGGCGTGCTGCTGTCCGACGCGGTCGTGGACAACGGGATGTCGCTGTACGAGATCCCGCCCGACCTGGACGAGGCGTTCCGGGCGTTCATCCCGCCGTTCGGCGCGGCCGGGAACCCGGTCGACATCACCGGCGGGGAGCCGCCGTCCACCTACGAGAAGACGATCCGCCTGGGCCTGGAGGACCCGCGGGTGCACGCGCTGGTGCTGGGCTACTGGCACACCATCGTCACCCCGCCCATGGTCTTCGCCGAGCTGGTGGCCGACGTGGTGCAGGCCGCGCGGGCCGAGGGCATCGACAAGCCGGTCGTGGCCTCGCTCTCCGGCGACACCGAGGTCGAGGCCGCCAGCGCCCACCTGTTCGAGCACGGGGTGGCCGCCTACCCCTACACCACCGAGATGCCGGTTCAGGTGCTGGGCGCCAAGTACCGGTGGGCCCGGGCCGCCGGGCTCCTCTGACCGGGGCCCCGGCCGGGCGGGGACCGCCCGGCCGGGGAGCGGGCGGGGGCGCGGCTTGACCGGGCCGCGCCCCGGGGCGCACTATCCTTCGCACCCGCCCCGGCAGGCACATGCCGATACCGACGACACGTCCGGCGCCCCGGCAGCGCCGGCCCGCCCCTCCCCGGCCCCGGTCCCCGGCCGCACCGCCCTCCGACCCGCACCGCCGACGGCGCGAGCCGCCGCCGCACGACACGAGCCACATGTGACACCAGCCGACACGCGCCCCCGGCCGCGGCCCGCCATCCGCGCCCCGGGCACCGGCCGCGTCCGCCCGCGGCCCCGACCGTTCCGAACACCGCACGACAAGGAGACGGCCACGTTCGAGACCAGCGAGCCGAGGCGTTCCAAGGGGGCTGATGGGGGCTGCGCATCCCGCCCGCATCCGCACTGTCGTCCAAGGAGTCGACCCCATGGATCCTGCCGGTAGAGCACCAGGCGGAGTACCCGAGGACGGCGCCGCGAGCGCCGCCGAACAGCCGCACGCGCCGCAGACCGAGGCGCCCCCTGTCCCCCCTCCCCGCCCGGCCGCCGAGGCGGACGGTGACGGGCGCGCACCCGCGGCCTCCGAGCAGGAGGCCCCGCCCATCCGCCTGGAGGCCCCCGGCACCGGCCTCCGCGACACCTGGAAGGCGATGGGCCCCGGTATCGCCGCGGCGATGACCGGTATCGGCGCCAGCCACATCATGCACGGGCCCACCGCGGGCGCCCAGTTCGGCTACGCCCTGCTGTGGGTGATCCCGTTCGCCTACATCATGAAGTACTGCGCCTTCGAGTTCGCGCACCGCTACACCCTGGTGCGGGGCGAAAGCATCATGGAGGCCTACGAGCGCGTCGGCAAGGGGCGCGGGATGTGGCCGCTCTGGTACCTGGGCGGCCAGTCGCTCGTCAACACCTTCGGCATCGCGGGGCGCGCCCTGGGCTGCGCGGCGATGCTGTGGGCGGCGTTCCCGTTCCTGCCCCTGCAGGTGTGGGCGGTGCTGGTGCTGCTGTCCAGCGTCGCCGTGTTGTGGGCCGGGCGGTACAAGGCGCTGGAACTGGCGGTCAAGATCGCGATCATCGTGTTCGCCGCCGCGGTGATCCTCGCCTTCCTGCTGCAGTCGCCGCCTCCCGGCGAGTACCTGGTGCGGCTGGCGCCCGCGCTGCCGCCCGCCGGGGCGATGCTGCTGTTCAGCGCGATGTGGGGGTACTTCCCCACCACCGTCGAGGTGGCGCCGATGCAGTCCAACTGGGCGGTGGACAAGAAGAGCGGGATGGTCCGGGTGCGCGAGCTGCGGGCGCAGGGCCACCGCGTCGAGGTCGCCCCGGACTACCTGCGCAACCACCTGAAGCTGATGCGCCGGGACATGAACATCTCCTACATCATCTCGGCGCTGACCGGGATGGCGTTCCTGATCGTGGGCGCGGTGGTGCTGAACCCGCTGGGGGTGGTCCCCGAGTCGCAGGAGATGGGCTCCACGATCGCGCGGATCTACACCGACACCTTCGGCGGGTGGATCTTCCCGGTGATCATCGCCGGCGGCGTGGCGGCGCTGTGGTCCACGGTGTTCACCTATTTCGACGGCCAGGCGCGGGTGTTCGAGGAGTGCGCGGTGCGGATCCGCCGCGCATGGGACTCCCCGCGCATCCGCAAGGGGATCTACCGCGGGTTCCAGATCCTGTGGCTGGTGGCGGGGACCGCGATCATCTTCGGGTTGCCCAAGCCCATCGTGGTGGTGCAGATCGCCTCGGTGCTGGCGCTGTTCTTCGCCCCGGTGCTGTTCTGGCTGAACATCCGGGCCCTGAAGGACTTCACCGGAGAGGAGAGGAAGTACCTGCCGTCCCGGTTCATGATCGCGTGGGCCTGGGTGGGCATGATCGGCCTGGCGGCGGTCAGCGTGTTCTTCCTGTACACCGAATACCTCTCGTGACCCGCTGACCCGGCCGGTCGCACCCCGGGGCGCCCGCCCGGACCGACGGTCCGGGCGGGCGCCCCGGCCGTCCGGGCCCCGCCCGTTCCCGGGGCGGGTCAGCCGCCGTCGGCGCAGTCCCCGGCCGGGCGGTCCTCGATGTAGCCCCACTCGACGAGCGAGTCGGCCCCGAGCCGGGCGTCCCCCTCGGCCTCGGGGACGAGTGCGGGGTCGAGGAGGATCTGCTCGCCGCCACCGGGCTGCTCGAAGGCGGGGGCGATGGGGCCGACCTGGGCCTTGAAGGGCTCGGTCACCACGTAGCAGCGGTAGTTGTGCACGGGGCCGCCCTCCCAGGTGTTGAGCGCGTCGGGCGGCAGGGAGCGCTGTCCGAAGGGGGCGCCCGCGGGGGCGAGGTAGCTGCCCCAGGGGGAGCCGAAGCGGTCGAGGGCCTCGCCTTCGGCGATCTCTTCGACCTCCTTGACGGGTTCGCCGTCGTCGACCCGGAAGCCGTCGTGCGGCGGGTAGTCCCACCCCTCCCAGGGCTCGCCGGTGTCGGGGTCGACCCCCCGCTCCCAGTGCCGGGCGAGGAAGGCCACGGGGTTGAGGGGGCCGAGCCGGTCGTAGTCCTCCACGAGGTCGCCCACGACACCGTCGTCGGGGACCTCGTCGGGCCCCAGGCGCGGGTCGCCGCACAGGTAGGTGTCGCGGTCCTGCTCAGAGGGCGGCGGGCCGGACACGGGGCAGGGGCTGTCGAAGTCGGGGACGTCCGGCGGGACGTCGGCCGCCACCGAGGCGGACGCCGGGAGCCCGACCGCCCCGAAGGCGGCCACGGCCGAGACGACGGCGACGACACGTGCGGGGCGAAGGGCCATACGCTGCTCCGTTCCACGAGGATCAGGAACTCTTTGTAGTGACCCTAACACCGAAAGTAATGACGATTCCGGGGGTTCACCGCACGGCGAGGGCCGGGCCGACCGCGGACCGCGCCGCCCCCGTGCCCGGCGGCACAGAGGCGGGATCAGGCGGCGCCCTGCGCGGCGAGAAATTCCGAGAAATCTCCTTCCTCGTCGCACGTGTCCACCTATCGTCACGGAACGTGCCATCGCAACGACACGACGCGGCCAAGGATCTGGCCGCCGACTCCCCCCAGACCATCGCGCGGCTGGTTCACATGAAAGCCGCAGTCGAAATCCGTCCGGACGCACCGTTCCGGCCCGAGAAGAATGAAGTCAACGACCGACCGTCAAGGGACCTCTTCCCGGACATCGTGTTCTCGCAGGGGTTTCCCTCCAACCCCACGGGCATCTTCGTGGTAGAGGTCCAGCACGAGAAGGACGAGGGAAAGCGCAGGCAGATCCCGCGTTATGCCGCGGCGCTCTGGCTGTTCCACCGGTGTACGACGATCGTGGCCGTGTTCAGTCCGGACCAGGCGGCCGCCGAATACTACTCCGAACCCATCGCGACCGAGCTGCCCGGATACACCTGCCCGCCGGTGGCGATCGGCCCGAAGGACATCCCCGTCGTCAATGACGTGGACACCGCCGTCGCCGACCCGGCGCTGGCGGCGTTGAGCGTCATGGCGCACGGGGCCGCCCCCGGGGTGCTCGACACCTTCATGGACGGGCTGACGCGGCTCGAACCCGATGACTCCTCGAAGTACTATGAATACGCCTACCGCCTCGCGTCACAGCAGGTCAAGACCAACCTGGAGGCCGCAATGTCATCGTCCGCCTGGCCCGTGTACAGCCCCTTCGCCAAAGAGCACTTCTCCCGGGGACGCGAGGAAGGCCACGAGGAAGGCCGCGAGGAAGGCCGCGAGGAAGGTGTCATCGAAGAGCGCGCCTCCGCCATCCTCGACATCCTGCATGCACGGGGCAAGGCGGTCGACGACGGCATCCGTGCCCGCATCACCGGCTGCACCGACGGCGAGAAGCTGAGGACCTGGCTCTTCGCGGCCGCGACCGCCGACAAGGCCGAGGACATCTTCGACGCCTGACGTGCCCCACCTCGCCTGACGTTCCTCCCGGCGGGCGCCCCACACACAGGGCGCCCGCCGACGGCGTTCAGCCCTTCTTCGCCTTGGCGGCGGCCTTCATCGCCTTCTTCGTCTCGCGGACCTCGTTCAGGGTCTGGTCGTCGACCACGTCCGCGATGGACCGGCGCGCCCCCTCCTCGCCGTAGGCGCCCGCGGCCTCGCGCCAGCCCTCCGGGCGGGCGCCCATCTGCTTGCCCAGCAGGGCCAGGAAGATCCGCGCCTTCTGGTCGCCGTAGCCCGGCAGGGCCGTGAGGCGCTTGAGGACCTCCTTGCCGTCCGGGTCGCCCCGGGTCCACACCGCCTCGGCGCGCCCGCCGTACTCCGAGGCGACCGCGGCGCACAGCGCCTGCACGCGTTTGGCCATCGCCCCGGGGAACCGGTGCACCGCCGGTGTCTGCGAGAACAGCTCGGCGAAGGCCTCCGGTCCGTACCCGGCGATCTCGGCGGCGTCCAGGCGGTCGCGGCCCATCCGGTCGGCGATCTTCTTCGGCCCGGCGAAGGCCGTCTCCATCGCCACCTGCTGGTCCAGGAGCATGCCGATCATCAGCGCCAGCGGGTCCGACGACAGCAGCGCGTCGGCTCCGGCGTCCCCGGTCAGGTGAAGCTCATGTTCCATGGATCCGATCCTCCCACCGCGCGGGCCGTGGGCCCGCCGTGCCGCGCGGGAGGCCCGGCGGGCGCGCGGCGGGCGACCGTTCCGTCCCGGCGTGTCGCCGATGCCGTGATTCGGTCCGCCGAAACCCCCGCCCCGCCCGGCGGCCCCGCGGTCCGCAGTGTCCCGGTTCGACCACCGCGCAAGGGGACCGGCGACACACCCCCGACCTCGACCTCTTCACAATAAGTAGCGAGTCCGCTACTGTTCGTCGTGACCAAAAGGGGGCCGACCGCCCCTGTCCCTGTCTCTCGTATGAGGAGAACCCGTGAAGAAGTTCCTCGCGGTCGCGGCCGTCGCGGCCGGCGCCCTGATGGCCACCGCGCCCGCGGCCTCCGCCGGCGACAGCTACGCGCTGATCAACGGCGACGTGCTGCCCTGCACCGTGGCGCCGTGGAACTGGGAGGGCCCGCTGAACATCCTCTCGCCCAGCGGCGACTACAACGCCTGCCAGAAGATCGGCGTCACCCACGGCGGCTGACCCCCGCACCGAGGCTTCCTCCGCGCGGTGGACGCTGCGAGGTGGGACGAGCGCGGAGCCGGGAGCGGCGCACCCCCTTCCGGCTCCGCACTCCGCACCCCGCGCGCAGCCGCCGCGCCGACGGACCTTTCGACCTTGAACGACCCGCACCACCGGAATCGAACGGAGTGACCACCATGAAGAAGGCCTTCGCGGTCGCCGCCCTGACCGCCGCCGCGTTCGGCGTCGCCGCCCCCGCCTACGCGGGCGGCTACGGCCACGACGGGCACCACAACGGCGGTGACAGCTACGCGCTGATCAACGGCGACGTGGCGCCCTGCACCATCGCGCCCTGGAACTGGGAGGGCCCGCTGAACATCCTCTCGCCCAGCGGCGACTACAACGCCTGCCAGAAGATCGGCGTCACCCACGGCGGCTGAACCGCCCGCGGTACCGGCGCGCGGAGGGCCGGGGAGCGCTGCTCCCCGGCCCTCCCCCGTGTCCGGCGCTCCCGGAGGGTCAGGCGTAGCCGCCCTCAAGGCGCGGGCGGACCGCCTCGTCGAACGCGGCGGCGAAGGTGTCGCCCGGGCACTCGGTCGCCATCCAGTCGCGGTGGCGCGTCACGCCCTTCTGCACCGACGCCTCGCCGTTGACCGGGTTGACGTACTCCACCTCGGTGTTGGGCGGCACACCGGTCAGCTCGCACAGCAGCCGCAGCACCGCCACCAGCGAGTCCAGCGCCGCGTCCGTGGGCATGGCGTCGGTGAAGTCGCCCATCACGCACACGCCGATGTTGCCGCTGTTCATCAGGTAGACGTGGCCCGCGGTCACCGACTCGGCCGACCCCGGCGACGGGAGCTCGGCGAAGACCGGCAGCCCGTCATCGCCCGAGTGGCGCCCCTCGTAGACCCGCCCGTCGGGGTCGATCAGCAGGTGGTAGCCGATGTCGCCCCAGTTCTGCGTGACCGCGTGGTAGTAGTAGATGCCCCGCACGTCGGCGGCGTAGTCGCCGCTCAGCTCGGTCGCCGTGTGGTGGACGGTGATCGTCTGCACGGGGTAGTACGCGGTGGGCCAGACCTCCTCGCCCGAGTCGTCGAAGCGCAGCGACTCGTCCGCGCCCCAGCCCGCCCGGGTCAGGTAGGTCAGGCCCCCGGCCCCGGCCGCGCCCATGTCGCTGCGGAGCCCGCCGGTGCGGCGGGCCCCNTGACGTTCAGGGCCGTGCTGCGGGCGACGCCGCCCTCGCACCGGACCTCGTACCCGGTGCAGCCGCGCGGCGCCGCCGCCAGCGCGGCGGTCGCGGGCCTGTCGTCGCGGCCCCCGTGGACGTGCACCGGGCGCCAGTCGGTCATGCCCTCACCCGTGGCGAACCGCACCTCGGCGGCGCCGCCGGACTCCGGCTCCACCGCCACGTAGTCGACCCCGATGCCGGGGCGCACCGCGCCCCGGCCGACCGGGGCGGCCTCCTCCAGCACCCGGGGCACGCCGTCGGCCCCGGTGTCCGCGGGCGCCCGCCGCTCCTGGGCCTGCGCCGCGGGGCCCGCCGCCGCGGCCAGGGCCGCGCCGCCGACGCCCGCCTTGACGAACTCACGCCGTCTCACCTGGTTCTCCGTCCATGTGGGGAATGCGCGGGGATCCCGCGGCCCGGGCCGCGGAACGCGCTCACCCTACAAGCGGGGCCCCCGGGGCGGGAGGGGCCCAATGGGGCGGGACGGGGGCCGATCACGCGCGGCCCCTTGACGGGGCGGGCGCCACGGGTGAGTCTCCTGGCGTCGGAGCAGCGCGTTCGAGGAGGCACGCGAAGATGACCGCTGGATGGACCGAGGAGTGCCGCCGGATCGGCGGGGGCGACCACCCGGTGATCGCCCTGCACGGGTGGTTCGGGTCCGGGGAGGCATGGGCCCCGATCTGGCCCCACCTGGACCGGGACGCCTTCACCTACGCCTTTCCCGACTACCGCGGCTACGGCCGCCGCAAGGGCGAGCCCGGGGAGTTCACCCTGGCCGAGGCCGCCGCCGACGTGCTCGCCCTGGCCGACGCGCAGGGCTGGGACCGGTTCTCGCTGGTGGGCCACTCCATGGGCGGCATCGTGATGCAGCGGGTGCTGGCCGACGCCCCCGACCGGGTCCGGGCGATGGTCGGGGTGGCGCCGGTGCCCGCCTCCGGGGTGCCCTTCGACGCCGAGACGCGGGCGGTGTTCGACGGCGCCGCCGACGACCCGGCGCTGCGCCGCGCGATCGTGGACATGACCACCGGCAAGCGGCTGACCGGCGTGTGGGTGGACGCGGTCGTGGCGCACTCGCTGGAGAACGCCGACCGCGACGCCTTCGCCGCCTACCTGAGGGCCTGGGCCGACACCGACCTGCACGAGGAGGTCGAGGGCAGCCCCGTGCCGGTGCTCGCGGTCGCCGGGGAGCACGACCCCGCCCTGGGCGCCGACGCCCTGCGGCCCACCTTCGGCGCCTGGTACCCCGAGGCCGAGATCGAGGTGATGGCCAACGCCGGGCACTACCCCGCCGACGAGGTGCCGGTGGCGCTGGCCACCACCATCGAGCGGCACCTGGCGGGCCGCACGTGAGCGCTCCGGCGCCCGCACCGGACGTGTTCGACCCGCGGGTGTTCGCCCGGGGCGTCCCGCACACCGCGCTGCGGAGGCTGCGCGAGGACGACCCGGTCTCCTGGCAGGCCGAGCACGAGGTGGGGGCGTGGCCGGCGGGGCCCGGCTTCTGGGCGGTGACCCGGCACGCGGACGTGCGGCACGTGCTGCGCACCCCGGAGGTGTTCTCCTCGCACGCGGGCGCCACCCAGATCCGCGACCCCGACCCGGACGACCTTCCCTTCATCCGCCGGACGATCCTGAACATGGACCCGCCCGAGCACATGCGGCTGCGGCGGCTGGTGACCCCGGCGTTCACCCGCAGGCGCCTGGAGCGCTTCACCGGCTCCGTCGCCGCGCGCGCCCGCGCCCTGCTGGAGCCGGTCGCCGCGAGCGGCCGCTGCGACCTCCCGGCGGAGGTGACCGACGACTTCCCGCTGAGCAACCTGGCCGACCTGCTCGGCATGCCGCCGGGCGACCGCCACCTCATGCTGGAGTGGACCAACCGGGTGATCGGCTACCAGGACGACGAACACGCCGAGCCGGTCCTGGGCGCGGACGGGCGCCCCGTCAACCCCCGTTCGCCCGCCCGGCTCGCGGACATGTTCGACTACGCGGCCGAGCTGGCCGAGGCCAAGCGGCGCCGCCCGGGCGAGGACCTGATGACGGCGCTGGTGCACGCCGAGGTGGACGGGCGCGGGCTGGCCCCCCAAGAGCTGCGGATGTTCTTCTTCCTGCTGGTCATCGCGGGCAACGACACGGTGCGCAGCGCCCTGCCCGGCGGGGTGCTGGCGCTGGCCGACCACCCCGGCGAGCACGCCCGCCTGGCGGCCGACCCGGGCCTGGTGCCGTCGGCGGTGGAGGAGATGCTGCGCTGGCACCCGCCGGTGCTGACGTTCCGGCGCACGGCGGTACGCGACACCGGGCTGGGCGGTCGGCGCATCCGGGCCGGGGACAAGGTGGTGGTGTACCACTGCTCGGCCCACTTCGACGAGCGGGCGTTCACCGACCCCGACCGTTTCGACGTGGGCCGCTCGCCCAACGACCACTTGGCCTTCGGCGACGGGCCGCACCTGTGCCTGGGGGCGCACTTCGCGCGGCTGCAGATGCGGATCTTCTTCACCGAGATGCTGCGCATGCTGCCGTGCCCCCGGCGCGACGGCCCGGTCAAGCGGCTGACGTCGAACTTCATCAACGGAATCTCCCACCTGCCACTGCGCTGGGAGGGGGAGGTGGAGAGACGGAGACAAGGGCACGAAGAGGAGTAGAGGGAGACGGGTTCGCCGGAGCGGCACGCCCCGGCGGCCCGGCGGACGGCAGGCAGCCCGAAGCGGGGTGTCTGCTGTTCCCGTTGCTGCCGGTCACGGTGGCCATCTGCACGCGCGGCGGCCGACAGCGCTGTGGTGGAGGCCGCCACCTCCCCTCGCCGCCGGCCTCCACCGGCGTCGCTCCGCTGGGCCGGAATGGTGTGGCTTCCATTCGGACGGTTCAGTCCTGCGGTTCCACACGGGGCGCGCGATGTCGCACCGCTCCGGCGGACATCGTCAGTCGGCCCGGGCCGCCCCGGTACACGGGTCCGAATCGTGCCGGTGCTCAAGCCCGGATCGGCCCCGTCTCCACCGGAAATCACGTCGCTCCGAGTGGCGCGGCCGGGCGGGACACGGCCGATACGGCCTCGATGAACGCGCGGCACCGGGCGAACTCCACCGCGGTGAACGGCACCCGCTCACGGCGCAGCACGATGTGCCCTTCCCCGGGGGCCGACAGGCACAGCGCAGTCCCGGACGGCTCGTCGGGGGGCGTCCCCTCCGGGGGCTCCGCCACGTGCTCGGCTCCGTCCGCACCGCACAGGTCGGCCAGCGCCCCCGCCAAGGGCGCCCCTCCGGCCACGGCCGCCACCAGGGAGAGCGCGCGCCCGGTGGTGTCGCGCAGGTCGCGCACGTCAGCGGGCTCGACCACGGGCGCGTGCCCGCCCGCGCGCACCACCGCCGCGCGCAGCCGCTCCGGCCCGACCGGTCCGGGCGCGGTGAGGAAGAAGTCGTCCAAGGCCTCCCCCGCCCCCGGGTGGACCTGCACCAGACGGATGTCCGCGCCCAACTCGGCCATGCGGCCGGTGAGCGCGGCCAGGCCGCCGGGCAGGTCGTCCACTGCCACGCGCAGCCGCCACAGCCGCTCGCCCTGAGAGTGCGGGGCGGTTTCCGATGCGGCGGCGGGGCCACGG
>NZ_ANBH01000187.1 GCF_000341185.1 Nocardiopsis chromatogenes YIM 90109
CACGCGCCTGTCGCCGGTGGCGTAGCCATCGGTGCATCGAGGCGCCCGCCACGAGGGCGGCTCCCAGCGCGATGAGCAGCGCTCCCCCGCCCTCGCTGTGCCCCAGCGAGAGCACCAGCAGGTGCGCCGCTCCCCCGGCGAGCAGCAGCGCCCCCACCTCCAGGGCCTCTCTGCCCATGAAACCGAAGAGTCCGTGCGAGGTCCCGGGCTGCGGTCCGTACGGTGTGCGGTCGGGATCAGGGTCGTGTACCGACTCGACTGCGTCCATGGCGGTGATGCTGCCCGGCCCAGGTTGCGCCCCGTCGACGCCCGGTGACGTCGCTGTTACCCCTGGCTGTGAGGCCGCTCACCCCGCCTTGGTCCCCTCAGCCCCCTCGGCCGCCCTGGCCGCCTCGGGCGCCTCCCGCCCCTCGGCCGACCCGGCCTCCAGGTCCGCCCGCAGCCACCGCTCCACCTCCATCACGTGCATGGTGGCCGCCGCGCGCGCCGCGTCGGGGTCGCGGGCCAGCAGCGCCCGGTAGATGCGCTCGTGGTCCTGGCGCAGCCGGGCCGCCTGGCCGTCGGCGCAGTGGCCCCGCCACACCCGTGCGTTGAAGGTGCGCGAGGACAGCCCGTCGTTGATCGCCGCCAGCGTGGCGTTCCCGGTGATCTGCACGATCGCCTGGTGGAAGGTGAGGTCGGCGGCGACCGTCTCGCGCCCGCCGCCCGAGGAGATCCGGTCCAGGATGGCGCCGATCTGCTCCAGCTGGGCGTCGGTGGCGCGGGCGGCGGCCAGCGCGGTGGCGGCCGGCTCCAGCATCCGGCGCACCTGCAGCACCTCGATGAGGGTGTCCCCCTGGGAGATCTCGGCCAGTACCGAGAAGGTCTCCAGTAGGTCGGCCGGGCGCAGCGAGGACACGTACACCCCCGCGCCGTGCCGCACCTCCAGTACGCCCAGGGTGGTCAGCGTGCGCACCGCCTCGCGCATGGAGCTGCGCGAGACCTCGAACTCGTGCGCCAAGTCCCGCTCGGTGGGCAGGCGGTCGCCGGGGCGCAGCCGCCCTTCGGCGATCATCGCCTTGATCCGCTCGATGGGGCGCCGGGTCACCGGCATGCGCGTCGCGGGCGGCGCGGGGCTCGGGCCGTCGGTCGGGCTCACGCGGGGTCCTCTCAGGGGCGGCGGGCTCCGTCGGCCCGCGCACGTGCGTCTCTCCTCCGCCCATCTTGACACCTTCGCACCCCTGCACGTAGAAGTGATCCGACCACTTTGCCCACATGACGTCGACCACACCGTCATCTACCGGCCCGATCCCGGGGCATCGGCGGACGGACAGCACCGAACTGATCAGACCAATCGACGCGACCGCGTGCCGCCCCCGGCCGCGGGTGCCGCCGACGGAAAGGCCTGCACCGTGAAGCTGCTGAGAATCGGACCGCCCGGGGCCGAACGGCCCGCCGCCCTGTCCCCCGAGGGCGTCCCCCTCGACCTGTCCGCGATCACCCCCGACATCGACGGCGACTTCCTGTCCGGCGGCGGCCTGGAGCGGGCCCGCGCGGCGCTGGAGGCCGGGGAGCTGCCGGTGCTGGCCGGGGCCGTCGGCGCCGGGACCCCGGACGGTCCCCGCGTGGGCCCGCCGGTCGCCCCGCGCGGCAAGCTCATCGGCATCGGCACCAACTACACCGACTACGCGGCCGCCACCGGGGCCGAGCCCCCCGAGCGGCCCATCGTGTTCATCAAGCCCACCGACACCGTGGTGGGACCGCACGACCCGGTGCGCGTCCCCCGCGGCTGCACGGCCACCGACCACGAGGTGGAGCTGGCCGTGGTGATCGGGCGCACCGCCCGCTACCTGGAGACCGACGCCGAGGCCGAGGCGGCGGTAGCCGGGTACACGGTCGCCAACGACGTCACCGAGCGCGAGCACCAGTTCGGCCACGGCGGCCAGTGGGGCAAGGGCAAGTCCTTCGAGACCTTCACCCCGCTGGGCCCGTGGCTGGCCACCCCCGACGAGCTGGGAGCCGGGGGCACCGCCTCGCTCGGGCTGCGCACCCGGGTCAACGGGGAGCTGGTCCAGGACGGCACCACCGCGAAGATGCTCTTCGACGTGCCCTACCTGGTGCGGCACCTGAGCCGTTTCATGGCGCTGCGCCCGGGCGACGTCGTCATCACCGGCACCCCCGCCGGGGTGGCCATGACCCGGCCGGGCACCCCCTACCTGCGCCCCGGCGACGTGATGGAACTGGAGGTGGACCTGCTGGGCCGCCAGCGCCAGGTGCTGGCCGCCGCCTGACCGGGGGCGGGCAGGACGGGCCGACACGCCCTCCCGCCGCCGGGCCCACGCCCGGACCCGCGTCTAGGGTGAGCCCCGCGGACGCCCTCCGCCCGCCCGGCCCCGCACAGGGCCGGGCGGGCCCACCGGAAGGGCCCGCACAGGCCCACGCCCGAGTGTCGGCACCGAACCGACCCCGCGGGCCGTCCCACCGGAGCGGCCCTGGAGATGAGGGAGCGCATGCGGATCGCCCTGTTCGTCACCTGTGTCAACGACACGCTCTACCCGGGCACCGGGCGCGCCGTGGTGAGTCTGCTGGAGAGGCTGGGCCACGAGGTCGTGTTCTCCGAGGAGCAGACCTGCTGCGGCCAGATGCACTACAACTCCGGGTACCGGCGCGACGCCCAGCGCCTGGCCGTGCGTTTCGTGCGCACGTTCGAGGACGCGGACGCCGTCGTCGCCCCCTCGGGCTCCTGCGCGGCCATGATCCGCGACAACTACCCGCGCCTGGGCGAGCACGGCAGCCGCCTGCAGCGCGCCGCCTCCGAGCTGGCTCCGCGCGTGTACGACCTGTCCGAACTGCTGGTGGACGTGCTCGGCGTCACCGACGTGGGCGCCTACTTCCCGCACACCGTCACCTACCACCCCACCTGCCACGGGCTGCGGATGCTGCGCCTGGGCGACAAGCCCTACCGGCTGCTGCGCAACGTGCGCGGGCTGACGCTGGTCGACCTGCCCGGCGCCGCCGAGTGCTGCGGCTTCGGCGGCACGTTCGCGGTGAAGAACCCCGACGTGTCGGCGGCCATGGGCTCGGACAAGGCCCGCAACGCCGCCTCCACCGGAGCCGAGGTGCTGTGCGCCGTGGACAACTCCTGCCTGATGCACATCGGCGGGACGCTCAGCCGTGAGCGCGCGGGCATGCGCGTGGTGCACCTGGCAGAGATCCTCGCCTCGACCGAACGGGAGCCCGCCCTCGCATGAGCAGCGCGACATTCGTGGGGATGCCCGCCTTCCCCGACGCGGCACGCGGCGCCACCGCCGACGCCCAGCTGCGGCACAACCTGCGCAAGGCCACCGGCACCATCCGCGGCAAGCGCGGCGAGGTGGTGGAGGAGCTGGACGACTGGTCCGAGCTGCGCGAGGCCGGGCGCGCGATCAAGGACCGCACCCTGCGCCACCTGGACCGGTACCTGGAGACCCTGGAGGAGTCGGTAACCGCCGCGGGCGGCACCGTGCACTGGGCCGCCGACGCCGACGAGGCGCGGGCGATCGTGACCCGGCTGGTGCGCGCCACCGGGGAGCGCGAGGTGGTCAAGGTCAAGTCGATGGCCACCCAGGAGATCGAGCTCAACAACGCCTTGGAGGCCGAGGGCATCACGGCCTATGAGACCGACCTTGCCGAGCTGATCGTGCAGCTCGGCGAGGACCTGCCCTCGCACTTCCTGGTGCCGGCCATCCACCGCAACCGCGCCGAGATCGGGCGCATCTTCCGCGAGCGGATGGGCGCGTGGGGGGTGCCCGCCCCCGAGGGGCTCGGCGACGACCCGCGCGAGCTGGCCGAGGCCGCCCGGCGGCACCTGCGGCAGAAGTTCCTGGAGACCAGGGTGGCGGTGTCCGGGGCGAACTTCGCCGTGGCCGACACCGGCAGCCTGGTGGTGCTGGAGTCCGAGGGCAACGGGCGGATGTGCCTGACGCTGCCCGAGACGCTGATCTCGGTGGTGGGCATCGAGAAGCTGGTACCGAGCTGGTCGGACCTGGAGGTGTTCATGCAGCTGCTGCCACGCTCCTCCACCGGCGAGCGGATGAACCCCTACAGCACCGTGTGGACGGGGGTCACCCCCGGCGACGGGCCGCAGGAGTTCCACCTGGTGCTGCTGGACAACGGGCGCACCGACTCCCTCGCCGACGAGGTGGGGCGCCAGGCGCTGCGGTGCATCCGCTGCTCGGCGTGCCTGAACATCTGCCCGGTCTACGAGCGCACGGGCGGCCACGCCTACGGGTCGGTCTACCCCGGTCCGATCGGCGCGATCCTGACCCCGCAGCTGCAGGGCCTGCAGGGGCCGGTGGAGAAGGCGCTGCCGTTCGCCTCGTCGCTGTGCGGGGCGTGCTACGAGGTGTGCCCGGTGGCGATCGACATCCCCGAGGTGCTGGTCCACCTGCGCGAGAAGGTGGTGGACGGCAAGCGGCCGGGCCCGGAGAAGGCGGCCATGGCGGCGGCGGAGTGGGTGCTGGAGGACCCCAAGCGGCTGCACGCCGCCCAGCGCGCGGCCTCGGCGCTGCGCGGGGCGGTGCCCCGGCGCCTGCCCGGGCCCGGTGCGGCCTGGACCGACACCCGGGACGTGCCCGACGTCCCCGAGCGTCCCTTCCGCGACTGGTGGCGGGACCGGTCCCGGGGCGGACGCGGCGGAGAGGAGCGCCGATGAGCGGGCCGATGGGGGCGCGTGAGCGCGTACTGGCCAAGGTGCGCGCCGCCCTGGCGGACGTCCCCCGCGGCGAGGACCCCGAGGACGTCCCGGTGCCGCGCCGGTACGACCGCACCCACCGCCAGGGGCCCGCGCTAGACCTGCTGGTGGACCGGCTGGAGGACTACAAGGCGCAGGTGCGCCGGGTGTCGGCGGACGGGCTGCCCGGGGCGGTGGCCGACGCGCTTGCGCGGCGCGGCGCCGCCCGGGTGGCGGTTCCGGGGGACCTGCCCGCGGAGTGGTTCGCCGACGGCGCCGTGGAGGTGCTGCGGGACTCGCCGTGGGAGGGGCGCGCGCTGACCGTCCCCGAGCTGGACGCGGTCGACGGCACGGTGACCGGGTGCGCGGTGGCGGTGGCCGAGACCGGCACCATCATCCTGGACACCGGGGAGCACCAGGGGCGCCGGGCCCTGACGCTGATCCCCGACTACCACCTGTGCGTGGTGCGGGCCCGCCAGGTTGTGGACTCGGTGCCGGAGGCGGTGGAGAGGCTGGAGCCGGCGCTGCCGCAGACGTGGATCAGCGGCCCGTCGGCGACCAGCGACATCGAGCTGGAGCGGATCGAGGGCGTGCACGGGCCCCGGACGCTGGAGGTGCTGATCGTGGATTGACCCCCTCTTCGGCCTGACGGCGGGAGGTTCCGGCCGGCGGACCGTGTGCGCCGCCGGGGACCGGCGCTTCGCCGCCCGGGCGGCCCCGAAGGCTCCGCGTCCTGACGGGCCCGCCCGGCCCCGGGGCGGATGCCGGGTCGGCATCCTCCTCTTCCCTGCGCGTTGGGGAGGGGGAAGAGGAGGATGTCGTCGGAGGAGGCCGTCGGCCCCGCGCCGCGTGCGGGGCACCGTCACGGCACGCGGGAGGTCCAGTCGCGGGAGCCGAACTTGGTGACGGCCAGCTCGTGGGCGGTCTCCAGCTCCTCGCCGGTCAGGGTGTCCTCGGTCAGGCCGTTGCGCTCGCGGAAGGTCGCCACCATCGCGTCCATCACCTGCTCGCGCGACAGGCCCGTCTGGCGGCGCAGCGGGTCCACCCGCTTCTGGGCGCTCTTGGTGCCCTTGTCCGACAGCTTCTCCCTGCCGATGCGCAGCACGTCGGTCATCTTCTCGGCGTCGATGTCGTAGGCCATCATCACGTGGTGCAGCACGGCCGACCCGTGCGCCGACACCCGCTTCTGGGCGGCTCCGGCGATCTTGCCGCCCTTGGAGGCGATGTCGTTGAGCGGCTGGTACCAGGCGTCAACGCCCAGGTCGCCCAGCGCCCCCAGCACCCAGTCGTCCAGGTAGGCGTAGCTGTCGACGAACGGCATGCCGTGCACCATCGCCTCGGGCACGTACAGCGAGTAGGTGATGCTGTTGCCCGGCTCCTGGAACATGGCGCCGCCGCCGCTGATGCGGCGCACGACCGTCACGTCGTGGCGGCGGGCCCCGTCCGGGTCGACTTCGTTGCGCAGGGACTGGAAGCTGCCGATGACCACCGACGGGCGGTCCCACTCCCAGAACCTGAGGGTCGGCTTGCGCCGCCCGGCCGCCACCTCCCGGGTGAGGACCTCGTCCAGGGCCATGTGCACCTCGGGGGCGTGCGGCCCGTCCTTGATGAGCTGCCAGTCGTAGTCGCTCCAGGTGGTGGCGTGGGCCAGCGCGCGGCGCACCGCCACGCCCACGGCCTCGGCCGAGAAGCCGAACATGACCGTGCCCTCGGGCAGGGCGCTCTCGATGCGCCCGGCGAGCGCCTTGGCGTCGGTGTCGGCCGGGGCGCCTTCGAGCGCGCGGTCGATCTCCTCCAGGGCCTCGTCGGGTTCGAGGAAGAAGTCGCCCGCGACGCGGACATTGCGCAGCCGCCCGTCCTCCACCTCGAAGTCGACGACGACGAGCTTCCCGCCCGGAACCTTGTACTCTCCGTGCACTGCCACTCCCCCGTGCCGCGGCGCGCGGCCGCCCCATTGCGACTGGGCAAAGACTATGCGGCGCCGACCGCTCGGGCGGGGGCGCCGCGACGTGAGGTCTCTCGCTCCCTCAGCGGGAATCCTCCGGCGGTTCGGCGCCGATGCCGCGGAGCACCGCCGCCGCCTTCAGGAGGGTCTCACGGTGCTCGTCGGCCGGGTCGGACATCGCGGTGATGGCGCCGCCGGTGCCCAGGCGCGCCCGGTCGCCGTCGCACACCAGGGTGCGGATGACGATGCTCAGGTCGGCGGTCCCGTTGAAGCCGAGATAGCCCAGGCAGCCCGCGTAGGGGCCGCGGGGCCGCCGCTCCAGCGCGTCGAGGAGGGCGACGGTGCGCTCCTTGGGGGCGCCGGTCATGGAGCCTCCGGGGAACAGGGCGCGCAGGCAGTCCACCGCGCCGCGGTCGGCGCGCAGGCGGCCCTTGACCGAGGTGACCAGCTGGTGGACGGTCGCGTAGGACTCCACGCCCATGAGCCGGGGCACCTGGACGCTGCCGGGGCGGCAGACCCGGCCCAGGTCGTTGCGGATGAGGTCGGCGATCATCAGGTTCTCGCCGCGGGTCTTGGTGTCGGCGGCCAGTTCCCGCGCGGCCGCCGCGTCGTCGCCGGGGTCGGTGCGCCGGGCGGCGGTGCCCTTGATGGGCTTGCTCTCGGCCCAGCCGTGCGCGTCGACCTCCAGGAACCGCTCCGGGGAGGCGCTGAGGACGGTGCGGGCGCCGCTGCGCAGGTAGGCGGCGTAGGGGGCGGGGTTGTCGCGGCGCAGGCGCCGGTAGGCGTCGAGCAGGCCGCGGGGGCCGCCGGGGGCGGCGGCCTCCATGGCGTAGGTGTAGCAGGCCTCGTAGCTCTCGCCGTCGAGGAGCCAGGAGCGGACGGTGTCCAGGTCGTCCAGGTAGTCCCGGCGGGTGAGGGAGGCGGCGGCCGCCCCCTGCGGGACGGGCGGCGGCGGGGGCGGAGCGGGGCGCACCGCGCGCAGCCGCGCCTCATAGCCGTCGAACCAGGCGGCGGCCTCGGCGGCGGTCCCGCCGGTGTGCACGAGCCAGGCGGCGCCGGTGAGGTGGTCGGCGGCCAGGAAGCGGCGGACGGTGAGGAACTCGGCGTCGGGGCCGTGCGGGTCGGGGCGGACGGGTCCGGCCGAGGAGGTGCCGTCGGCGGCGCCGTAGCCGAGGTAGCCGACGAGGCCGCCGAGGAAGGGCAGCGGGAAGGCGGCGGGGTCGACCCGGTCGACGGCGGTGCGGCGGGCCAATTCCTCGAAGAGGCCGCCGTCGAGGGGGCGGACGGTGCCGCCGCGCACCTCCTCCAGGCGGGGCGCCCCGGGGCCGGAGCTGAAGCGGAGCAGCGGGTCGCGGCGGGTGTCGACGGAGCCGAGGAAGCTGTAGCGGCCCATGCCGTAGGCGGTGCGGGCGCTGTCGAGCCAGAAGGCGTGGTCGTCGTCGGCGTGCAGGGCGGTGAAGACGTCCTCGGGCGAGGCGTGCAGGTCGACGGCGCGCACGTGGACGTCGTGGGCGGGGGCGGAGGCGCCGGTGGTGTGCGCGGTCGGGGCGGGGGCCGTCGGGGTGCGGGGCCGCGTCTGCGGCGTGCGCGCCGTCGCGGCGGCCGCGCGGGTCTGCGGGGCGGCGGGCAGGGCGAGGAAGTTGGCGATGAGCTCGCGGCCGTACTCGGTCTCGACCGACTCGGGGTGGAACTGGACCCCGTGCACGGGCCGGGTCCGGTGCCGCAGCCCCATCAGGACGCCGTCGGAGGCGCGCGCGGCCGCTTCGAGGGCGGACGGCAGCGGCTCGGGGACGGCCAGGGAGTGGTAGCGCACGCACCGGAAGCCCTGGGGCAGCCCGGCGAAGACCCCGCGCCCGTCGTGGGCGACCTCGTCGACGCGGCCGTGCATGACGCGGGGCGCGTGCTCGGCCTTGCCGCCCGCGAGCGCGGCGAGGAGCTGGTGGCCCAGGCACACCCCGAGGACGGGGCCGGGGAAGGACTCCAGCAGCTCGGGCAGGCGCCCGACGTCGCCGGGCACGTGCGGACTGCCGGGGCCCGGCGAGACGACCAGGTGGGTGTGGCCCCCGGCGAGGACGTCGGCCGGGTCGAAGGCGTCGTTGGGCACGGTGTGCGGCTCGGCCCCGGCGACCTGCCAGATGAGCTGGTGCAGGTTGTAGGTGTAGGAGTCGTGGTTGTCCACGAGAAGGACGCGCGGCGCCGCGTCGGGAGGCGCCCCGCTCCCGGACGGGTGGTCGCGCATGCCGGGCCTTTCGGTGGGGCCGCGCACGGCGCGGCCGGGTCGCTGTCGGGCGGTTGGGAGGACTTTCCACGATATCGACCCGGAAGAGGCGCCCGTGAGTCGGCACGGAATCATCGGCGACGGCGTCTCGCTGCGGGCGTATCTGCGCCTTCGGAACCGATCGGCCGCCGGGAGGTGGGTGGCGGGGCGGGCGGCGGCCCCCCGGGCGGTGGGGACGGGGGCCGATACCGGGGACATGAGGCGTCCACTGGAGTGGTGCTGTTTCCGCCCCCCTGGTCGGTGTGACCACAGCGGCTTCAGGCCGGACGTATCCGGTCTTCGATCGTCCCGACCGGCTCCCGCCCCCACCGGCGTCGGGCACACGCTCTCCGGCGGGTGCGGGCCGGGCCATCATGGCCGCATGGGCGAGACGAGCAGATCGGACGAGGACACGGCAGGCGCTCTCAGGGCGCCCGCAGGAGGGCGGAAAGGGGCGAGCTTCCGCCTGGCGGCGTACGCGCTGTGCATCGAAGACGGGAAGGTGCTGCTCACCCGCCACACGTCGGGGAACTGGACGCTTCCGGGCGGCAGGGTCGAGCACGGCGAGGACCCGTTCGACGCGGTCACCCGGGAGGTCACGGAGGAGACCGGGTACGGCGCGGAGGTCGAGCGCCTCCTCGGCGTGGACTCGCGGGTGATCCCCGCAGCCGAGGCACGTTCGGGGGTCGCGCACCAGAATGTCGGAATCTTCTACCGGGTCCGGATCAGCGGCGGCGGACCGCGCTCGGGTCCGGGGCCGGACCCCGCCTCGCCGCCGGACCCGGACACCCTCGGGACGGCGTGGACGCCGCCGGCCGATGTCGCGCGCCTGCCCCGGTCGTCGCTGGTGGACGTCGGTCTCGACCTGGCACGGACCCTTCCCGCGTCCGGGCACGTGCCCCCGGTCCCCGTCGGCGGGCTCATCGACCACTGACGCCCGTTCAGGGCCGTCGGCGGCCCCGTCGGCCACGGAATCCGTACACGGGGTGGGCCCCGGACACCGCACGGTGCCCGGGGCCCACCCCCATCCCAGAACGCGGCGCTTCCGCGTCCAGCCTCCCCTTACCGGGACGCCCTTCACAGCAGGGAGACCGCCTCGGTCAGAACCGAGCGCAGGATCTGCTCCATCTCGTCGAACACGGCCTGGTCTGCGACCAGGGCCGGGGCCAGCTGGATGACCGGGTCGCCACGGTCGTCGGCGCGGCAGTACAGGCCCGCGTCGAACAGCGCGCCCGACAGGAAGCCGCGCAGGATGCGCTCGGACTCGTCGGCGTCGAAGGTCTGCCGGGTCTCCCGGTCCTTGACCAGCTCGATGCCGTAGAAGTAGCCGTCGCCGCGCACGTCGCCGACGATCGGCAGGTCCTTGAGCCTCTCCAGGGTGGAGCGGAACGCCGCCTCGTTCTCGCGCACGTGGCCCGTCAGCCCCTCGCGCTCGAACACGTCGAGGTTGGCCAGGGCCACCGCCGAGGACACCGGGTGGCCGCCGAAGGTGTAGCCGTGCGTGAAGGCGTTGGGGCCCCGGCGGAACGGCTCGAAGATCCGGTCGGAGGCGATGGCCGCGCCGATGGGGGCGTAGCCGGAGGTCATGCCCTTGGCGCAGGTGATGATGTCGGGGGTGTAGCCGTAGCGCTCGCAGGCGAACATGTGGCCCACCCGCCCGAAGGCGCAGATGACCTCGTCGGACACCAGCAGCACGTCGTACTTGTCGCAGATCTCGCGGACCGCCCGGAAGTAGCCGGGCGGCGGCGGGAAGCAGCCGCCGGAGTTCTGCACCGGCTCCAGGAAGACGGCGGCGACGGTCTCGGGCCCCTCGTTGAGGATGGCCTGTTCGACCTGGTGGGCGGCCCAGCGGCCGAACGCCTCGGGGTCCTTGGACATCCCGGTCTCGCCGGTGATCTCGTCGGCCCGGTACAGGTTGGTGTTGGCCACCTTGTGGGCGCCGGGGACCAGCGGCTCGAAGACCTTCTTCAGGTCGGGGACGCCGGTGATGGACAGGGCGCCGTGGGTGGTGCCGTGGTAGGCGACCGAGCGGCTGATGACCTTGCGCTTCTCGGGGCGGCCGGTGAGGGAGAAGTACTGCTTGGCGAGCTTCCAGGCGGTCTCCACGGCCTCGCTGCCGCTGGTGGTGAAGAAGACCCGGTTCAGGTCGCCGGGGGTCTGCGCGGTGAGGCGCTCGGCCAGTTCGATCGCGGTGGGGTGGGCGTAGCTCCACAGCGGGAAGTAGGCGAGTTCGGCGGCCTGGCGCGACGCCGCCTCGGCGATCTCCCGGCGCCCGTGCCCGGCCTGGACGACGAAGAGGCCGGCCAGGCCGTCGATGTAGCGGCGGCCCTCGGCGTCCCAGATGTGGACCCCGTCGCCGCGGGTGATGACGGGGACGCGGGCGCCGTCCTCGAACGTCGAGTGGCGGGTGAAGTGCATCCACAGGTGGTCCCGGGCGGCGTCCGAGAGTCTTTGGACCTCGTCCGGGGTCGCTTCCTGCGCGGTGTTCGTGCTCATGGCCCCTTGCCCATTGTCCGATTCGGGTGCGGTGCCCCATGATCAGCACCCCGACCCCGATTCGTCAACTGTTTCAGAGGCGAAACTTGAGATTGACAACTGATAGCGCAGGCGATCAGCGAATCCTTAACGGTTTTCGCAGTAAAGGTCGGGCGGGTGGCCGGGGTGGTCCGGGCCCGGGGCCGTGACCTCGGCGACCGCGAACGCGTGCCCGTCCAGGCCGATCCGGCCGCCCCGCACCCGCGGGTCCGACGAGGCCAGCAGCACCCGCCGCACCGGGGCGTCCAGCACCGCGTCGGCCGGGTGCGGCCGCAGGTTGCACGCCACCCGCAGCGGGCCGCGGTGCAGCACCAGCACGCGCCCGTCGTCGGAGGCGCGCACGGTGAACCGGTCCAGGCGGGGGTCGGCCAGCTCGGGGCGGGCGCGGCGCAGCGCGATCAGCTCCCGGTAGGCCTCCAGCACCGCGCGGTGGGGGTCGGCGGCGGGCTCGGCCCAGTCCAGGACGGAGGCCTCGCGCGCGGCCGGGTCCATGGGGTCGGGCACGGCGCCGGTCCACCCGTGCGCGGCGAACTCGCGGCGCCGCCCCTGGCGCACCGCCTCGGCCAGGCCGGGGTCGGGGAAGGAGGCGAAGAACCGCCAGGGCGTGGAGGCCGCCCACTCCTCCCCCATGAACAGCATCGGCGTGTAGGGCGAGCACAGGACCAGCGCCGCCCCGCACACCAGCAGGCCGGGCGGGACCGACGCGGACAGCCGGTCGCCCAGGGCCCGGTTGCCGACCTGGTCGTGGGTCTGCAGGTAGGCCAGGAAGCGGGCGCCGGAGTCGGCCGAGGGGTCGACGGGGGCGCCGTGGCCGCGGCCCCGGAAGGAGGAGTACCCGCCGTCGTGCAGGAAGGTCCGGCGCAGGGTGCGCGGCAGCACGGCGGGACCGGCGAAGTCGGCGTAGTAGCCCTGGGTCTCCCCGGTGAGCGCGGTGTGCAGGGCGTGGTGCAGGTCGTCGGACCACTGGGCGTCCATGCCCAGCCCCCCGGCGGAGCGCGAGCGCACCGTGCGCGGGTCGTTGCGGTCGGACTCGGCGATCAGCGACAGGGGGCGGCCGAGCCCGGCGGCGAGCGCCTCCACCTCGGCCGACAGCCCGGGGAGGAGCGGGAGGGCGCGGGTGTCGTGCAGCGCGTGCACGGCGTCCAGGCGCAGGCCGTCCAGGTGGTAGTGGCGCAGCCAGCCCAGGGCGTTGTCGACGACGTAGCGCCGCACCTCGTCGG
Source organism: Nocardiopsis chromatogenes YIM 90109 (assembly GCF_000341185.1). GTDB lineage: Bacteria > Actinomycetota > Actinomycetes > Streptosporangiales > Streptosporangiaceae > Nocardiopsis_A > Nocardiopsis_A chromatogenes. Next base: position 12,648 of record NZ_ANBH01000187.1, read on the forward strand.
AGCCGGGGCCGTCGAGGTTGAGGGAGGGGCCCCAGGCGGTCGACCCGCCCGAGAAGTAGGGGCCGAATCGGGGCAGCGTCGCCCCGGAGGGGCCCAGATGGTTGTAGACGACGTCGAGGACGACGCCCAGGCCCCGGGCGTGGCAGGCGTCGACGAAGCGCTTGAGGCCGTCGGGGCCGCCGTAGGGCTCGTGGACGGCGTACCACAGGACGCCGTCGTAGCCCCAGCCGCGGTCGCCGTCGAAGGCGTTGACCGGCATCACCTCGACCAGGTCCACGCCGAGGTCGGCCAGGTGGTCGAGGCGGCCCACGGCGGCGTCGAAGGTGCCCTCGGGGGTGAAGGTGCCGATGTGCAGCTCGTACAGGACCGACCCGGGCAGGGCGCGGCCGCGCCAGCCGCCGTCGGTCCAGGGGAAGGCGGAGTGGTCGTAGGCGCGGGAGGGGCCGGTGACGCCGTGGGGCTGCCAGGCCGACCGGGGGTCGGGCAGCGGCTCGGGGTCGTCGCCCAGGAGGAAGGCGTAGTCGGTGCCGGGGGCGGGGGGCGGGCCGTCCAGCACCCACCAGCCTCCCGGCCGCGGTTCCATGTCCCGGTCGTTCCCGTCGGCCCGCAGGCGGACCCGGTCGTGCTCCGGGGCCCACACACTGAGCCGGTCACCAGCGCCGTCGTCCACGAGGTGCCCGTACCCGCCGGGGAGCGCGGCCACGCGGGACCGGCGTCCCCCCGTCCGGGCGCCCGGCCTACCGGGGCCGGTACACCCCGATCCGGAAGGAGGCGGTGACCTCGACCGGTTCGGTCAGCGCGGCGGCGCGTCGCTCCAGCTCGCCGGGCGCGAGGTGGCGGGCGCTGGGGCCCATGCCCGCGACGGTCAGGGCGTCGGAGCGGGGCAGGCGCATGGTGAAGCCGGCGTCCTCGCCGCCGGTGCGCTCGAAGCGGGGCGAGAGCGTTTCCTCCAGGCGCTCCTCCTTGCGGGCGTCGACGGAGACCAGGCCGAGGGCGCCGACGAGTTCGCCCAGGTGGTCGGGGCCGGGGGTGACGACGATGAGGGCGCCGCCGGGGCGCAGCACCCGGTGGAACTCATCGGCGCCGCGCGGGGCGAAGACGTTGAGCAGGGCGGACACCGCGCCGTCGCGCAGGGGCAGGCCGCGCCAGGCGTCGCAGGCGGCGGCCCCGGCGCGGGGGTGGGCCTTCGCGGCCCGGCGGAGGGCGTATTTGGAGAGGTCGAGCCCGAGGCCGAAGGCGTCCGGGGAGCGGTCGAGGACATTTCGGAGGTAGTAGCCGGTACCGGCGCCGACGTCGGCCGCCAATCCGCCGTCGGCCAGTGCGGGGGCGGCGGCTTCGGCGATGCGGGAGGCGAGGGGGGCGTAGTGCCCGGCCTCCTGGAAGCCCTGCCGGTCGCGGACCATGTCGGCGGTGTCGGCGGTCCCGGTGGTCCCGGCACCGGTGAGGAGTCCGGCGTAGCCCTCTTTGGCGACGTCGAAGGAGTGCCCCGAGGTACAGCGGAGCGCGTTCCCGGCCGGACCGATGCTGCCCCGGCAGTGGGGGCAGGCGAGGGAATCGAGAACGGGAAGGGGCATCCGGAGCCGGTCCAGGACAGGGTGGTGCCGGTCGTCGTCGCGCAAGGTAGCCATGATCGCCGTCCACTTTAGAACGCGGACACCGGAGCCGGGCCCACCCGGCAACGACGGGAGGGGCCAGCGCCCCGCCCACAGGCCCTGGCCGAGCAACAGGCCACCAGAGCATGAGGCGGAGGTCGACAACGACGAGAGGTGGGCGGCCCTCCCCGCAGCGAGGTCGGCCGCCGCGCGTGCGAATGGCCACCGTGATCGGCGGCGACGGAATGCGCGGGCCGGTTCCCCGACCCTGCCTGCCGGGCGGCGGGTTGCTCGCGGTCTGGGCGGGGCGGCGCGGCCCCGGGGTTCGCGGTCTTCGGCGCCCGTGGCGGCCGCCGGGCCGCCGGAGCGCAAGGAAGAAGGCGGCGACGACACAGGTCGGCGGCCCTTACCGGAGCACAGTCGGCCGCCGGGCGTGCGGACGGCCACCAGAGAAGGCGGCGACGGAGTGAGCGGGGCGGTTCCCGGGCCCGCCCGCCGGGCGGCAGGCCCCTCGCGGTCCAGGAAGGCGGAACAGCTCCGGGGCTCGCGCTCTTCGACACCCGGAGCGGCCGCCGGGCCAGTGCGGTGACCCCGACATGGCCGTGACCTGTGTGAATACTCCGCGTTAAATGCGTGCAGGGGCGGGAAGCGCGCCCAGCGACACTCTTGGCGGCCCCGGGACGACGAAGCGCGCGATTCCAGAACAGGTTCTCGGAACACTATGCCCTATTCATGCCCGATTGGAGTGTTCGGCTCGGGCGCGGGGGCGGGCACGCGGCCGCCCGGGCGCCTCCACCCGGCTCCCGGGGCCTGCGCGGGGCCGATATCGGCTACACGCAGTCACACCGGATCCGACAAACGACCCAGGCGTGCCGTTTAGGGGCCTTCTGGCACCGGATCCCATTCACCTATCGCGATGAACGCACGCCCACACCGCCCGCGCGGCCGCCCCGGCCGTCGAACAGG
>NZ_ANBH01000188.1 GCF_000341185.1 Nocardiopsis chromatogenes YIM 90109
TGCGCTGCGGTAAGGGCCGCCGACCTCTCTTCATCGCCGCCCTCCACCCGACATCCCGGCGGATCGCTGCCCAGCCGGGAGCCGCCCTGCTCCTGCTGTCGCCGCCCATTACGGCGACCATCTGCACGCCCGGCGCCCGGCCGCGCTGCCGCAAGGGCCGCCGACCTCTCCTCATCGCCGCCGCTCAACCTCACGCCGCGAAGACCCGACACCCGGCCAGGGCCCGTGAGCGGGGGACCTGCCGAGCCGCCGCCCCGCCCAGACCGCAAGGAACCCGGCGGACGGCAGGCAGGGCCGGGGAACCGGCCCGCTCATTCCGTCGCCGCCTATCACGGTGGCCACGCACACACCTGGTGGCCGACAGCGCTACCGGAACGCCGCCGCCCTGCCTCGTCGCCGCCCTCGGCCTCACGTTCCGGCGGCCCGACACCCGGCCAGGGGCCGTGAGCGGGGTGTCTGCTGGGGCGCCGCCCACCCGGGCCGGGAAACCCGTCGCCCGGCGAGCAGGGCCGGGGAGCCGCCCGTGTCCGGCTTCGTCCGTCCCGGTCACTCTCTCCGTTCCAGGAGGGCCACCGGGTAGTCGGCCAGTAGGTCCGCCAGTTTCGGGGCCGCCGGGCGGACGGACGGGGGGCCCACCTCACGTCCGCTGAGCAGGTCCCTCCACCGGCCCGGCCCCGACGGGAGGGGGAGGACCGTGTCGCCCCAACCGCCCGCCGCCTCCAGGCCGACCGGGAGCCGCGTGGCCACGGCCGCGACCGCCCCCGCCGGTCCGCGGGCGAAGGCGACCGCGTGGCCCGCCGCCCCGCCCTCGGCGCGCAGCGGCAGGTAGCCGCGCAGGTCCGTGCGGCGGCGCAGGCGCAGCGCCTGGCGGACCACGTGCATCTTCGCCTCACCAGACGCGTCCACCGGGGGCCGCCTGCCCGACTCCAGCCGTTCGAGCACCACCTCCCGGGCGGTGAAATCGACCGGCCGCCGGTTGTCCGGGTCGACCAGCGACATGTCCCACAGCTCCGTGCCCTGGTACACGTCCGGCACCCCCGGCATGAGCAGCTGCACCAGCTTCTGCCCCAGCGCGTTGCTCCACCCGTGCGCCCTGATCCGGGCCACGAACCCCTCCACCGCGCAGGCGATGCGCCCGTCCGACATCACCCGCTCCGGCCAGGCCCGCACCTCCTCCTCGAACGCCGGGTCCGGGTCGGTCCAGGACGTGGCCAGCTTCGCCTCCCGGGCCGCCTTGAGCAGGTGGCCGCTCAGGCGCGCCGCACTGATCGGCCACGCCCCCACCAGTGTCTGCCAGGCGAGCAGGTTCAACGAGGGCTCGCTCAGCCCGCACCGTGCGGTCCCCTCGCGCACCAGGTCCGCGAAGGCCCCGGGGACCTCGGCGATCACCGCCAGGCGCGCCCGCACGTCCTCCGAGCGCTTGGTGTCGTGGGTGGACAGCGTGGTCATCGCGTGCGGCCGGGACGCCTCCCGCCGGGCCTGGGCCGCGTGGAACGCCTCCACGGAAACGCCGAACTCCGACGGGTCCCCGCCGACCTCGTTGAGCGCGATGAACCGCGTCGCCCGGTAGAAGGCGGTGTCCTCCACCCCCTTGGCCATCACCATCCCGCTGGTCTGCTGGATCCGCACGGCCGCCTCGCCGCGGGGGTCGGCCCGGACGATGCCGTCGATCCGGTCCACCTCCGCGGCGGCGTCCGGGGCGCGCTCCCGGGCGCGCCGCACCGCCTCCGCCCAGCGCCCCTGCCCTTCGGGCAGGTAGGTGCGGTAGACGGGGAAGGCGGCGAGCAGTTCGGCCACCGCCCGGAGGGTGGCGGGCGGCGGCGCAGGGGCCGCGGGCCCGTCCGGGGCGCCGTTCCGGTCGGCGCGGGCCACCACCGCCGCGATCCGGCGCGTCTCGGCGGCCAGCACCTCCGTGGCCGCGCGGCGCTTGCACTCCACCTCCACCGGCCCCGGGTCCCCGGGCGCCCCCGTCTCCTCCGCCAGACGGGTGAGCGGCCCCTCCCCCTCCGGGTCGACGAACACCCCGCACACCTCGCGCAGGGCGTCGTAGCCGGTGGTCCCCTCGACCGGCCAGGTCTGCGGCGGGTCCTCCCCCGGCGCCAGGATCTTCTCCACCGCGATCCACCCGCCGTAGCGCGCCCGCAGGCGGCGCAGGTAGCCCCCGGGGGCGGCCAGTCCGTCGGGGTGGTCCACCCGCAGCCCGGTGACCTCCCCCTCCTCGGCCCAGCGCAGCACCTCGCGGTGCACCCGCTCGAACACCCACGGGTCCTCCACCCGCAGCGCCGCCAGGTCGGACACGTCGAAGAAGCGCCGGTAGGACATGGCCTCGCGGGAGCGGCGCCAGGACACCAGGCGGTAGTGCTGGGCGGTATGCACCCGCGCCGGGTCCGACCGGTCCCCCTCCGGCGCCGTCCCGGGCGCCACCGGGTAGCGGCGCCCGTCCAGCTCCAGGGCGCCGTCGCGCAGCTCCAGCCGGTCGAGGGCGGCGGCGCCCCCGTCGCCGTCGTCGGGCAGCACGGGCAGCTCCAGCGGGCCGCTCCGCCAGTCGATGTCGAAGCAGCGGGCGTGCCCGGCGCCGGGCCCGTCCCGCAGCACCTCCCACCACCAGGCGTTGGCCTCGGGAACGGCCACCGACATGTGGTTGGGCACGATGTCCACCACCAGGCCCAGCCCCAGGGCGCGCAGCCGGGCGGCCAGCGCCGAGCGCGCCTCCTCGCCGCCCAGGTCGGGGCAGACCCGCCGGGGGTCGGTCCAGTCGTAGCCGTGCGTGGAGCCGGCGGCCGCCAGCAGGGGCGCGGTGTACAGCGCGCCCACGCCCAGCCGGTGCAGGTAGGGGGCCGTGTCGGCGGCACCGCGAAGACCGCCTGCCGGGCGCATCTGCAGGCGGTAGGTGGACGACGGCGCGGTGTGCGTGCTCATCTGCACTCCTTCGTGCCCGCACGCGCGCCCCCGGTAACCGTCCGTACGTCCCCGCGGCTAGGCTGGCCGCACCGGCCGACCCCGTCGGCCCCAGCCCGAGGTTCCGACGTACGGAAGGCCGCCCGTTGCCCGACGCATCCGACCGCCCGACCGTCCTGCTGTTGAACGGCCCCAACCTGAACCTGCTGGGCCGCCGGGACCCCGCCCACTACGGCTCCACGACGCTGGCCGACATCGAGCGCCGGGTCGCCGCGCTCGGCGCCGAGCTGGGGGCGCAGGTGCGCTGCGCGCAGAGCAACCACGAGGGCGAGCTGGTCGACCTGGTGCACGGGGCGGCCGAGCTCGACGGCATCGTCATCAACCCGGGCGCCTTCGCCCACTACAGCATCGCTCTGCGCGACGCGGTCGACGCGGTGGACACCCCCTGTGTCGAGGTGCACATCTCCAACGTGTACGCGCGCGAGGAGTTCCGGCACACCTCGGTCACCGCGCCGGTCATGCAGGGCTACATCGCCGGGTGCGGGGTGGTCGGCTACGAGCTGGGCCTGCGGGCCGTCCTCACCCGCATCGCCGAGGCCGCGAACGCCGGGTGACCTGCGGCCGGGCCGGATGAGCCCTTCCCCACACCGGCCCGGTTCGACCAGCGCGCGCCACCTGTTGTTAAATTCTTCGACGTCGTTCGTTCAGCCGCGCCCGTGCACCGTGCCCGCGGCCGCCCGGCGGGCCGTACCGTGCCCCGAAGGGGCGGCCGCCGGGACACCGCCCCGCCGAGGCGCCCACCAGGGGGAGAGACAGCTTGCGCATGCGCCCGTCCACTCGCCGCGCCTGTTTCGCGGCCGCCGCCTCGGGGGTCCTCGCCCTCACGGCGGCGTGCGGCAGTGACAACGCCGTGCGCGGCAACAACCCGATCCCCGTCCCCGACGACCTGGCCTGCTTCGGGGGCACCCTGTCCGGGGCGGGCTCCAGCGCCCAAGAGAACGCGATGACCACCTGGATCGCGGGCTACCAGACGGCCTGCCAGGACTCTCTGGTCTTCTACGACGCCATCGGCTCGGGCGGCGGGCGCAGCCAGTTCCTCGACGGCGCCGTGGCCTTCGCCGGGACCGACGCGGCCCTGGACCCCAAGGAGCACGAGGAGGCGGTGGCGCGCTGCGACTCCTCCGCCGCGGTGAACATCCCCGCCTACGTGGTCCCGATCGCGGTGGTGTTCAGCCTGGAGGGCGTCGACGAGCTGAACATGTCGCCGGACACCATCGCGGGCATCTTCAAGGGCGACATCACGCGCTGGGACGCGCCGGAGATCGCCGAGGACAACCCGGACGCCGACCTGCCGGACAAGCGCATCACCCCGGTGTCGCGCTCCGACGAGTCCGGCACCACCGAGAACTTCACCGAGTACCTGCACAGCGCCGCACCGGACGTGTGGACCTACGAGCCCGACGGCCAGTGGCCGCTGCCCCCGGTCGAGGCCGCGCAGGGCAACAGCGGCATCGCCGAGGCGGTGGAAGGCGGCAACGGCACCATCGGCTACGTGGAGGCCTCCCACGTGGGGCACATGTCGGCCGCGCGGGTGGGCGTCGGCGAGGAGTTCGTGGAGCTGTCCCCGGAGTCGGCGGCCAAGGTGGTGGCCGAGGCTCCCCGGCGCGAGGGCTCGGGCCGCTACGACTACGCGCTGGAGCTGGACTACGGCACCACCGAGTCGGGCGTCTACCCGATCGTGCTGGTGAGCTACCAGGCCGCGTGCCTGGACTACGAGGACCCCGACCAGGGCGAGCGCGTGCGGGACTTCCTCAGTTACGTGATCAGCCCCGAGGGCCAGCAGGCGGCCTCCGACGAGACCGGTTCGGCGCCGCTGCCCGAGGACATCCGCACGGACCTGCAGGCGACCCTGGACGCGATCGGCACGGGCGCGGGCACGACCTGAGGCGCGCGCCGCCCTGCCGCCTGGCCGCCCGCCGGGGGCGGTGGGGCCGACGCCGCCCGCCCCCTCCTGCGGCCCCGCTCAGCGCAGGAACCGCAGCGGGGCCGCACAGGCGCGGACCGCCCCGGCGACGGAGGTGCGCGCGGCTGCGATCAGCGCGCGGACCCGCCCGTCGCCCGCTTCGGCCTCCGCTCCGTCGCCGTCGTCGCCGTCGTGCCGTCCGCGGCCGCCCACCGGCTCCCCGCCGTCCTCCGGCCGCGGCAGGCGGGCGTCCTCGTCCTCCTCCTCGTCCACGTACCCATCCGCTCCGGTGTTCCCGGCCCCTGTCCGCAAGGGCTCTGAGCGGTAGTGGCACGCCTCGGGGTCGGTGAGGTCCACCAGCGTGCCCTCCCCGGCCTGGATGCGGTAGCGGCCGTACACCTCCGCGACGGCGTCGGCCAGCCGCTCGCCCTGGCACCGCTCCCGCAGGGCGCGGGCCAGGGCGCGGGTGCGCCACAGCCGGACCCCGGCGCCGGGCGTGGGCGCCGACTCGGGGACCAGTTCGACGACCCCGGCGTGCGCGCGCTCGGCACGGTCGGTCAGCAGCCCCAGCGTGTCGGGGGACAGCCCCCAGGCCACGGGGAGCTGCAGCAGGTAGGGCGAGGGGAAGCCGGTGCGGGGCGGGTCGGGCACGAACCGCACCCGCGCGTCCGCGAGGTAGGCGGCCTGGACCAGGCGCAGCTCCAGCAGCGCCTCCTCCGAGACGCGCTCCCCCTCCCAGTCGGCGACCAGGTCGACGCCGATGTCGGGCTCGCCCGCGTCCAGGAGGCGGTCGACGCACCCGCGTACCATGTCGTAGTCCGCGCCGCCGATGTCGACGACCGCGCGCACGCGGGGCGGGCGGGTCCGGCCCGCGTCCGCGGCGGGCAGGGCGGTCCCGGCCGCGCCCGTCGACCAGGCGGGCGCGTCGCGGTCGGGGAGGAAGAGGGCCCCGGCGGTCCAGAGGCGGTCGGCCAGTTCGCCTTCGCCGAGCGGGTCCGTCCCGGCGGCGGCGCGGTACAGGGCGGTGCGCACGGCGCAGGCCGAGCGGGTGAAGGCCCGGCGGGCGCGGTCGTCGGCCTCGGCGAGGTCGCCGGTGGCGTCCAGCAGGGCGTCGCGGTCGGCGCAGGCGCCTTCGCCGCCCAGGGTGTCGGCCATGCCGCCGGACAGGGCCATGACCGCCACGTCGGCGGGGTCGGCGGGGACGTCGCGCGCGCTGAGCACGTCGGCGAGGGTGACGCAGTCGGGGCGCAGGTGGTGCCAGCGGGCGTGCGTCTCGGCGTAGAAGGGGTCGACGAGCATGCCGGCGTCGAGCCAGCAGACGATGTCGCCCTCGGCGAGGCGGGCGCCCAGGGCGCACGCGGCCGCGGCCCCGGTTCCGGCGGGGACGCGTTCGACGCGGACGCTCTCGCCCGGGTCGTCGGGCAGGGCGACGTCGTCCGCGGCGATGACGAGGACGTCGTGCAGGTGCGCGGGGTAGGTCTGCACGGACAGCGCCGCCAGCGTCAGGTCCAGGCGTTCACCGCCCAGGGCGGTGACGACGGTGCTCACGGACAGGCGCGGCGTCCAGCACCCGGGATCGGGCGGGTGGAGGCCGGTCCAGTCGTTGCGGTAGACCCGGGCCGGGCCCCGCCGGCCACCTTCGGCGGGGCGCACACCGGCGGGATGCGACTCGGAGTGGCGATGCGGCAACACATAGTCACTATACCGGCACGGAGCGTTATATTCGCAGAAGGCACGGAAGACATGCCCCGATTCCCGCCCATTCGATCCCGGGAACGCCGCCCCACCGCATCCGCCCCGCCCTCTCCGTTCCCCCGGGGAGACCGCATCCCACCGGAACGGCGGGGCTTTCCGTCCGTGCCCGCCTCCCCTCCGGCCCCCGGCCGACAGATCCGACGACCGAACGGGCGCGGTTGAGGACACGGCACCCGCACCACCCCGGACGGCCGGAGGTCGCCACACCAGCCGAGCGCCCCGGGGCCGGTGGCGTCCGCGGATACTTCGGCGGCCTGACCCCCGTGGGCGGGCGGCCGACCGCCCACGGGCAGGGCGCAGGTCAGGGGCACGGGAGGAGAGCGGCCCCGAGGCGGAGATGACCGCGCCTACCTGCTCGAACGGAGATGACACCGCTCCAGCAGACGTAGGCCACGTCCGCTGGAGTGGTGGAACCTCCGTCCGGCC
>NZ_ANBH01000189.1 GCF_000341185.1 Nocardiopsis chromatogenes YIM 90109
CTCCGGCGGGCGGCCGGGGGCCGCGCCCGGCGAAGGCGGCCGCAGTCGGCAGGAGTTCCACCACTCCAGCGGACGCCATCCGGACGTGACCTGCGCCGAGTGGCCGACGGCGCCGCCGTGCGGGCCACTGACCCGTCTCTGTCGACGCTTCACCCTCACAGCCGGGCGGCCTGGCGCCCCGCCGGGACCCGTGAGCCGGGTGCCACTCGCCCACCACGGCGACCACGATGGTGTCCGCTGGAGTGGTGGAACTTTCGGCGGCCGCGGCCGCCGTGGGCGGGCGGTCGAAGGCGAGCTGCCGACAGGCAGGGCACCGGTCGAGGCGCCGATGCAGGGGCAGGGCCGCCCCGCGCCGCGACGACCGCACCAACCCGGTCGGACAGAAACGCCACCACTCCAGCAGACGTGACCGCGTCCATGCACACGCCTGCCGCCCGGAGTGCCGGCCCTGGACCGACCGAGGCCGGTTTCGGCCGAACCTCCTTCGACATTCCAGACAGCCCCACAAGAGGACCTCTCGGCGCGGAGGCGGAGTGCACGCAAAAAGCTGGAATTCCACGTGGCAACGGACGGTGTCCGCGCCCTCTGTATAGGTGACGGGCGCGGCGCCGCGCCGCCTCCCCGCCCCCGTCGGTGCCCGAGAGGAGCCGGAATTGCCACGACCGCATCCGCCCCGGCGTCCGTCCGCGATCCGCCACCACCGCATCCAGGGCGCCTGGTCGCCCCGCCAGGTGGCCCGCCTGGCCCAGCTCACCGCCGAGGTCCTGGCGGGGGAACGCACACCCGTACAGGTGGAGCCCCTCCTCGAACCGAGGCCGTACTCGATGCTCTGCCGCAGGGCAGGGGCCTTCCGCGAACGCACCCGGCCGAGGGTGCTGCGGACGTGGGTGCATCCGCAGGGGCCGTCGGTGGCCGAAGTGGCGGCGCTGATCGGCTGCGGCCGACGCCGACGCGTCCTGGCCTTCCGCCTCGCACGCAAAGACGGGATGTGGGTGTGCACCGACCTGGAGACCGACGTCGGCAAGAGCTAGCCCGGCGCCCTGCGCCGACCCGTGGCCCGGAAACCGTTCCGGCCGCGGGTTCCCTCGCTTCCCACTTCCCGGGAAGAGCGGCCCGGGAAGGCCGTGTCCGCCGGAGTCGTGGGACATCGGCACCCCACCGGCCCCCGCACCGTCGGCCCCGGGGACAGGGACGGGGGCGGGGAGGTGACGCCGCTTCGGAGGACGTGGCCGCCGTGGCGCGGACCGGCCCCCTATTCCCGGAGTTCCACCCCGCGGGTGGGGCGGGTCACCGGGCGGTGGTGCCCGTGTCGCCGCCGAACGGCATACTTCTGGGTGTGACTCACCGCTACCTCGACCTCTCCGCCCCCATCGGTCTGGCCCACCGGGGCGGCTGGCTGCGCGACGGCTCCGGGAACGTGCGCACCGAGCTGGAGAACACCGCGGCCGCCTTCCAGCACGCGGTCGACCTGGGCTACCGGTACCTGGAGACCGACGTCCACGCCACCCGCGACGGCGTGCTCGTGGCCTTCCACGACGACACCCTCGACCGCGCCACCGACCGCGAGGGCGCCATCGCCGCCCTCCCCTACGCCGAGGTCGGGCGCGCGCGGGTGGGCGGCAGCGAGCCGGTCCCGGTGATGGAGGAACTCCTGGACGCCTGGCCCCGCGCGCGCTTCAACATCGACGTCAAGTCCGACGCCGCCGTCGAGCCCCTCGCCGACGTGCTGCACCGCACCAGGGCCTGGGACCGGGTCTGCCTGGGCTCGTTCGACCAGCGCCGCCTCGACCGGGTCCGGCGCCTGATGGGCCCCCGCGTGGCCACCTCCTGCGGCCCCGTCGACGTCGCCCGGCTGCGCGTGGCCTCCCTCCATTCCGCCCTGCGCCCGCTCGCCCGCCGCGGCGTGCAGTGCGTGCAGATCCCCACGCGCATGCACGGCTTCCCCGTGCTCAGCCGCGACCTGATCGCCGCGGCCCACCGGCTCGGCATGCAGGTGCACGTGTGGACCGTCAACGACACCGGCGTCATGGAGCGCCTCCTCGACGCCGGGGTCGACGGCATCGTCACCGACAACACCACCGGGCTCCGCGACGTCCTGGCCGCCCGCGGCGCCTGGCCCGCGCCCCCGCGGGACGGCCGGACGGCCGCGACACCCGCCGCCGGCACCGCCCCCGTCGCCGCCGACCAGGACGGACCCCGCACCAGATGACGACCGCCTCCCCCGCACCCGCCCCCGGCAACACCCCCTCCCCCGACCCCGCCCAGCGCAAGCGGGAGCAGCGGGGCTGGTACATGTACGACTGGGCCAACCAGGTGTTCATCACCTCGGTGGTCACCGTGCTCATCGGCCCCTACCTGAGCGGCCTGGCCTGCGCCGCCGCCGGGGCGCCGGACACCGCCGTGTGCACCGGCGGCCCCTACTACGTGTATCCGCTGGGCATCAGGCTGCACGCGAACGCCCTCTACCCGGCGGTGACCACCACCGCGATCCTGCTGCAGATCCTGCTGCTGCCGGTGGTCGGCGCGCTGGCCGACCGCTCCCGGCACAAGAAGCGGTGGCTGTTCTGGCTCGCCTTCACCGGCTCGGTCGCGGTGAGCCTCCTCTACCTCGCCGGGGACCGGTGGCTGCTCGCCGCGGCCCTGTTCCTGGTGGCCAACGTGGTCTACGGCGCCTCGCTGGCGGTCTTCAACTCCTTCCTGCCCGAGATCGCCACCCCCGACGAGCGCGACCGGGTCTCCAGCACCGGCTGGGCCCTGGCCTACCTGGGCGGGGCCACGATGCTCGCCGCCCACCTGGCCCTGGTGCTGATGGCCGACGACCTGGGCCTGGGCCAGGCCGACGCGGTGCGCATCGCCTTCGCCTCGGCCGGAGTGTGGTGGGCCGGGTTCACCGTGCTGGCGCTGCGGCCGCTGCGCAACCGCTACACCGACCTGGCCCTGTCCGCCCGCCGCCCCACACCGAAGCTGACGGTGGTGCAGTTCGCCCAGACCATCAAGGGGATGCGCCGCTACCCGCAGACGCTGCTGTTCCTGCTGGCGTTCATCTTCTTCAACGACGGCATCCAGGCCGCCGTGCGCTACGCCGCCCCGTTCGCCACCCAGGACCTGCGCATCGGCCAAGAGGTCATGATGGGCACGATCCTGATGATCCAGTTCGTGGCGTTCGGCGGCGCGCTGGCGGTGGGCCGCCTGGCGCGGGTGATCGGGCCGAAGAACGCGGTGCTGTCCACGCTGGGCGTGTGGTGCGTGCTGGTGACCCTGGGGTACCTGCTGCCCGCGGGCGAGCCGGTGCTGTTCATGGCGCTGGGCGTGGGCATCGCCCTGGTGCTCGGCGGCTCACAGGCGCTGGCGCGGGCACTGTTCTCCCAGCTCATCCCCAGCGGCCGGGAGGCCGAGTACTTCGCCGTGTACCAGATCAGCGACCGGGGGTCGACGTTCCTGGGCTCGCTCGCGGTGACGATCGCGGTCACCCTCACCGGCGGCTACCGGGTCGCGATCTTCTCCTTGATCGCCTTCTTCATCCTCGGCGGGGTCCTGCTGTGGAAGACCGACTTCCGCAAGGGCATCCGCGACGTGGGCAATGAGGAGCCCGAACGGGTCTGAGGCGTCCGCCCCGGGCCGCCGGGCCCGGGGCGGCGCCCCCTACCCCTTGACCGCGCCCCGGGTGATGCCCTCGACGAAGCTGCGCTGGAACACCACGTAGACCACGACGATGGGGGCGATCACGATCAGGCTCGCCGCGGCGAGCAGCGGGACGTCGGTTCCGTACCGCCCCACGAACAGCCCCAGGCCGGTGGGCGCCGTGCGCATGGACGGGTCCTGCAGCATCACCAGCACCAGCAGGAACTGGTTCCACGACCACATGAACACCAGCACCGTCAGGGTGGTCACCGCGGGCCGGGACACCGGCAGCAGCACCCGCCACAGCACGGTGCCGTCGCGTGCGCCGTCCATGCGCGCCGACTCCACCAGCTCGCGGGGCACCCCGGCGAAGTGGGACTGCATCCAGTAGACGCCGAACGGCAGGAAGAGCGCCACCTCGGCCAGCACCACCCCGAGGTAGGCGTCGGTCAGGCCGACCTCGCGCAGGTTGTAGTAGAGCGCGATCACCAGCAGCTCGACCGGCACGGTGAGGCCGAGGACGAACCCCAGGGACAGGACCCGCCCGCCCCACACCCCCAGCACCGACAGCGCGAACCCGGCCATCGTCGCCAGCAGCACGGTCAGCGGCACCACGCCGCCGCTCACGATGAGGCTGGAGAGCATCAGGTCGCCGAAGCCGCCCTCCTCCCAGGCCAGGCCGAAGTTCTCCCAGGACCACCGGTCGGGCACGGACACCCCGTCCACCCGGCTCCCCGACGGGTGCAGCGCCGCCAGCACGATCCCGGCGAAGGGCAGCAGGACGGCCAGGGCCATCAGGTTCAGCAGCGCGTAGCGCAGGGCCTGCCCCGCGGCGCTCGGCCTCATGCGTCCTCCCTCACCAGCAGCCGGATCCCGCCGACGAACACGACGACGAGGACGGTGAGCACCACGGCCAGCGCCCCGGCCGCGCCGATGTCGCCCTCGTTGAACGCCAGCCGGTACACCAGCAGGCCGGGCACGTTCGTCGCCCCCGCCGGTCCCCCGTTGGTGGTGACGAACACCAGGTCGAAGCTGGCCAGTGCGGCGATGGTGGTGATGACGCCCGCGATGCCGATCTCCTTGCGCAGCCCCGGCAGCACCACGCTGAGGAACCGCCGGGCCGGACCGGCGCCGTCGATGGCGGCCGCCTCGTGCAGGGCGGGGTCGACCCGCTGCGCGCCGCTCATGAAGAGCATCATGCACAGCCCGCTCATCAGCCAGGTGCCGACCACCCCCAGGGCGGCCAGGGCGAACCTCTCGTCCCCCAGCCACGCCCGGCCGAGGTGGTCGAGCCCGGCCGCCCCGAGGGCCTGGTTGACCATCCCGTCGTCGCTGTACATCCACCGCCACGTGGTGCCCACGACGACCAGCGGCAGGACCTGCGGCAGGAAGAACACGACGCGGTAGAAGGCGGTCCCGCGGCGCACTCCGCCCGCGAGCAGGGCCGTCATCAGGAGCCCCAGCAGGATGGGCAGCACGGTGAAGAACACGATGAGCACGAGGGCGTTGAGGACCGCCCGCCCCAGCATCGGCTCGGCCGCCACGCGGACGAAGTTGTCCAGCCCCGCCCAGGCGGGCGGCGCGACGCCGTCCCATTCGAGGAAGGAGAACTGCAGCGTGCTGACCGCCGGGTAGACGGTGAAGGCCAGGTACACGGCCACCGCCGGGAGCAGGAAGAGCCACCCGCGCCCGCCGTTCCGGCCGGAGCCGCCGCCGTTACGGCGCGGGCCGCTCCGCCCGCCGCCCGGGGAACGGGCGCCCGTCACCGCGGGGTCACCCATGGTCGCCCTCCCATTCCTCCTGGAGGCTGCGCAGGAACTCCTCCTCGGTGGTGACCCCGGCGATGAGCCCCTGGACGCCGGGGGTGAGCTGGTCCAGCATGCCGGGGGTGGCGTAGTCGGGGAACGGCACCAGCCCCTCCTCCTCGATGACCCGGGCGAAGCCGGCGTTGATCTCCCCCATGACGCCGCCGCGCCCGCCCGCCGCCTCCGGGTCGACGGGCATGAACCCGCTCTCGGCCTGGATCCGGGCGGCCTCGGGCGAGCCGAGGTAGTCGAGGAAGGCCGCGGCCACGTCGGGGTGGTCGCTCTGGGAGGAGACCGCGTAGGAGACGCTGGAGCCGGAGGCGACCGGCACCGCCCCGTCGGGGCCGGGCATGAGGAAGAAGCCGACGTCCCCGCCCATCTCCTCGGACAGCGCCGCGGCGGCCCAGTTCCCGGTGATCAGGAACGCGCTGCCGCCCGCGGCGAAGTCGGCCTGGGCGTCGATGTCGGAGGTGGCGTTGGCCCCCTCGGACAGGTAGCCGCGCTCCACCCAGCGGGTCAGGGTGGCGGCGGCCTCCTCGGCCGCCCCGGTCCCGATGGTCGCGCCCGGGGCTCCGTAGACCCAGTCGCGGTAGTCCTGCTCCTCGCCCACCACGTTGAGCAGGGCGTTCCAGATCTGGAAGCCCCCGACCTCCAGGGCGCCGTTTCCGATGGGCGTGGTCCCCTCGGCGTGCACCCGCTCCAGGGCGTCCTCGAATCCGCCGAGCGTCCGCGGCGGCCCCTCGACCCCGGCTTCGGCCAGGATGTCCTTGTTGTAGAAGACGCCCAGGACCGAGAGCGACCCCGGCACGGCGTACAGGCTGCCGCTGCCGAACCGCTCGGCGTCCGGGTCGGAGCGCAGGGGGTCCATGGCGCTGGAGGGGAACGCCTCCTCCCACCCGTAGGCCGCGGCGTGCTTGTCGAGGTTGAGGATCAGTCCGGCCGGGACCAGTGAGTTCATCGCGCCGGTGTTGTACTGGGCGATGTCGGGCGGCTCGTCGGAGGACATGGAGAGCTTGACGGTCTTGACGTAGTCGCTGAACTGCGTCCGTTCGAGCTCGACGGCGACGTTGGGGTGGCGCCGGGTGAAGCCGTCCACCAGGGCCTCGGTGGGCGGGTCGTCGGTGTAGGCGAGCCTGAGGGTGACCGGTTCGCCGGTGATGGCGGTGGAGACGGTGTCGGGCACGTCGTCCTCGCGCACGCTCGTGGACAGCACGGCGCACGAGCCGGTGAGGACGACGGCCGCCGCCCCTGCGGCGGCCCAGGGCNGCCGCCGGGTGCCACCGGCGACGGGTGATGCTCATGCTCCCCCTCCCTGCGGATCCCCCCTTGCCGCGCCTGTCGTTCGGATCGGTTACGTACCGTACGGAACCCGTCGCGGTGCCCACAAGGGCGGGGGCGTGGCCGGGAGCGGCGGCCGGGTACGGGCGGCCGCGCGCCCGTCATGGTTCCGGTCCGGGCCCACGGGGTAACTGGAGGGCCAGGTGGCGTTCGGCCACCGAGAGGACCGACGACAGGACCACCGGGGAAGGGGCGGCGAATGCTCTTCGGCAAGGAGCACGTGCAGCGGTACCAGGAGAGCGACGGCGCCGAGGGACATGACTGGAACGGGACCACCGTCCTCATCCTCACCACCACGGGGCGGTCGTCGGGGCTGCCCCGCAGCACCCCGCTGATCTACCGGACCTCCGGGGACGCCTACGTGGTGGTCGCCTCCAACGGGGGCGCGGCCGACCACCCGCAGTGGTACAAGAACATCCAGGCCGACCCCGAGGTCCGGGTGCAGGTGCTCGGCGACCGCTTCACGGCGCAGGCCCGCACCGCCGACCGGGAGGAGAAGGAGCGGCTGTGGCCGGTGATGGCGGCCACCTGGCCCGACTACGACGCCTACCAGGCCAAGACCGACCGGGACATCCCCGTGGTCGTCCTGGACCGCGTCTCCTAAGGCGCGTCTCTCGGATCAGGCCCGTAGGGGCGCCGGCGGCGTCTGCGGCCCGGGGGAGGTACCGGGCGGCGGGCCGTCGGCCGGTGGGAACGCAGCGGGCGCCGTTCCTGGGCGCCGCGCCGCAGGGCTCATTCCGAAAGAACACGGCCCCGTGTCCTCCGCGGCCGCGACCGGGGCGTCCCGCCGGGTGGGCCCCGCGCGCCGTCTCAGCCGGGGTGCCGCTACCCTGCCCCGAGCCCGCCGTCCGTGAAGGGGACCCCGGTGCACGGGTCTCGGACCGACCCTTTATCATCGCACGGTTGGACCGCGGTAGTCCGGGGAATCTTTGAGACGGACCGGAGCGTTACATCCACGAAGACCGCTAGAGCGCCTGGAGGCATGTACACGATGGCCGAGCGAGCACTTCGCGGCACGCGGCTCGGGGCGACGAGCTACGAGAACGACCGCAACACCGACTTGGCCCCGCGCCAGGAGGTGACCTACGACTGCCCCCGGGGTCATCGCTTCTCCGTCACCTTCGCGACCGAGGCCGAGATTCCGTCGAACTGGGAGTGCCGCTTCTGTGGCGACACCGCCCTGATGGTCAACGGCGAGGAGCCCCAGGAGAAGAAGGCCAAGCCCGCCCGGACGCACTGGGACATGCTGCTGGAGCGCCGCAGTATGGAAGAGCTCGAAGAGGTCCTGGCCGAGCGCCTTGAACTGCTGCGGGCGCGTCGGCGCGAGGAGCGGGAGCACATGGAGACGGTGGCGGCGCAGCGCAAGAGCGCCTGAGGAGGGGGTGCCGAAAGGCGCGCAGCGGCGGATGTGCCGCTCGCTGTTCCACGCGAAGGGG
>NZ_ANBH01000190.1 GCF_000341185.1 Nocardiopsis chromatogenes YIM 90109
CGGCGGCCCGGTTGACCGGGCCGCCGCCCCTTCGCGTGTCCCCGTCCGCCGCGGCCCGCCCCGGCGGCCCTGCCGGGGCTGCCCTGCCGGGGCGGCGGGGCGGCCGGTCACCCGGAGCCGGCGCCTCCGGTGCCGAAGGGGTCGGCGGTGATGCCCACCAGGTCGGCCACCGAGTTCATCACCTTGGTGGGCCGGTAGGGGAACAGGTCGGCGGTGTCCCGGTCGGAGATGCCCGACAGCACCAGGACCGTCTTCAGGCCCGCTTCAAGGCCCGACCGCACGTCGGTGTCCATCCGGTCGCCGATCATCAGCGTGGACTCCGAATGCGCGCCGATGGCGCGCAGCGCCGAGCGCATCATCAGCGGGTTGGGCTTGCCCACGTAGTAGGGGTCGCGCCCGGTGACCCGCTCGATCAGGGCGGCGATGGCGCCGGTGGCCGGAAGCGAGCCCTCCTGGCTGGGGCCCTTCTCGTCGGGGTTGGTGGCGATGAACCGCGCCCCGTTCTCCACCAGCCGGATGGCGCGGGTGATCGCCTCGAAGCTGTAGGTGCGCGTCTCGCCCAGCACGACGTAGTCGGGGTCGCGGTCGGTCAGCACGTAGCCGACGTTGTGCAGGGCCGTGGTCAGCCCCGACTCCCCCACCACGTAGGCCGACCCGCCGGGGCGCTGCTCGTCCAGGAACCGGGCGGTGGCCAGTGCGGAGGTCCAGATCGACTCCTCGGGGATGTCCAGGCCGGTGCGCTTGAGGCGCGCCCGCAGGTCCCGAGGCGTGTAGATGGAGTTGTTGGTCAGCACCATGAATCCGATGCCGCTGTCGCGCAGCTCGGAGACGAAGGCGTCGGCGCCGGGGACCAGGTGCTCCTCGCGCACCAGCACCCCGTCCATGTCCATGAGGTAGTTCCACCGCGGTTCGTTGCTCACGCCTCAATTGTCCCCCGAGCCACAAGTGGATGCGCCGGGGACACCCCTGAAACGCCTGGTTCGCCCGTCCGGCGGGCGGTCCGGGGCTCCGGGCGGCGGTTCCGGCGGGTCCTCAGCCCGCGGTGCCGGGCTCCTCGCCCGGGTCGACGACCCGGCCCCGGATGACCTTGCCGCTGCCGGGGGAACGCCCCGCCCCGTCTCCGGAGGCCCCGGGCGCACCGGTGCCGGAAGGGGCGAACGAGCCGGGCACCACGGTCACGCCCATCGCGCGGGCGCGGCGGTCGGCCCAGGCGGAGAAGGCCCAGCGCAGCGCCGGGCGGGTGAAGGGCAGCGCCAGCAGCCCGCCCACGGCGGCGGTGATGAACCCGGGGATGAGCAGGAGGATGCCGCCGACCATGAGCATCAGGGCGCTCAGCATGCCGTCGCGGGAGCGGGCCGAGTCCCCCTGGCGCAGCGCCTCGGCCATGGCCCGCGGGTCGCCCCCGGCGTCCCGGTAGGCCTGGGCCTGCACGCGCAGGGACTCCTCGAACTCGCGGAAGGCGCGGGTTCCGGCGCGGCGCAGCACCAGCACGCCGACGGCGGTGAACGCGAACAGCAGGGCGACGGTCCAGGGCACGCCGATCCAGCCGCCGACCGCGATCATCAGCCAGATCTCGGCGAACGGCAGCGCCATCAGCGCCAACACGATCAGCAGGGGCATGGGCACCATCCTCGGCGTCGCGGTCTTCGCCTGGGACAACGCTTGCGGGCGGCGCGGCGTTCCCGCACCGGGCGGACCCGCGCCCGGCTCACACCCGGTTCTCACCCTGCGGCGCGGCCGCCCGGCCGGCCGCCCGGCGGCGGCGCGCCGCCACGGCGGCACCGGCCAGGGCCCCCAGGGCCAGGGCGGACAGGGCCGCCTCGGGCAGGGCGCCCAGCCGGGTGGCGGGGGTCAGCCCCTCCTTCGCGGGCAGCTCGGCGACCTGCCAGGCGCGTTCGGCTTCGGGCGAACGGTAGGCCACCGACCCGTCCGGGTCGACGAAGGCGCTGACCCCGCTGGTGGCGGCGACCACGGCGGGGCGGCCGTGCTCCACGGCCCGCAGCTGCGTGATGGCGAGCTGCTGGTCGGACTGGCCGGTGAAGTTGTAGTTGGCGTTGTTGGTGGGCACGGCGATGATCTGACCGCCCTCGGCGACCGCCTCGCGCAGCGGCTTGTCGAAGGCCACGTCGAAGCAGATGGCGGTGGCCAGCGTGGTGCCGCCGATGGGCAGGGCGCCCGGCTCGGTCCCGGGGACCCCGTCGCTGCCGACCTGCCGGAGGCGGCTGACGAACCGGGTGAAGAAGTCCCGGTAGGGGATGTACTCGCCGAAGGGCACCAGGTAGCGCTTGGTGTAGTGGCCGCCCGGCCCCTCCCCGGGGGTCCACACCACGCTGCGGATCTCCCGCTCGGTGCCGTCGTCGCTGTAGCGGGTGATGCCGAAGAGCAGGGGCGCGCCGATGCGCTCGGCGGCCCGGTCGATGAGGGCGGCCGCCTCGGGGTCGGCGTAGGCGTCGAGGTCGCTGGCGTTCTCGGGGAGCACGACCAGGTCCGGCCGCTCGGCCCGACCGGCGTCCACGGCCTCGGCGAGCTCTTCGACGGTGTCGACGTGGTTCTGGAGCACCTGCATGCGCTCGCCGAGGATGTCCATCTCGCCGACGTTGGGCACGTTGCCCTGGATGAGGGCGACGGTGACGGTGTCGTCGGTGGCCGGGGCCGCGATGCGGGGCGCCGCGGCGCCGAACAGGGGGACGGCGACCGCCCCGGCCAGCAGGGCGGCGGGCACCGCCAGGGCGCGCGGGCCCACCCCGTGGGCGCGGGCGCGGACCGCTCCGAGCACGGCGGCCAGAAGCAGGGTGCCGCTCAGGGCCACGGCGAAGGAGGCCAGCGGCGAGGACCCCAGGGCGGCGTAGCCGGAGAAGGGGGTGTCGGGCTGGGCGAAGGCGAGCTTGCCCCAGGGGAATCCGCCGAGCGGGAAGCGGGCGCGCACCGCCTCCTGCAGCACCCACACGGCGGCGGTCCACACGGGCCATCCGGGCAGCCGCGAGACGGCGGTGATGCCCATGGCCATGGGGACGAAGTAGACGGTCTCGGCGGCGGCGATGAGCAGCCACACGTCGGCGCCGAACACGTTCTGCCACTGGATGAGCGGCACCATGAGCACGGCGCCGGAGAGCAGGCCGAGCCAGGCGGCGCGGCGGAGGCGGACGCCGATCAGCGCCCATCCGAGCAGGGCCACGGCGAGGGGGCCGAGCCACCACAGGCCGTAGGGCGGCAGGGCGAAGAGCTGGGCCAGCCCGGCCGCCGCGGCCGCCGCGGCGCGCAGCAGGGCGGTGCGGCCGGGGCGGGGGCCGTGCGCGGAGGGGGCGGGGTCCGGCGGTGCGGGCCCGGTGCCCTCGGCGTCGGAGCGGGTGCCCTCGGCTACCACGTGCGGCTCGCTTTCCACCTGCGTCCCCGTGGCCCTGTGCCGGGCCGGGGAGGGCGCGCGGCCGGTCGGCCGCCGACGCCGGGACGTCTGCTCTGCGGAGAGGGGGATGGCGTACCGGGGCCTGCGGCCCGGTACGGCGCAACAGTACCACCCGCCTCTGCGGCGCCCCAGGGGGCGCCCGGCGGGCGCGGGCCGTCGAGCGGCCGGGGAGGACCGGGGGATCGCCGCCGCGTGACCGGGCAGGACGCCCGGCGCGGGGGTGCCGCGGCCCGGAGTCCCCCGGCCTCCCCGCGCCTTTCCGCCGTGCGGCGGGCGTCCTCCCGGACGGCCGCCCCGTCGGGGCGGGGTATGGGGGGACGCGGAAAAGGCCCGAAAGCACCCTTCGGACCGGATCCGTCTCGTCGGCGGCGAGCGCGGAGACCGTTGTCTACTGGATGTTCGGGCCTTTTCCGGGTCCAACCCCCCGCCCGGTCGCGGAACCCCGGCGCCTACCCGCCCTCCGAGCGCACCTGGTGCGTGGTGCGGCGGCCGGTGGGGCACGCGCCGGACCGCTCGACCGGTCCGTCCAGTGCTGGACTGGTCAGTAGATTACCCAGACTCCGGTCCCTCCGCTGCAACCACCGCCGCCCGTGTCGGGACCGCGGCGCCGGAGCGGACCGGCGCGGGCGCGCGAAGCGTCCGGAAAGGGACAACCGCCGACAGGCTAACGCACCCTGACGATTCGGCGCCACTTCACCCACAGGTCCTCACCCGCCCGCCACCGCCCGCGCCCCGCCCCTTCCGCTCCCCCGCCCCACGGTGACCGAAATCGGATCGAAACCGATCCCGCTATCGACAGGAACCGGCCGATCGTGTTCGATGTGATCGAAACGTCAGGTCGGATCGATCACGAGATCGGTCAATCACGGACACGGGAGCCCGAGCATGGCGAAAATCGTCCTCGACGGGGTCGACAAGGTCTACACGGGCGGCGTCAAGGCCGTCGACGACCTCAACCTGGAGATCGCCGACGGCGAGTTCATGGTGCTGGTCGGCCCCTCGGGCTGCGGCAAGTCCACCGCCCTGCGGATGATCGCCGGCCTTGAGGAGATCACCGCCGGCGACCTGGTCATCGGCGAGGAGGTGGTCAACGACCGCCCGCCCAAGGACCGGGACATCGCCATGGTGTTCCAGAACTACGCCCTCTACCCGCACATGTCGGTCGAGCAGAACCTGGCCTTCGGCCTGAAGCTGCGCAAGGTGGCCAAGCCCGAGATCCAGCGCCGGGTGCAGGAGGCCGCCGAGATGCTCGGCCTGGAGCCCTACCTCAAGCGCAAGCCGGCCGCGCTCTCCGGCGGCCAGCGCCAGCGGGTGGCCATGGGGCGGGCCATCGTCCGCGAGCCCCAGGCCTTCCTCATGGACGAGCCGCTGTCCAACCTGGACGCCAAGCTGCGCGTGCAGATGCGCGCCTCCCTCAACCAGCTCCACGAGCGCCTGGGCGTCACCACCGTCTACGTCACCCACGACCAGGTCGAGGCGATGACCCTGGGCGACCGGGTGGCAGTGCTGCGCGAGGGCCGCCTGCAGCAGGTCGACACCCCCAAGAACCTGTTCAACAACCCGGTCAACCTGTTCGTCGCCGGGTTCATCGGCTCGCCCGCGATGAACTTCGTCGGCGCCGAGCTGCAGCGCGACGGCGACGGCGCGGTGATCAAGTTCGCCGACCACACCATCAACGTGCCCGCCGGGGTGGTGGCCTCCCGCGACGGGCTCAAGGACTACTTCGGGCGCCAGCTGATCCTGGGCATCCGCCCCTCCGACTTCGACGACGCCGCCCACGCCCCGCACGAGGGCGCGCACATGCGGGTGTCCGCCGACGTCACCGAGGAGCTGGGCACCGAGATCAACGTGATCTTCAGCGTCGACGCCCCGCCGGTGCAGCACGAGGAGGCCGCGGCGCTGGCGGCCGACGCCGCCGGTGACGGCGACGAGGGCCCCGACTCGGCGCAGCTCCCGCTGGCGGGCGACAAGTCGGTGTTCACCGCGCGGGTCAACCCGCGCAGCGAGGTGCGGCCCGGGCGGCCGCTCGACCTGTCGGTGGACGTCACCCAGCTCCACTTCTTCGACAAGGACAGCGGCCTGGCCATCGGCCACCCCGACAACCGCTGAGGCCCGCAGGGTCGCCGGGCGGGCCGGAGCCGGTCCGCGGCCGGGCGGGGGCACGGCGCCCCCGCCCGGCCGCTACTTGACCGCGCCCGCCATGACGCCCTGCACGAAGTAGCGCTGGAAGGCGAAGAACACCACCAGCGGCACCACCATGGAGATGAAGGCGCCCGAGGCGATCACGTCGATGTTCGCCCCGAACTGGCGCATCTCGGCCTGCAGGGCCTTGGTCATGGGCTGGTTGGCGGCGTCGGCGAACACCAGCGCCACCAGCAGGTCGTTCCACACCCACAGGAACTGGAAGATCGTCAGCGAGGCGATCGCCGGTCCGCCCAGCGGCAGGATCACCCGCCGGAAGATCGTCAGCTCCCGCCCGCCGTCCATCCGCGCCGCCTCCAGCAGGTCCCGGGGGATGGCCGCGAAGAAGTTGCGCAGCAGGAAGATCGCGAACGGCAGCCCGAACCCCACGTGGAACAGCACCACACCCGTGATCGACCCGTAGATCCCGGCCCCGCCGTAGAGCTGGGCGATCGGCACCAGGGCCACCTGGATGGGCACCACCAGCAGCCCCACCACGCCCAGGAAGAGCCAGTCCCGGCCGGGGAAGTCCATCCAGGCGAACGCATACCCCGCCAGTGCGGCGATCGCCACGATCAGCAGGGTGGACGGCACGGTGATCAGCACCGTGTTCCAGAACGACCCCACGAAGGTCGGGTTGTCCAGCAGCCCGGCGTAGTTCTCCAGGGTCAGCTCGGCCGGGCGGGCCAGCACGGTCCACCACCCCGAGGAGGCGTTGTCGGCCGGGGTGCGCAGGCTGGACACGAACAGGCCCAGCGTGGGGACCAGCCAGAACAGCGCGATCAGCACCAGGACCAGCTGGACCGCGCCCGAGCCCAGCCGGGCGGCCGCCCGCGCGGCCGCCGACCGGCGGGGCGCCCCCTCGGCGCCGTCGGGTCCGGGCAGCGGGTCCGGCCCCGTCCCCGGGGGCGCCGTGGTCGCAGCGTCGTCGCTCATGAGTTCTCCCGGCGGAACCGTCGGATCTGGAACACCATCGCGGGCACGACCAGCACCAGCAGGAACACCGCCAGCGCGCTGCCCAGCCCCTGGTCGTTGGCGCCGAAGGCCACCCGCCACATCTCCACCGCCAGCACGTTGGCGTCGGCCTGCACCGACCCGGGGGCGATGACGAAGACCAGGTCGAAGATCTTCAGCACGTAGATCATCAGGGTCACGAACACCACCATCAGCACCGGTGACAGCAGCGGCACGGTGACCCGGCGGAAGACCTGCCACTCGGTGGCGCCGTCCACCCGCGCCGCCTCCAGGGCGTCGCGGGGGATCGCCGACAGCCCCGCGGCGATGAGAACCATGGCGAAGCCCGCCCACACCCACAGGTAGGCGCCGATGATGGCCGGGGTGACGACCGTCGGCCCGAGCCAGGTGACGCCCCCGTAGGGCTCGGTGAAGTCGCGGGGGTCCAGCTCCACGGTGTAGGCGCCGTCGGCCACGCCCGTGAAGGAGAAGGTGCCGTCGCCCGCGGTCTCGGTGGTGGCGGCGGTCGCGCCGTCGGCGCCGACGAGGCGCACCCCGATGCCGGGCAGCCCGCGCTCCTCGGGGTCGACGGCCCCCTCCCTTCCGCCCCCGCCCGGGGTGAAGTCCAGCCAGACGGTGCCCACGACCGCGTCGGGGGCGACCGCGTCGGGCTCCAGCGCGGGCTCGGCCGAGCCGGGCAGCTCGTCGGCGGCGGTGCCGACCAGGGGCACCAGCGGGGGCGGCCCTCCCGGCCGCACCGTCCCCTCGAGCCGGTATCCGCCGTCGTCGGCGGCCACCACGCCCGATCCCTCGCGGGGGCCCGCGTCGGGGTAGTCCCCGGCCGGGGCGACGGTGTCCTGCACGGTGGTGATGACGGCGTTGGCCAGCCCGCGCTCGGGGTCCTGCTCATAGACGAGGCGGAAGATGACGCCCGAGGCCAGGAAGGAGACCGCCATCGGCATGAAGACCACGAGCTTGAAGGCGGTGGCCCAGCGGATGCGCTCGGTGAGCACCGCGAAGATCAGCCCGGCGACGGTGACCGCGATGGGCGCGACCACCACCCACACCACGTTGTTGCGCAGCGCCACGAACGTGGGCGGATTGGTGAACATCCGCACGTAGTTGTCGAGCCCCACGAACGTGGTGCCGGGGGCGTCCCACAGGCTCCGGTAGACGGAGAACCCGATGGGGTAGAGCATGTAGGCGCCCAGGAAAAGCAGGGCGGGCAGCAGGAAGGCCAGCGCCATCCAGCCGGGCGGGCCCAGCGCTCCCGCGCGCCCGGGCTCCTGTTCCCCGGGGCCGTTGTCCCCGGGCCCGGGCGGCTCGTTGGCCCCGGGGCCGTGTGCGGTGGTGGCGGCGCCGCCTGTGTCCGGCGGCTGGGGGGTGGGGGCCATCGCTGTGCGGCGCGGCCCGCCGGTGGACGCGCCGCGCGCCCTCCTCTCCGGTTGTCCGTGGTGCCGAAGGGGCGGCGGGCCCGGCGGCCCCGGGGTGCGGGGGCCGCCGGGCCCGGCCGGGTCAGGACGCCTCTTGCGCGGCGTCCTCCAGGTCTTGGGCGGCCGCCTCGGGGTCGCCCGGGTCGCGCAGGAAGTCCTGGAGCACGGCCCACATCCCGCGGCCCTCGGTGGCGCCGAACCGGCTGGGCACCTGGTCGGACATGTCGTAGCGGACGTCCTCCCCGGCGTCCAGCACGGTCTGCGAGAGCTGCCGGGTGAAGTCGTCGGCGTAGGCCTCGGGCTCCACCTGGGAGTTGGCCGACAGGTAGCCGCCCAGCCCCGCCCAGGTGCTCTGGGCCTCGGCCGAGGCCAGGTAGGCCAGCAGCTCCTGGGTGCCCTCGTTCTCGCTCATGGCCACCGCGATGTCGCCGCCGACGACCACCGGGGCCGCGTCGCCGACCGCGGGGAAGGGGAAGGCCTGGGCGGTCTCGCCGACGGTCGCCCCGGCCTCGGCGGCGCTGGCGGCCACGAAGTCGGCCTCGTAGACCATGGCGGCGTCCTGCTGCCCGTAGACCTGGGTGACGCAGGTGGGGAAGTCGGTCTGCACGGCGCCGTCGGTGCCGCCGGCCATGTAGTCCTCCTCGCCCCAGACCTGGGCCAGGGTCTCCAGCGCCTCGACCACCGACTCATCGGTCCAGGGGATCTCGTGCGCGGTGAGCCGGTCGTACTTCTCGGGCCCGGCCTGGGACAGGTAGACGTTCTCGAACCAGTCGGTGAGCGTCCAGCCCGAGGCCCCGCACATCGCGAACGGCGTCTCCCCGGCGTCGGAGAGCGTGGATGCGGTGGTGCCCACCATGTCGTCCCAGGTCTGCGGGGGCTGCACCCCGGCGGCGTCGAAGGCCTCGGGGCGGTACCAGACGATCGACTTGTGGGCGGCCTTGAGCAGGATGCCGTAGGGCTCGCCCTCGACCGAGCCGAGGTCGCGCCAGTAGTCGGTGTAGTTCTCCTCCAGGGCGGCCGCGGCGTCGCCGGACAGCGGCACCAGGGCGTCCTGGGCGGCGTACTCCTCCAGCAGTCCGGGCTGGGGCAGCAGCGCCACGTCCGGGGGCTCGCCCGCCTCGATCTTGGGGCCGAGGTAGGCCCCGGTGTCCTCTCCGGTGGGCTCGTATTCGACGGTGGCGCCGGTCTGCTCCTCGAAGCCGCGCAGCACCTCGACGAAGTTGTCCTGCTCCACTCCGGTCCACTTGGCGGCGACCTTCAGCTGCACGCCCTGCAGGTCCCCGCCGCCCGGGGCGCCGCCGTCGCCGGGAGCGCACCCGGCCGCCAGCAGCGCGCCCGCCGCGGCCACGGCAACGCCGCCGCGCAGCCTCCACGCGTGTTCAGTCATCGCCCACCTCTCTGGAGTCCGATCGCCCGGGTTCCCCCCAGATCCCGGCACCGCTGTCAGGGTCGAAGAAGTACAGTCGCCCGGTGTCCACCCGGATCCGCACCGGCCGCCCCTCCGCCACGCGTGAGCGGGGGCTGAACTTGGCGATCATCGCGCCGCCGCCGGGGGCGGGCGCGTCGTCGGCCCCGGCGTCCCGGGCCAGTTCGCGCGTGTCCTCGGTGACCACGGGCGGGGCGGCGACGGCGAAGTGCACCAGCAGCTCCGCGCCGAGCGCCTCCACCAGGTCGGCCGTGGAGGAGAGCACCGCCGCGCCGCCGCCGGAGGCGCCCGCGGCCGCGGGGCCGTCCAGGTCGGCGTCGTCCATGTCCTCGGGGCGGATGCCCACGGCGATGTCCCGGCCGAGGTAGCCGCGCAGCGCCGGGCGCTCGGCCAGCAGCGCGCGGGGGACACCGAGGGCCTGGTCGCCGAGGTGGAGGAGGGCGGCGTCGCCGTCGCCCTCCAGGCGGCCCTGGAGCAGGTTCATGGCGGGTGAGCCGATGAACCCGGCGACGAAGAGGTTCACGGGGCGCTCGTAGAGCTCCTGGGGCGGGGCGACCTGCTGCAGCACGCCCTTCTTCATCACCGCGACCCGGTCGCCCAAGGTCATCGCCTCGACCTGGTCGTGGGTGACGTAGACGGTGGTGACGCCAAGGTCGCGCTGGATGCGGGAGATCTCGGCGCGCATCTGCACGCGCAGCTTGGCGTCCAGGTTGGACAGCGGCTCGTCCATGAGGAAGGCCTGGGGGTTGCGCACGATGGCCCGCCCCATGGCCACCCGCTGGCGCTGCCCGCCGGACAGGTTGCGGGGCTTGCGGTCGAGGTGGTCGGTGAGGCCGAGGGTGGCGGCCGCCTTGGCGACCCGTTCGGCGATCTCGGCCTTGGGCATGCGCCGCAGCTGCAGGCCGAAGGCGATGTTGTCGCGGACGGTCAGGTGCGGGTAGAGGGCATAGCTCTGGAAGACCATGGCCACGTCGCGGTCGCGGGCGGGCACCCGGTTGACGGTGCGCCCGCCGATGGCGACGGTGCCGCGGCTGATCTCCTCCAGCCCGGCCACCATGCGCAGTGCGGTGGTCTTCCCGCACCCGGAGGGGCCGACGAGGACCAGGAGCTCGCCCTCGGCAATGTCCAGGCTCAGGTCGTCGACCGCGCGCGTACCGTCCGGATAGATCTTGTACACGCCGTCCAAGCGGACTCTCGCCACGTTGCGCCTCCACCCGCCCCGATCCGTGCGGCGCGCCGCCCCCTCCTCTCCTCAGGGACGGGCGGGCCCATCGGGGGTGGGGACACGCTGTGCCGTGGGCCACATCGGCTCACGCCATTGTGGTATCAGGCAATGTCCCGCCTTAATAGTGATCGGCGGCCCCCTGTTACGAATCTGTTTTCCTCACCGCAAACCGGATGCCGCGCCCGTGGCCGGTTGCGGCCGCGCGGGCGCGGTTCGGTCGCACGTCGGGCGGGTCCGGGCGCGCCCGGGGGTCAGCGGGCGCCGGTCAGGGCACGGCCGATCACCATCCGCTGGATCTGGTTGGTGCCCTCGACGATCTGCAGCACCTTGGCCTCGCGCATGTAGCGCTCGACGGGGAAGTCGCGGGTGTAGCCGTAGCCGCCGTGCACCTGGACGGCGTCGGTGGCGACCTGCATGGCCGTGTCGGTTGCGAAGAGCTTGGCCATGGCCGCCTGGGTTCCGAAGGGGCGCCCGGCGTCGCGGCGGCGGGCGGCCGCCAGGTACAGCTCGCGGGCGGCCTCCACCTTGGTGGCCATGTCGGCGAGCATGAACGACAGGCCCTGGTGCTCGGCGATGGGGCGGCCGAACTGGTGGCGCTCATTGGCGTAGTCCACGGCGGCCTCCAGTGCGGCCTGGGCCAGGCCCACCGCGCAGGCGGCGATGCCCAGCCGCCCGGAGTCCAGGGCGGACAGGGCGATGGAGAACCCGGAGCCCTCCTCCCCGACCAGGGCGTCGGCGCCGACGCGGGCGCCGTCGAAGCGGACGACGGCGGTGGGCGAGGCGGACATGCCCATCTTGTGCTCGGGGGCGTCGGCGGCCACTCCCCCGGTGGAGGCGGGCACGTACAGGCAGCTGATGCCGGAGGCCCCGGGGCCGCCGGTGCGGGCGAAGAGGGTGTAGAAGTCGGCACGGCCGCCGTGGGTGATCCAGGACTTGGAGCCGTCGACGGTGTAGCCGGAGGCATCGGCCCGTGCCCGGGTGGACAGGGCCGCGGCGTCGGATCCGGAGTGGGCCTCGGACAGGCAGTAGGCGCCGAGGAGGTCGCCGCCGAGCATGTCCGGCAGCAGGCGGGCCTTCTGCTCCTCGGATCCGAACGCCGCCACCGGGTAGCAGGACAGGGTGTGCACGCTGAGCCCGAGCCCGACGGCGAGCCAGGCGCTCGCCAGCTCCTCCACGGCCTGGAGATAGACCTCGTAGGGCTGGTCGCCGCCGCCGTACGCGGAGGGGTAGGGCAGCCCGAGCAGCCCGGAGCGGCCCAGCAGGGCGAACAGGTCGCGGGGGAACGCGGCGTTCTCCTCCCCCTCCGCCGCACGCGGGGCGACCTCCTTGTCCGCCAGGTCGCGGACGAGTTCGAGGAGGTCTCGCGCCTCAGAGGTGGGCAGCGTGCGCTCAACGGCCATTTCGTTCCCTACCAGCTCGCACGGGGACGCCGATTTAATTGGTCGTCCTACTACATGGTGACATGCCGCACTGTAGTCCATACCCGTCCGCCAGGGGAGAAGTGGGGCAGAAGGAGCGCGGGCGCGGTCGAAGGCCGCCCTCAGAGGGCGGTCTTCGACCGCGCTCCAGCGAGGAGGCCCTTGGGTGCGCGCGGCGAACGACTTCGCTTCCGCCTGCCCACCGATGCTCAGGCGCCACTGGTAGCGCCCCGGGGCGATTCCGGGAGGGCGACCGATCTCCCCCTCGCCCACGTGACGAAGCTGAGGCGTTCCCTCATCCACTGGTAGGACGACCGACCGCCCGTCTCTCGGCCGCACAACTCCAGCTCGAACGGGAGCTTCTGATAGGCACGGCCCCAGGGGGTTTCGAGCACAACCGCAATGACGTGTGGAGCAGTCGGCCCCCTGCGAACGAGCCGACTCCAAGCAAACAGACCTAGGGGGTCCGTCAGCGCTGCATCGCACACAGGATGAACTGAACCTCGATCGGGGACGCCATCAGCACACTTCGGCCACGTTGCCGCCCTGGACGGTCCCGGTCTCGCCCACGGTCGGCCTGTCACGCAGATGCAGGTGGGCGTTGAATCCCAGAGCAGGCGGCTCGGTCAGGCGCTTCTCACCCCGTTCAAAGGCTTTGAGGACCTCCCCGGCCGGTTCATCCTCTTCATAGAAGTCGTTCCTGTCCATGCCCTTCATCATGCCTCCCCCCTGCCCGCCAAAGGTCGGGGCGGGTAGGCGCTTCCGAGGTGGTGATTGGGTCGCTCCCCCTGTGTCCGCCGGGTAGAGCACGATGAGGACGCTCTCGCCGCGAACACGGGACTTCACCAACGCTCGGGGGCCGACGCTCAGTCCATCAGCAGCTCTTCAAGCCGCTCCGCGGCGCCCTGCCAGGTCCAGGTGTGTTCCACGCGCCTGCGGCCCTCCTCGCCCATCGCCTTGGCCGCCGGGCCGGCGCCCGCCACCTGGATGATCCGCTCGGCGACCTCCTTGGCGTCGCCGCCGTCCACCACGTAGCCCGTCCTGCCGTGCGCCACCGTCTCCGGGGCTCCCCCCGACGAGCCCGCGAGCACCGGCAGGCCGCTCGCCGCCGCCTCCAGGAAGACGATGCCCAGCCCTTCGGCCTCGAAGCCGAGCCTGCGCGTCCGGCACGGCATGGCGAACAGGTCGGCCGCCGCGTAGTAGGGCGGCATGGAGCCGTGCGCCACCGGACCGGCGAAGACCACCGCCTCCCGCACACCGGTCCACTCCGCCAGCCGCCCCAGCCGCTCGCGGTCCGGCCCGTCGCCGACCACCAGCAGCCGCGCGTGCGGGAAGCGCGCCCGCACCCACGGCATCGACTGGATCAGCACGTCGACGCCCTTGCGCGGAACCAGCCGGGAGGCGCTCAGCACCACCGGCCCCTCCCCCAGCCCGTGGCGGTCACGCACCTGGGAGGGGTCTCCCCCGGGCCGGAACAGGCCGGTGTCCACGCCCGGCGCCAGGCGCGCCATCCGCTCGCGGGCGGCGGGCGACAGGGCGGGCGCGATCGCGTCCCGGGTGTAGCCGCCGATGTAGGTCAGGTGGTCGGCGCCGTCCCCGATGCGCCGCAGCGCCCTGCGGGTCCCCGGAAGCCGCGCCCACCACGCCTCGTGCCCGTGGGTGAGCCCGACGACGCGCCGCACCCCGCCCTCGCGCCGCAGGCGCCCCGCCATGAGGCCCAGGGGCGCGGCCGCGCC
>NZ_ANBH01000191.1 GCF_000341185.1 Nocardiopsis chromatogenes YIM 90109
ACCCGTGGCAGGGGTGCTGCCGCATCTGGGCGCGCAGCCGCGCGATCTCNGAACACCACCCGCGTGCAGCCGCGCTCGGCGGCCAGCGCCGCCGCCCGGCGGGCCACCTTCGGCGTGGGCAGCAGCATGCCGGTGTCGACCCGGACGACCTCGAAGGGCTGGCGGCGGTCGAAGCGCTCAGGGCTCTCGCCCGCCGTGCCGCCGCGCCGCCCGGAGGCCAGGACGGTCACCCCGGTGCCGTCGGGCCCGGCCAGGCGCCGCGCCATCTCGTAGGCGAACACCTCGATCCCGCCCTCGCGGGGCGGGAAGTCGTTGGTGACCATCAGGGTGCGCTCAGGCATCGGCGACGTCCGCTCCTCTCAATGGCCGGGCGTTCTACACGCCCCCACCGCATGATCGGAGACCCTGCCCGCCGCTCCGCCGCGCCACACCGGGCGCGGCCGGGGTCGGGCCCTTGGTCCCCCGCCGTTCGACGGTCCCGGCCGAACCGCCGCCGGGACCGTCGCGGGAGGGGCCCGGCCCGCTCACCCCACCGACGAGTAGGCCACCACGCCGCGCTTGACCAGGTCGACGGCCCTGCGTGCGGTACGGCGGACCCCGCCGTCCTCCGGGGCGGCCGCGGCGATCTGGCCCAGCAGGTCGATCAGCTGCTTGGCCGTGCGCACGAAGTCGCCCGCGGGCATGTCCGCCTCGCCGAGGATGCGGTCCAGCCGGTCCCCGCGCGCCCAGCGGTGGGCGACCCACACGAACCCCATGTCGGGCCGCCGCAGGAAGGACACCCGGTGCTCGCGCTCGGTCTCGTGCAGCTCCCCCCAGAGGCGCTCCATCTCCTCCAGGGCCTCGCCCGCGGGGCCGTCCGGCACGCGCGGGAACGGGTCGTCGTTGCGCCGCGACTCGTACACCAGGGACGCCACGCACGCCGCCAGCTCCTGCGGGTCCAGATCGTTCCACACGCCGCGGCGCAGGCACTCGGCCACCAGCAGGTCCAGCTCCGAGTACAGCCGCGCCAGCACCCGCCCGTCGCCGGTCACCTCGTCCCCGGTCTCCGGGTCCAGGTAGCCGAGCGACTGCAGCACCCCGCACACCCGGTCGAAGGTGCGGGCGATGACGTGCGACCGGCCCTCGACCCGGCGCCGCAGCCCGTCGGTCTCCTTCTGCAGCCGGAAGTAGCGCTCGGCCCAGCGCGCGTGGTCCTCCCGGTCGGCGC
>NZ_ANBH01000192.1 GCF_000341185.1 Nocardiopsis chromatogenes YIM 90109
CCCCGTGGCAGGGGTCCTGCCGCATCTGGGCGCGCAGCCGCGCGATCTCCGGGTCCTCCTCCTTGGGGCCGCCCGCCGGCGCGGCCGCCCGGGTGTCGATGGACCCGTCGTTGAGCTTGTTGCGCAGCGTCGCCGCCAGGTCGGCCCGCGACCTGGGCGAGCGCCCGGAGAACGTCTTGGGCACCCGCACCCGCCCGACCGCCTCCACCGGCGCCGGGAAGTCGGCGGCGTTGACCCGCCGCACCTGCTTGTCGACGGTGAGCACCAGCGGCGCGGGCACGTCGCCGCGCAGGCCCGGGTCGAGCACGACCGCGAAGCCGCGGCTGCGTCCGGCCGGGACCTTGATGACGTCGCCCGGGCGCAGCCGCCCCAGCGCCTCCACGGCCTCGTCCCGGCGCCGCGCGTTGCGGCTGCGCGAGCCCTCGGCCTCGATGTCACTGAGCCTGCGCCGCAGCGCCGCGTACTCCATGAAGTCGCCCAGGTGGCACTCGGCCGCCTCGGCGTACCCGGCCAGCGCCTCCTCCTGCTTGCGCAGCCGCTTGACCAGCCCGACCACCGCCCGGTCGGCCTGGAACTGGGCGAAGGAGGCCTCCAGCATGTTGCGGCTGCGCTCCCGGCCCACCTGGCCCACCAGGTTGACCGCCATGTTGTAGGACGGCTGGAAGCTGGAGTCCAGCGGGTAGGTGCGGGTGCTGGCCAGGCCCGCCACCGACTCGGGGTCGGTCCCGGCCTGCCAGACCACCACCGCGTGGCCCTCGACGTCGATGCCGCGCCGTCCCGCGCGCCCGGTGAGCTGGGTGTACTCGCCCGGCGTGAGCGGCGCGTGGGTCTCGCCGTTCCACTTGTCCAGCTTCTCCATCACCACGGTGCGGGCGGGCATGTTGATGCCCAGCGCCAGCGTCTCGGTGGCGAACACCGCGCGGATCAGGCCGCGCGAGAACAGGGACTCCACCACCTCCTTGAAGGTGGGCAGCATCCCGGCGTGGTGGGCGGCCACGCCGCACTCCAGGGCGCGCAGCCACTCGTGGTAGCCCAGCACCGCCAGGTCCGCCGGGGGGATGTCGGCGCACTGCCGCTCCGCGTAGTCGCGGATCCGGGCCGCCTCCTCGTCGGTGGTCAGCACCAGGCCCGACCCGACGACCTCGCGCACCGCGGCGTCGCACCCGGCGCGGCTGAAGATGAAGGTGATCGCCGGGAGCAGCCCGTCGCGGTCGAGCTCGTCGATGATCTGGACCCGGCTCGGCGGGGCGTGCTTGGCGCGCGGGCGGGGGCCGCCCTTGGCCCGGCTCTGCGGGTGGCGCCGCCGGTGCGCGAGCTGGGTGATGCGGTCGTCCTCCACCGCGAAGCGGATCAGGCGCGGGTTGATCCGCATCTTCTCGCCGTTGACCTCCACGTGCACGGCCGGGTCCTCGCCGCCGCCGCGCCCGTTGCGGTCGCGCTTGCGGGTCCGCCTGCGGCCCGACCCGCCGCCCTCCTCGGCCTCGTCCCCACCGGAGGCGTCCTCGGCCGGGACGAACAGGTCGTGCAGCCTGCGGCCGACCATGACGTGCTGCCACAGCGGCACCGGGCGCTTCTCGTCCACGATGACCGTGGTGTCGCCGCGCACCTGCTGCATCCACTCGCCGAACTCCTCGGCGTTGCTGACGGTGGCCGACAGCGCCACCATCCGCACCGACTCGGGGAGGTGGATGATCACCTCCTCCCACACCGCGCCGCGGAAGCGGTCGGCGAGGTAGTGCACCTCGTCCATGACCACGAACGCCAGCCCGGACAGGGTGTGCGACCCGGCGTAGAGCATGTTGCGCAGCACCTCGGTGGTCATGACCACGATCGGCGCCTCGCCGTTGACGCTGTTGTCCCCGGTCAGCAGCCCGACCCGGTCGGCCCCGTAACGGGCCACCAGGTCGTTGTACTTCTGGTTGGACAGCGCCTTGATGGGCGTGGTGTAGAAGCACTTGGACCCGTCGCGCAGCGCCGTGTGCACGGCGTACTCGCCGACGATGGTCTTGCCCGACCCGGTGGGGGCGGCGACCAGCACGCCGTGGCCCTGTTCGAGCGCCCGGCACGCCCGCACCTGGAAGGGATCGAACTCGAATCCGTAGAGCCCTTGGAAGTCCTCGATGTCGGGACTGCTCTGGGCCTGTCGGCGGCGGAACGCGGCGTACCGCTCGGCGTGCGTACTCATCGCCCCCAGCCTATGGCGTCCCGGACACGGGCGGCGACGACCGGTCCCGCCGGGGGCGCGGGCGCGCCGGGGGCCGCCCGCGCGGAGGTCACTGCAGGAGCCGCACCGCGCCCGGCACCGCCTCGCACACCAGCGGCAGGGCGCCCACGCGCTCGCCGTCGGCGTACCCGGACACCGGGCGCCCGTCGGCGCCCGGCTCGGCCTCGACCACCACCCGGCGCCCGGTGAGCACCTCGACCTCGTCCAGCTCCACGTGGGACCCGCTGAGCGCCCGGGGGAAGAAGCGCAGGAAGTCGCCGACCCCGACCGCGTGCACGAACACCGCCTCCAGCAGCCCGTCGTCGGAGCGGGCGCCCGGGCACACCCGCACCCCGCCCCCGTAGCTGCGGGTGTTGCCCACCGCCGCCAGCATGCCCTCGGCCTCCACCACGTGCCCGTCCGCCTCCAGGCGGAACGGCACCGGGCGGAACGAGCGCAGCTCGGCGGCGATGCCCGCCAGGTAGCTGGCCGACCCCAGGGAGAGGCCGAAGCCGTTGACCCTCTCGTTGACGCGGGCGTCGAACCCGCAGGCCAGCACGCTCAGGTAGTGGAAGCCGGGGCCGCGCTCGCCCCCGGCACAGGAGACCGCGTCCACCTCCACCGCGTATCCGCGCAGCGCGCGCCGGGCCGCCTCGGCCGGGGAGGAGCCGATGCCGAACTCGCGGGCGATGTCGTTGCCGGTCCCGGCGGGCAGCACGCCCAGCGGCACGCCGGTGCCCACCACGCCCTGCAGGGCGGTGTTGACCAGCCCGTCGCCGCCGACCGCGACCAGCGCGTCGGGGCGCTTCTCGGCGGCCTCCCGGGCCAGGCGGGCGCTGTCGGCGGCCGAGCGCCCGACCAGCACGGTGGTGTGCGCACCGGCCGAGCGGAGTTCGGCCAGCAGGCGGCGGGCCGCGACGGCGGCGCGGCCGCGGCGGGAGGAGGGGTTGACGAGGACGGCGATGCTGCGTGGCATGGGGGGCTGTTCCTGTCGGGCCGGATCCGGGGGTGCACCCGGGCGCGCCCGGGTGCAGCGAGGATACCGACCGGTAGCCCGCCGCGCCGCCCCGCCCCTCGGGGCCGGGCGGCGGACGGCGGGCGGAACGGCCCGGCGGGGTCCGCCCTCAGTCCTGCGCCTGGTCCCCGGGGCGGGGCTTGTTCAGCGGGGAGGGCACCGCGTGCACCTCGACCTCGCCGCGCTGGATGCGGCGCTCCTCCTCGGTCAGGTACTCCTCGGGGATGTCGAACTCCCCGTCCTTGGCGCCGAGCACGAAGGCCTCCCACTCCTGCGGGGTGAAGAACAGGATGCCCTTGTCGGGGTTCTTGCCGTCGCGCACGGCCCGGAAGCCGTCGTCGAACTTGGCGACCTCCACGATCGCCTCGGAGTCCTCCCGCGACAGCGACGAGCGGTACCAGACCGCGTCGGTCGTGTCGTGCCACTTCTCGTTGCCCATGGCCTCGGGTGGGAGCTCGCGCTTCTTCTCTTCACTCATGGCCGAGTCCTTTCCGGCGGGGGGGGCGGCCTCCCCGGGTCCGCGGATCCGGGGCGCACATGTACGGGGCGACCTTAGCGCCTCGCGTCGTCCCCGGCGGCGTCCTCGGCGTCATCCAGCGGGGAGAGCTCGTCGTCGGCGAGGCCGTCGGCCTCCCCCACGCCCCGGCGGCGGTCGTGCAGGAAGCAGAACAGCTCGGCGATCTCGAACAGCACGATCAGCGGCACCGCCAGCGCCAGCATGGAGATCGGCTCGGCCGGGGTGACCATCGCCGACAGCACGAACACCCCGAAGATGATCAGGCGGCGCCACTTGGCGAGCCCGGCGTGCGTGACCACACCGAGCAGGTTCAGCAGGATCACCAGCAGCGGCGTGACGAACGCGAACCCGAACACCAGGATCATCAGGATCATGTAGTTCAGGTAGTTCGTGATGGTGATCATCGCCACCATGTCCTCGGTGGCGAACCCGAAGAGCACCTGCAGCGCCAGCCCGGTGATGTAGTAGGCCAGCCCGGACCCGGCCAGGAAGAGCGGGACGGCGGCGGCGACGAAGTAGTAGGTGTAGCGCTTCTCCTTGCCGCGCAGCGCCGGGGCCACGAACGCCCAGAGCTGGTAGAGCCAGAACGGGCTGGCGATCAGCAGCCCGATGACGATGGCGACCTTGAAGCGGAGGAAGAAGGGGTCGAAGATGCCGGTGAAGATGAGCTCGCAGCCGTCGCCGCCGTCGCGGACCTCGGCCGGCAGGCGGCAGTAGGGCGCCTGCAGGGCCTGCCACACCGGGTCGAACACGGTGAACCCGACCGCCACGCCCACGGCGATGAACAGGGCCGCCTTGACGACCCGTCCGCGCAGTTCGCGCAGGTGGTCCATCAGCGGCATGCGCCCTTCCGGGTCCTTGGGGGGCCTACGCCGCTGTCGCCGGTACTGCATCGCCCGCAAACGCTCCTCGAAGCGGGCCGCGAAGGCCCGCGATCCTGTCCGTCCCTAACCGCGGGCGCGCCGCCCGCCCGCGCCGCTCAGTCCTCGTAGCGCCGGACCGGCTCGCCCTTCTCGTTCACGATCCGCTGGCCCGCGGGCAGCTCGGGGTACTGGCGCTCCTGCTGCTGGCCCTGGGCGCCCTGCGCGGACGGGGCCTGCCCGTCCTCGGCGGCCTCCTGGCCCTCCTTGCGCTCCCCGTTCTCCTCGTCGACCAGGCCCTTGGCCTCGGTCTTCAGGATGCGGGCGCTCTTGCCGAGCGAGCGCGCGAGCGTGGGCAGCTTGGACGCGCCGAACAGCAGCAGGGCGATCAGCAGCAGGATCAGCAGCGTCCGAAAGTCCATACCCATGACTTCAACCTCTTTCCCAGGCGCGACCTGCACCTTTGATCGTACGCGCTCTCCGTCGGCGCCCGATCCGGGGGCTCATTCGGCCCCCTGGCCGGCGCCGCGGGTCCGCGCACGGTAGGCGCGGTAGTGCGGCTCGAGCTCGCCCCGGGTCCGCGCGACCTGCGCGCGCAGACGGCGGAGTTCGGCCAGCATCCGGGCGGTCAGCACCGCCACGGGGAGCAGGCCGACGAGGGTCACAGCGGCGAGGCCGACGATCGCGAGCACGACCACCACCATACTCGGTCGAACATGAAACCCGCCCGGCCCACAAGTGTCGCGCACCGGACGAATGCGTCACGATCCGGCCGAACACCGCCCGTTCCCGACGGACCCGCACCCTCCCGGGTCCCCTTCCCCCCTCCGGTCACCCCCCGGGCCGGTCCCCGTACCCCTGAAGGGCGCGGACGGCGTCCTCGCGCACGCGCTCGGCCAGGTCGGCCGGGGCCACCACACGGGCCTGCGGGCCCAGGCGCAGGGCGAGCCGCCGGACCCACCGCGGCGCCGGGGTGCGCAGGGTGGCGCGCAGGCGGCCCCCGCCCAGCTCCTCCAGGCCGCTGCACACGTACTCCTCGGCCACCCAGCGGGCCTCGGGCTCCAGCTCCAGGGTGACCCGCGCGTCGTCCTCGGAGAGCTGCAGGACCCCGCCGCTGAGGTCCCGGCGGCGCGCCGATTCGGGCACCCGCGCCGCCTCGGGCAGCACGGTCAGGTCCAGGACCCGGTCCATCCGGAACAGCCGCACGCCCCCGCGCAGGCGGCACCAGCCCTCCAGGAAGGCGTGCCCGTCCTGGACGACCAGGCCCATCGGCTCGACGTCGCGCTCGGTGACCTCGTCCTCGTAGCCGGACAGGTAGCGCAGGTGCAGCCGCTGCCCGGCGCGCAGCGCCTCCCCGCAGCGGCGCTGCTTCTCCCGCTCGTCCTCGTCCAGGTCCACCCGGACCGCGACCGAGTCGGCGAACTCCTCGGCCGCCGCGCCCGCGGCGGCCCGCAGCTTCTCCCCGACCCGCTTGAGGGCGTCGCCCCCGGCCGCGCCGGGCAGCTCGCCCAGCAGCTCCAGGCCGACGATCAGGCTGGCCGCCTCGTCGGCGGTGAGCCGCAGCGGGGCCGCCAGCGCCTCGGCGTTGCCGATGATGATCTCGCCGGTCTCCTCGGCCGCCTCCAGGTCGACCTCGATCAGGTCGCCGGGGGTGTAGCCGGGCAGGCCGCACATCCACAGCAGCGCCAGGTCCTTGAGCACCTGCCGCTCGGACAGGCCGAAGGAGGCGGCCACGTCCGGCACCCGCACGTCGTGGCTCAGCGCGTAGGGCACCAGCATCAGCAGGCGCCGCAGCTGCTCGGCCGAGGCGCTGACCCGCCGGTCCCCCGCGCCGTCCCCGAGCGGCGCGTCGCCGCCGCCCTCCTCCTCCGGGGCGCGGTCGGCGACGGCGCGCAGGTGCCCCACGACGGCGGCGCGCGCCTCGGCGGGCTCGGTGACCACGACCCGGTCGCCGAACCGCGCCACCGCGCCCGCCAGGTCCTGCAGGTCGGCGTAGGGCAGCTCCAGGCGGTCCCAGCGCCGGGCCGGGCGGCCGCCGCGGCCCTCGTCCACCCGCGCCCCGGCCTCGACGCTCCGGGCGGCGCGGCGCAGCTCGTGCCCGGCCCCCTCGGCCACCAGCAGGCCCGCGGTGTACTCGGGCTCGGAGCGGTGCGCGCGCACCACCGACCGCACGTCCACCCCTTCGGGCACGCGCACCGGCGGCCCCGAGGAGAGCACCTCGACCCCGCCCACCACGCGCCCCAGGCGGAACACGCGCCGCTCGCCGCGGTCGCGGTCGCGCCCGGCCACGTACCAGCGCCCGCGCACGTTGACCACGCCCCACGGCTCCAGCACCCGCCGTTCGGGGGCGTGGGCGCGCGGCTTGCGGTAGTCGAAGGCGACCGGGCGGCGGTCGCGCACCGCCTGCCACATGGGCAGGAAGGCGGGCTCGTCGGTGGCGAGCACGGGGGTGACCGCGGGGGCGGCGTCGGCGTCGGTGGGCACCCCCGCAGCGCGCAGCTTCATCATCGCCCCGGCGGCGGCGTCGCCCAGGGCGGCGTGCCGCCAGGCGCGGGCGGCCAGGCCGAGCACGGCGGCCTCGTCGGGGAGCAGCTCGATCTCGGGGAGGGTGTAGGCCGCACGCGAGATGCGGTAGCCCTCCTCGCCGCTCCACAGGTCCCCGCCGCCGGTCTCGACGGGGATGCCGCTCTGGCGCAGCTCCTTCTTGTCCCGCTCGAACATGCGCTTGAACGCGCCGTCGCTGTCGGCCTCCTCGTATCCGGCCACGGTCGCACGGATCTCCCGGGCCGTGAGGTACCGCCGGGTCGACAGCAGGCAGATCACCAGGTTGAGCTGGCGCTCCGTCTTCTTTCTGGACATCGGCGGATCCGTTCCTCCCCGCATCGCCGCGCGCCGCCGAGGCGGCCTTCAGCCCCGAAGGTACCGTCATTTCCGTGATCCGATGGCGTGAAGGACGGGTACTGGGGACGGGCCGCGAGTGGCCCGGCGCGGTCGAGCTGGAGGTCCGGCTGGCCCCCGGGCCGGCGGACGGGGCCGGGGACGGCCGGGGCGACGGCTCCGGCGGCGGTGGAGCGGGCACGGGCGGCACCGCGGCCCCGTGCCGCGCACTGGCCTACACCGGCCTGGTGGGGCGCCCGGAGGAGGGCGACCGGGTGCTGCTCAACACCACCGCCCTGGACCTGGGGCTGGGCACCGGCGGGTACGCCATGGTGGTGGCCCTGCCGGACCGGCTGCCGCCGGACGCCCCCGCCCCCGGCCACCTGGTCAAGGCGCGCTACACCCCGGTGCAGACCGCCGTCCTGGGCGCCGACGGGCAGGACGCCCCCACGCACGGGCTGCTGCGCGGCGCCGAGAGCGTGGAGGGCATGCCGGTGGTCACCGCCGACCTGCACTCGGCGCTTCCGGCCGTGCTGGCCGGTGCTCACCTGGAGCGGCCGGGGCTGCGCGCGGTGTACGTGATGCTCGACGGCGGGGCGCTCCCGGCGGCGTTCTCCCGGACGGTGGCGGGCCTGCGGGAGGCGGGGCTGCTGGCGGCCTCGGTGACCACCGGGCAGGCCTTCGGCGGCGACCTGGAGGCGGTGACGGTGCACAGCGGGCTCCTGGCCGCCCGGCACGTGCTCGGGGCCGACCTGGCGGTGGTCGCGCAGGGGCCGGGGAACCTGGGCACCGGCACGCCGTGGGGGTTCTCGGGGGTGGCCGCGGGCGAAGCGGTGAACGCGGCGTCGGTGCTGGGCGGGCGCCCGGTCGCCGCCCTGCGGGTGAGCGAGGCCGACACGCGCGAGCGCCACCGGGGGGTGTCGCACCACAGCCTGACCGCCTACGGCAAGGTGGCGGTGGCGCGGGCGGACGTGCCGGTGCCGGTGCTGCCGGGCGCCTTCGGCGAGCGGGTGGCGGCCGAGGCCGCGCCGCTGGGCGGGCGGCACCGGCTGGTGGAGGTGCCCGTGGACGGGCTGGAGGAGGCGCTGCGGGGGCTGCCGCTGCGCCTGTCCACCATGGGCCGGTCGCTGGACGAGGACCGGGCGTGCTTCCTGGCGTCGGCCGCGGCGGGCCGCCACGCGGCCCGGCTGGTGGGCGCCCTCCCCCGTTGATCTCGACGACGGTGCTGTCAACCAGTGGTTCTGACAGCACTTCTGCCGCGGGCATCGCCGAGTGCGGACGCCGTGCACGACGGAGGCGCGGGGCGGCCCTCGGCCGCCCCGCGCCCCGTGTCCCCACGTCAGGGGCCGGAAGGCCCCGGACGCGGTGCCGCTACTTCTCCTCGCCCTCGGACTCGTCGCCGGACTTCTCCTCGTCCCCGGACGTGTCCTGGTCGCCGGACTCCTCGTCGCCGCCGGTCTCCTCGGCCGGGGGCGGCGGGTCGACGGCGCCCAGGATGTCGATGACGAACACCAGCGTCCCGGCGGGCTGCCCGTTGTCGGCGGCGTCCTTGCCGTAGGCCTGGTCCTCGGGGATCACCAGCAGCACCCGGCTGCCGACCTTCTCGCCCTTGAGGCCCTCGTCCCAGCCCTCGATGACCTGGCCCTGGCCCAGCGGGAAGGTGAACGGCGCGCCGCCCTTGCTCCAGGTGGAGTCGAAGACCTTGCCGTCCTCCCAGCGCACGCCGGTGTACTGGACGACGAGTTCCTGCTCGTCCTCGACCTCGGGCCCCTCGCCCTCCACGAGGTTCACCTTCTCCAGCTCCTCGGGCGGATCGCCCTCGGGGATGGAGATCTCCGGCTCGGCGGCGCCGTTGTCGGGGGCGGTGGGCAGGCCGTCGCCGCCGTCGGTGCTCTGCTCGCCGGGGACGGTGTCGCCCTTGCCGAAGCGGTCGCGCACCTCCAGCACCGAGACCGAGTCGCCCTCGGGGATCTCCGAGGGGTCCATCCCCTGCGCCTGGGCCTGCTCCGGGTCGGCCGCGGGGAAGACGAACACGACCTGCGCGCCGACGTTCTGGTTGACGATGTCCTTGTTGAACTCCTCGCCCAGCTGCTCCATGGACAGCAGGAACGGGGTCCCGGTCTCGTAGGTGGAGTTGGTCTTCTCCGCCTTGCCCTTGCCTTCCCACTGGTAGTCGACGATGTCGACGAGCAGCAGGTCGTCGGCGCGGACGATCTCCCCCTGGTCCTCACCCGGCCGCACCACGCCGGAGATCTGCTCGCCGGGCGGGGCGATGTCGGGGAACTCGACCTTGGGCTCCTCCCCGGGCTTCCCGCTGACCTCCGGAAGCCGGCTGTCCACGTCGTCCCCGGTCTGAAGGAAGGCCGGCGTCTTCCAATCCTCGGGAATCGTGCCGCAGGCGGACACCGCCAGCAGCACGGCAGAGAACGGTACCGCGAGGGCGGCGGCACGTCGTCGCATAGGGCACAACCTCTATATCGGCTCGGGTCCCCGACACACTATCGGAAAGGCGATCCTTCCGTATCCGGGTAAGAACCGGTTAAGGGCCCTTTGGCACAGGGGGTTACGGCGCCCCTGCGACCGAATCGCGGGGCGCGGGACACCGGGTCGCGGGGCCGCCCCGGAGCCGCCGGGGCGCGCCCCGGCGGCCCGCGGATCACATTCCGGCGATCAGCTTCTCCACGCGCTCGTCGACCGCCTTGAAGGGGTCCTTGCACAGCACGGTCCGCTGCGCCTGGTCGTTCAGCTTCAGGTGCACCCAGTCGACGGTGAAGTCGCGCCGCTTCTCCTGCGCCTTGCGGATGAACTCCCCGCGCAGCCGCGCCCGCGTGGTCTGCGGCGGCACGGACTTGGCCTCGAAGGTGGACAGGTCGTTGACGACCCGGTCCATCTGCCCCTTGCGCTGCAGCATGTAGAACAGCCCGCGGTCGCGGTGGATGTCGTGGTAGGTCAGGTCGAGCTGGGCGATGCGCGGCGAGGACAGCGAGAGCCCGTGTTTGGCCCGGTAGCGCTCCAGCAGCTTGTACTTGGCGACCCAGTCGATCTCCCGCTCCACCAGCGACAGGTTCTGCGTCTCGACCGCCTCCAGGGTGCGCGCCCACAGCTCCAGCACCCGCTTGCCGGTGGCGTCGGTGCCGTTCCGGTCGACGTAGGCCTGCACCTTCTCCAGGTACTCGTGCTGGATCTCCAGCGCGCTGGCCTCCCTGCCGTTGGCCAGCCGCACCTTGCGGCGCCCGGTCATGTCGTGGCTGACCTCGCGGATGGCCCGGATGGGGTTCTCCAGGGTGAAGTCGCGCATCACCACCCCGGTCTCGATCATCCGCAGCACCAGGTCGGTGGAGGCCAGCTTGAGCAGGGTGGTCACCTCGCTCATGTTGGAGTCCCCGACGATCACGTGCAGGCGGCGGAAGCGCTCGGCGTCGGCGTGCGGCTCGTCGCGGGTGTTGATGATGGGCCGGGACCGGGTGGTCGCCGAGGAGACGCCCTCCCAGATGTGCTCGGCCCGCTGGCTGACGCAGTACAGGGCGCCGCGCGGGGTCTGCAGGACCTTGCCCGCCCCGCAGATGATCTGCCGCGTCACCAGGAACGGGATGAGCACGTCGGCCAGGCGCCCGAACTCGCCGTGCCGCCCCACCAGGTAGTTCTCGTGGCAGCCGTAGGAGTTGCCGGCCGAGTCGGTGTTGTTCTTGAACAGGTAGATCTCGCCGGCGATGCCCTCCTCGTGCAGGCGCTGCTCGGCGTCGACCTGCAGCCCTTCCAGGATCCGCTCGCCGGCCTTGTCGTGCGCCACCAGGTCGGCCAGGTCGTCGCACTCGGGGGTGGCGTACTCGGGGTGGCTGCCCACGTCCAGGTACAGGCGGGCGCCGTTGCGCAGGAAGACGTTGCTGCTGCGTCCCCACGACACGACGCGGCGGAACAGGTAGCGCGCCACCTCGTCCGGCGACAGCCTGCGCTGTCCCCGGAACGTGCAGGTGACGCCGTACTCGTTCTCAAGTCCGAAAATGCGGCGTTCCACGCGGCCTCACCCGTTTCCCGTCCCGTGGCAGCCGCGGATGCCCGTCGCGGCCGGTCCGCACCGGCCGGAGCCCCGCCGCGCTGCCGACGACTCCACTGTTGTTATCGGCTCCCTCCGGCCGGGGGAAACCGGCCGCGCCCCTCGGGATGCTCCGCGGGGCGCGGCCGGGCCGATCGGA
Source organism: Nocardiopsis chromatogenes YIM 90109 (assembly GCF_000341185.1). Lineage (GTDB taxonomy): Bacteria > Actinomycetota > Actinomycetes > Streptosporangiales > Streptosporangiaceae > Nocardiopsis_A > Nocardiopsis_A chromatogenes. The sequence continues at coordinate 11,666 of NZ_ANBH01000192.1, forward strand.
TGCGCCCCTGATCAGGCGGAGGGCTCCTGGTCGCCGGGGCCCCCGTCGTCGGAGACGCCGTCGTCGGAGGCGCCGTCGGACCCGCCGCCGCCCGAGGAGGCGGACGGGGCGCCCCGCCCCTCCTCGATCAGGCGGGTCAGCCGGGCCCCCTGGATGCGGCGGAACTTGCGGTGCTCGCGCGCCCGCTCCAGCACCGCCACCTCCAGGTTGGCCGCGTCCAGCTCCCGGCGCTCGCCGTTCTCGTGGGCCAGCGCGTGCATGGCCGCCGACAGCGCCTCGCTCAGCGGGGCGCCGCGGTCGAAGCGCTCCTTGAGCGCGGCGGTCACCGCGTCCGCGGAGCCGCCCATGGCCAGCAGCCCCTTCTCATCGACGACCGAGCCGTCGAAGGTGATCCGGTAGATCTGGTCGGTGTCGGCGTCGTCGCCGACCTCGGCCACGACGATCTCCACCTCCCAGGGCTTGTTGGACTCGCTGAACACCGTGCCCAGCGTCTGGGCGTAGGCGTTGGCCAGCATCCGACCGGTGACGTCGCGCCGGTCGTAGGCGTAGCCGTGGGAGTCGGCGTAGCGCACACCGCCCAGCCGCAGGTTCTCGAACTCGTTGTAGCGGCCGACGGCGGCGAAGGCCACCCGGTCGTACAGCTCGCTGATCTTGTGCAGCGTGCGGGACATGTTGTCCGCCACGAACAGGATCCCGCCGTCGTACTGCAGGACGACGGCGCTGCGGCCGCGCGCGATGCCCTTGCGCGCGTAGTCCGCCTTGTCCTTCATGCTCTGTTCGGGCGAGACGTAGAACGGCATCGACACCGCTGATCGTTCCTTTGCTCTCTGTGGTCCGTGCGGGCTCGTCGGTGCGGGCCGGGTCAGTCGATCGGCGCCGTGGGCCCGTCGGGCCGCTCGGACCGCTCGGCCACCACGGTCTCGGCGACCGCCGCCACCTCCTCGGCGGGCAGTCGGCGGTAGCCGTCCTCGGTGACCACGTCGACCAGCGGATAGATCTTGCGGTGGACGTCGGGCCCGCCGGTGGCCGAGTCGTCGTCGGCGGCGTCGTAGAGCGCCTGCACGGCCGCGGTGACGGCCTGCCGCTCGTCGAGCCCGTCGGTGAACAGCTTCTTCAGGGACCCCCGGGCATAGACCGAGCCCGAGCCGATCGAGTGGAAGCGGTGCTCCTCGTAGCGCCCCCCGACCGGGTCGTAGCTGAAGATGCGCCCGCCCTCACGGGCCTCGTCGTAGCCGACGAGCAGCGGGACCACGACGAAGCCCTGCATGGCCAGGCCCAGGTTGCCGCGCAGCATGTTCGCCAGGCGGTTGGCCTTGCCCTCCAGGGACAGCGGCCGCCCTTCGCGCTTCTCGTAGTGCTCCAGCTCGACCTGGTACAGGCGGGCCAGCTCGATGCCGATGCCGGCGGCCCCCGCGATCGCCACCGCGGAGTACTCGTCGGCGCGGAACAGCTTCTCCATGTCCCGGTTGGCGATGGTGGTGCCCGAGGTGGCCCTGCGGTCCCCGGCGAGCACGACGCCTCCGGGGAAGGTCAGCGCCACGATCGTGGTGGCCTCGGGGGTGAGGGGCCGTCCGTCCGTCCCGTGCGGCAGGTCGTGCCACCGGGGAAGCAGGTCGGGGTGGACCGCGCTGAGGAACTCGGAGAACGACGCCGGCCCCGGGTTCATGTACGCGGCGGGCAGCCGTCCGCCCTCGAACGCTTGAGACACGCGACTCCCTTCGGGTGGCGCCCCGCCCGCCCCGCGGTGGGATGCGGGGCGGACGGGGCGCAGGCGACTATCGACGTTTACCGCCGACCCTACTGACAGCGGAGGGAAGGGGTGGAGCCACCGGCCCGGACTCTGCTGTGGGCGAACCGGCCCGGGGCGGCGTCCGGGACCGGAATCCGGGCGGGCGGCCTCCGGGCGGCCCGGCCCGGAGGCTACTGGCCGCCCTTCTGGACGAACTGGCGGACGAAGTCCTCGGCGTTGGACTCCAGGACCTCGTCGATCTCGTCCAGGATGTCGTCGACGTCCTCGTCCAGCTTCTCGTTGCGCTCCTGCGCCTCGGCGCCGGCCTCGACCTCCTCGACGTCCTCGTCGCGCCGGGTGGTGTGCTTCTGCCCGCCGGTGTCCTTGGTCGCCATCCCACAACCTCCTCGATCGGGGCCCGTTGCCCTTATCTTGGCCCAGCGGGGCCCGGCTCAACCTTGATCGCCGGTCCCGTTGTCCGCACGTTACCGACTTCGCGGCGTTTTGTCCGTACACCCGTCCGAACATCGGCGTGGCCCGGGGTGTTCCCCGCCCCCCCCGGTGCGAACCGGCCCGCCCCGGCCGGGGCGGGCCCGGCCGGGTCCGGGCGGCGGACCCGCCAGGGCCCGCGGCGCCACCGCCGGGACGGAGGGAGGACCCCGGCACCCGGTCCGCGGCGCCGGTACCGCACGGGCGCCCGGGGCCGGAGGCCGACCGCTCCCCCGCCCCGGGCGCCGCGGTCCTCAGCGCCTGCCGCCGGTGAGCACGGCGACCAGGTCGGCCGCCGTGTCGGCGCTGTCCAGCAGTGCCCCCACGTGCTCGCGTGTGCCGCGGCCCGGCTCCAGCGTGGGCACCCGCTGCAGCGAGTCGTAGCCGGGCAGGTCGAAGATGACCGAGTCCCAGGAGGCCGCCGCCACGGCGTCGGCGTACTTGGCCAGGCAGCGGCCGCGGAAGTAGGCGCGGGTGTCCTCGGGCGGCTCGGTGATGCTGCGCTCGACCTCGGCCTCGTCCACCAGGCGCCGGATCCGGCCCCGCCCGGCCAGCCGGTTGTACAGGCCCTTGTCCTGGCGCACGTCGGAGTACTGCAGGTCGACCATCTGCAGCCGGTGGTGGCCCCAGTCCAGCCCGTCGCGGCTGCGGTAGCCCTCCAGCAGCTTGAGCTTGGCCACCCAGTCCAGCTCCTCGGCGCAGAGCATGGGGTCGCGGGAGAGGCGGTCCAGCACGTCCCCCCACATCCGCAGCACCTCGGCGGTGTCGGGGTCGGGCTCGCTGCCGTAGCGGTCCTGCACGTACTTCTCGGCCAGCTCCAGGTACTCGCGCTGGATCTGCAGGGCGGTCATCCGCCGCCCGTCGCGCAGCCGGGCCTGGTGGGTCAGGCCGGGGTCGTGCGAGATGGCCCGCAGGTCGGCCACGGGCGTCTCCAGCGACAGGTCGACGCCGATGAACCCGTCCTCGATCATCGACAGCACCAGCGACGTGGTGCCCAGCTTCAGGAAGGTGGACACCTCGCTCATGTTGGCGTCGCCCAGGATGACGTGCAGGCGCCGGTACTTGTCGGGGTCGGCGTGCGGCTCGTCGCGGGTGTTGATGATGGGGCGCTTGAGCGTGGTCTCCAGCCCCACCTCGACCTCGAAGAAGTCGGCGCGCTGGCTGATCTGGAAGCCCGAGTCGCGCCCGTCGGCGCCGATCCCGACCCGGCCGGCGCCGCAGACCGCCTGGCGGGAGACGAAGAACGGGATCAGGTGGCGCACGATGTCCCCGAAGGCGGTCGACCGGCGCATCAGGTAGTTCTCGTGGCAGCCGTAGGAGGCGCCCTTGTTGTCGGTGTTGTTCTTGTAGAGCTGGATCGGCTCGACCCCGGGCACGGCGGCGGCCCGCCNCCCCGCCTTGTCCCACAGCACCGCGTCCCGGGGGTTGGTCACCTCCGGGGCCGAGTACTCGGGGTGCGCGTGGTCGACGTACAGGCGGGCGCCGTTGGTCAGGATGACGTTGGCCAACCCCAGGTCCTCGTCGGTGAGCTGGGTGGGGTCGGCGACCTCGCGGGCGAGGTCGAAGCCCCGCGCGTCGCGCAGCGGGTTCTCCTCCTCGAAGTCCCAGCGCGCCTTGCGCGCCCGGGCGGCCGAGGCCGCGAGGTAGGCGTTGACCACCTGAGTCGAGGTCACCATCGCGTTGGCACCGGGGTTCCCGGGCACGGAGATCCCGTACTCGGTCTCGATGCCCATAATCCGCCGCACAGTCATGGTGGAAGGTTATCCACCGACGCGCCGTCTTGAACTCCCCCACGGGGATTGTGGCCCAAGTGCCTCTGGGCGGGGGCCGGAAGGGCCGTTTCCGGCACCGGCGGCCGGGCGCGTCGGTACGCCGGAGGTCCCGCGTTCCGGCCCGCGCCCCCTGTCCCCTCTCCGGATCCGGCGATGCGGCGGCGGGGCGGCCCGGTGTGCCGCCGTCCAGGGCCTCACCGCTCGGTGTGTCACGTTCCGGGCTCCTGGGGGGTCATGTGGGGGACGGACAATCGACTCCGATCGGAGGCCGGACCAGTGGGGACGACGACCACCACCGAGACCAGTGCCGGGGCGGCGACGCTTCGGGAGCTGCACAAGCCGGGCGACCCTCTCCTGCTGCCGAACGTGTGGGACGCGGCGAGCGCGGCCATCGTCGAGGAGGCCGGGTTTCCGGCGGTCGCGACGGCCAGTGCGGCGATCGCGGCCATGCTCGGCCGCCCCGACCACGAGGGGGCGCCCGCCGGAGAGATGCTCGACGCGGCCGCGCGCGTCGCCCGGGCGGTGCGGGTCCCGGTCAGCGTCGACGCCGAGGCCGGGTACGGCCTGCCCGCGGAGGAGCTGGTGGAACGGCTCGCCGGGATGGGCGCGGCCGGGTTCAACATCGAGGACACCGACCACGCGGGCGGTGGGATGGTCGGCGCCGCCGAGCAGGCGGAGCGCATCTCCCGGCTGCGGGAGGCCGCCCGGGGTTCCGGCCACGACCTGGTCATCAACGCCCGGGTCGACGTGTTCGTCAGCGGCGGGGAGAGGGCCGTGCAGGACCGCCTCACCGAGGCCGTCGAGCGCGGGCGCCGCTACATGGACGCCGGGGCGGACTGCGTCTACCCGATCCTGATCCCGTCCGAGGAGGCGCTCGCGGCGCTGGTCGAGGGCGTCCCCGGACCGATCAACGCCAACTGCATGCCCGGCTGGTCGAGCCTGAGCCGCCTGGCCGAGCTGGGGGCGGCCCGCGTCTCCTTCGGCCCGATGCCCTACCTGCGCACCCTGGACACGCTGAAGGAGGTGGCCGCCCGAGTCGCCGAGTACGGCGACCCCTACTCCGTCTGACCACGGAACGCACGGGACGCGCCGCGGCCGGAGGGTGCCCCGCCACGGCGGACTCCGCCCCCTTCGCCGACGTCACCCGCCGTAGCGACCACGGCGTCGGCACGGACGACTCCGCCCCACGGGCCGGGGCTCCCCGTCTTGTTAACACCATGATGACACGGGGCCCGGAAACGACCGGGACGGACAGGGGCCCACCGGCAGTGCCGGTGGGCCCCTTCAGGCTGCCTCAGGCCGCGTTTCTACAGGTACTGGCCGGTGTTGGCCACCGTGTCGATGCTCCGGCCGGAGTCGGCGCCCTTCTTGCCGGACACCAGGGTCCGGATGTAGACGATGCGCTCGCCCTTCTTGCCGGAGATGCGGGCCCAGTCGTCGGGGTTGGTGGTGTTGGGCAGGTCCTCGTTCTCGCTGAACTCGTCGACGCAGGCCTGCATCAGGTGCGAGACCCGGATGCCCTTGGACCGGTTGTCGATGAAGTCCTTGATGGCCATCTTCTTGGCCCGGTCCACGATGTTCTGGATCATCGCGCCGGAGTTGAAGTCCTTGAAGTACAGGACCTCCTTGTCACCGTTGGCGTAGGTGACCTCCAGGAAGCGGTTCTCCTCGGTCTCGGTGTACATGCGCTCGACGACCCGCTGGATCATCGCGTCCACCGTGGCCGACCGGGAGCCGCCGTGCTCGGCGAGGTCCTCGTCGTGCAGCGGGAGCTCGTCGGTGATGTACTTGGAGAAGATGTCCTGGGCCGCCTCGGCGTCCGGCCGCTCGATCTTGATCTTGACGTCCAGGCGGCCGGGCCGCAGGATCGCCGGGTCGATCATGTCCTCGCGGTTGGAGGCGCCGATGACGATGACGTTCTCCAGCCCCTCCACGCCGTCGATCTCGCTGAGCAGCTGGGGGACGATGGTGTTCTCCACGTCGCTGGACACGCCCGAGCCGCGGGTGCGGAAGATCGAGTCCATCTCGTCGAAGAACACGATCACCGGCGTTCCCTCGCCGGCCTTCTCCCGGGCCCGCTGGAAGACCAGGCGGATGTGCCGCTCGGTCTCGCCGACGTACTTGTTCAGCAGCTCGGGGCCCTTGATGTTGAGGAAGAAGCTCTTGCCGACGTCCTGGCCGGTGCGCTGGGCCACCTGCTTGGCCAGCGAGTTGGCCACCGCCTTGGCGATGAGCGTCTTGCCGCAGCCGGGCGGGCCGTAGAGCAGCACGCCCTTGGGCGGGCGCAGCTGGTGCTCGTAGAACAGGTTCTTGTGCAGGTAGGGCAGTTCGACCGCGTCGCGGATCATCTCGATCTGCCCGCCGAGGCCGCCGATGTCGGTGTAGGAGATGTCGGGCACCTCCTCCAGGATCAGCTCCTCGACCTCCGACTTGGGGATGCGCTCGTACACATAGCCCGAGCGCGACTCCAGCAGCAGGGAGTCGCCGGGCCGGACCGGCTCGCCGCGCAGCGGCTCGGCCAGCCGGACGATGCGCTCCTCGTCGTGGTTGGAGATCACCAGGGCGCGCTCGCCGTCCTCAAGGGCCTCCTTGAGCATGACGACCTCGCCCACCGTCTCGAAGGACTGCGCCTCGACGATGTTGAAGGCCTCGTTGAGCATGACCTCCTGGCCGGGGCGGAGCGTCTCCACATCCACCGACGGGCTGACGTTGACCCGCATCTTGCGGCCGTTGGTGAAGATCTCGACCGTGTCGTCCTCGCGCGACCCCAGGAACACCCCGAAGCCGGAGGGCGGCTGGGCGAGCCGGTCGACCTCCTCCTTCAGGGCCACGATCTGGTCGCGGGCCTCCTTCAACGTGGAGACCAGGCGCTCGTTCTGCCCGTTCGCGGCGGCGAGGTTGGCCTGCGCCTCGCGGAGCCGGTCCTCCAGAAGCCGTACATGGCGAGGGGAGTCGGCGAGCTTGCGCCGGAGGACGCTGAGTTCCTTTTCCAAGTAGGAGACCTGGGCCGTGAGTTCTTCGACTTCACGGTCGCGCTCTGCCTGACGCTCGTCGTCGCGATCGGCCACGTCCGCCACCTCCTTATAAGAGGACGACTACTCGGAACCCTACCTACCCATGGACTATTCCTAACCTCCCGGGCGCTGGGAGTGTCGTAGACCTCACTTTTCGATCTTGTAAAAGCCTAGGTCACCCTGGTACTAGAGCACGTGCCGTAATGAGAAAGTAACGTTTCCACCCAGGCCCGGGCGCGGCCGGGGCGCCCGGACCGGAGGAGGGGCCCGGGCGCCCGCGGGTATGTGCTAGGGGGTGTTGCGTGGGTCATGGCCGTAGCGAGCGGCGTCCAGGTGCGTCCATCGCAAGGACGCTGTGTTTTCCGAGAAGCAGTGGAGTCAGCCTGGGCGCGCTGTCGACTGATGAGAACGCGGCGAGGGGCGTGCCTGGGGCGCCGCGCAGTAGGCCGTGACCCACGCAATACCCCCTAAGCCCCGGCGCCGTCCGGCGCGGCGGCGGCACCGCCGCCCTCCCGGGCACCCTCGTCCTTCTTCTTCTGGCTCTTCTGCCACTCCTCGCCGTAGGCGCCCTTGGCGGGGCGGCGGCGCCGCTCCGGCGGCTCGGCGTCGTCGGCCAGGCGGCGGGCGGTCACCAGGAACCCGGTGTGGCCGATCATCTTGTGGTCGGGGCGCACGGCCAGGCCCTCCACGTGCCAGTCGCGCACCATGGTCTCCCAGGCGTGCGGCTCGTAGAAGCGGCCGTGGTCGCGCAGGGCCTCCACGACGCGGGAGACCTGGGTGGCGGTGGCGACGTAGGCGCACACCAGCCCGCCGGGGATGAGGGCGTCGGCGACGGCGTCCACGCACTCCCAGGGGGCGAGCATGTCCAGGACGACGCGGTCGACCTCGCGGGGGGCGCCCGGCTCGGCGAGGCGCTCGTTCAGGTCGCCGACGGTCAGCTCCCAGGCGGGGTGGTCGTCGCCGAAGTAGCGGCGCACGTTGGTGCGGGCGATCTCGGCGAAGTCCTCGCGCCGCTCGAAGGAGTACAGCCGCCCGTGCTCGCCCACGGCGCGCAGCATCCAGCAGGACAGCGAGCCCGACCCGGCCCCGGCCTCGATCACCCGGGCGCCGGCGAAGATGTCGGCCTGGGCGAGGATCTGCGCGGCGTCCTTGGGGTAGACGATGGTCGCCCCGCGCTTCATCGACAGGGTGAAGTCGAGCAGCAGCGGCCGCAGGGCGACGTAGCCGACGCCGGAGGTGGAGCGGACCACGCTGCCCTCCGGACGCCCGATGAGGTCGTCGTGGTCGAGCCGCCCCTTGTGGGTGTGGAACGCCGTACCGGCCTTCAGGGTGATGGTGTGCATCCGGCCCTTGGGGTCGGTGAGCTGCACGATGTCGCCGTCCTCGAAGGGTCCGCGGCGGCCGTGGATGCCGGTCACTGGTGCTCGTCTCTCCGGTGTCGTGGATGGTGGTCGACGGCGCGCCGCGGCGGGGTCCACGCGGAGTCCGGATACGGATCGACCTGCGGCCCGGCGCCGCCCGGGCGCGCGACGGCCCAGGGTATCCCCCGCGTGCGCGCGCGGCGTAATCGGTCGCGCGCGGGGCATCGAATACGGCGGAGGCCGGAGCGGGCGGCGGGGGCCGCCCGGGCCGCGCAGGCGGCGGAGTCAGGAGGCGGACATGGCGGACCAGGCAGCGGACACGCACGTCGGCGTGGGCGTGGACATCGGGGGCAGCGGCATCAAGGGGGCGCCGGTGGATCTGGGCACGGGTGCGTTCACGGCCGACCGGGTGAAGATCCGCACGCCGCAGCCGTCCACCCCCGAGGCGGTGTCCCGGGTGGTGGCGCAGATCGCGTCGTCCGTGGGCGGGGGCGCGCCGTCCGGGGCGCCGCTGGGGGTGACCTTCCCGGGGGTGGTGCGCAACGGGACGGCGGAGACCGCGGCCAACGTGGACGACGCGTGGATCGGCCAGAACGTGGAGGGGCTGCTGTCGGAGGCGACGGGGCGGGCGGTGGCGGCGGTCAACGACGCCGACGCCGCGGCCGTGGCCGAGCACCGGTGGGGGGCGGCGCGCGGGGTGCGCGGGACGGTCCTGCTCACGACGCTGGGCACGGGGATCGGGACGGCGCTGTTGGTCGACGGGCACCTCGTGCCCAACACCGAGTTCGGCCACCTGGTGGTGGACGGCCACGACGCCGAGACCCGGGCGTCGTCGGCGGCCAAGGAGCGCGAGGAGCTGTCGTACGAGGAGTGGGCCACCGAGCGGCTGCAGCGGTACTACGAGGAGGTGGAGCGGCTGCTGTCACCGGACCTGATCGTCATCGGCGGCGGGGTGAGCCGGAAGGCCGACAAGTTCCTGGGGTATCTGAAGCTGAAGGCCGACGTGGCCCCGGCCGACCTGCGCAACGCGGCGGGCATCGCCGGGGCGGCGCTGATCGCGGCCGAGCGCTTCGCCTGATGGTCCCCGCCGGGACGGTGGGACGCGGTGCCGTAGCCGCCGACAGGGCCGCCGACCGGTGAGGACGCCTTTCGCCGGAAGCGGCCGAGGGCCGGGGCGGCCCGGGCCGGTCGGCCGGGAGGCCGGACCGCTGACGGGGCCGGCGCGGCCGCCGAGCAGGCGCTGAACGCTTGGGGCCGGGCGCCGCCTCCCGCGGGCCGCGCCACCGCACCGGGTCCGCTACCGGGACGGTGCGCCCCTCCCTCCGGAGGTCCGCCGCTCGGCGGTACCGCAGTGGGGCCCAGGTGGTGCTCGGATCATGCCCGCGGGAAGCGCCGACGGCTTCATGTCCATCGCCAGGCCGCTGCCCCTCCCGGAAGCGGGGGAGTCGGCCCGGGTACACCGCCGACCGATGAGAACGCGGCGAGGGGCGTGTCCGGGCGCCGTGCAGTAGCTCGTGATCCACGCACCGCCCCCTGACCCTCCGCCGCCGTCCCCCGCCCTCTCCCCTCCCCCGCCGTGGTCACGGGCGGGAGGGCCCGGGGCGCCGCCTGGGCCCGTTCCGGGTCCCGGGGGTCAGGACTCGGGACGGGCGGGGGACAGCACGCGGACGATGCGCCGGGCGGCGCCCCGGGGGTCGGCGGCCGGGGTGAGCGGCGACTGGGGCAGGGCGGCGCCGCACGGCAGGCCCTCGGCCTCCCAGCGCAGCCACCACCACAGGCTGCCGCGGTGCGGGCGCAGCACCGCGCGCTGCACGCGGCGGCCCCCCGCGCCGGCGGCCTCGACGGTCCCGGTCGCCCGGTCGACGCGGGCCTCCAGGCCCCAGGACTGCAGTTCGGCCGTCAATCCGCGGACCGCACGCGCCCATGCGGCGTCGGGGGTCCTGTCAAGCCGATGACCGTTTCCGGCCACGCCGGGCCTACCGGAACCACGGGTCTCCATGCTCGTCCGCCCTCCCGTTCGTCGACGAAATCCCAGCCAGGCAGGGACTTCAGTCCCTTGACTGTGCACCATCCGACGCTCGCGGAACAGTCATATGCGGACTACGCATAGCAGTATTTCTTTCACACATAGCCATCAACGCCAGGTGGCGACCCTAACCTAGGCTCATGCCCCACCGAGACGGCGCTCTGCCACCGGAATTCTGGACCCGGCCGTCGATGGCCGCCGCCCTGTCCACGTGCGACATCGCCGTGATCGTGGAGGACGTCCGCCGCTACCGCGGCTGGTCGCAGGGCGAGCTGGCCCGCGCGGTCGGGTACTCCCAGAGCTGGGTGTCCCGCGTGGTGAACGGCCAGCAGTCGCTCACCGTCGACCAGGTCCGCGACCTGGCGTCACGCCTGGGCATCCCGCTCCACCAGCTCCGGTTCGGCGGCGCCGACGAACCGGACGAGGGGGATCCCACGCGACGCAGAGAATTCGGCAAGGCCGCGGCGGTGACCGCGCTGACGCTGCCGCTGTCGGGGGGNCCCGTCCCGGCGGCCCAGGCCGAGATCCACGAGGAGACGGCGCCCACGCTGCGCGCCATCACCGGCGGCCAGCGGCGGATGGACGCCGCCGCGCCCGCCCGCGACCTGGCCCGGGGCGCGATCGCCCACGTCGAACTGGCCGGGCTCACCCTGGAGCGGGCGCGCAACACCCCGTTCGCCGCCGACGTGGCCGCGGCGGCCAGCGAGGCCGCCGGGTTCGCCGCCTGGCTGCACGCCGACATGGGCGACGCCGGGTCGGCCCGCTCCTACTACCGCGCCGCCGTCGAGCGCGCCCGGCGGGCCCGCAGCCGCCTGCTCGACGTGTACATGCTCGGCAGCCTGGCGGCGTTCGAGATCGACGCGGACGACCCGGCGCTGGGCCTGTCCCTGGCCCACGAGGCCGGGCGCCGCCTGGGGCCCGGCGCCCACCCGACCGCCACCGCCTGGCTGGCCTGCGTGCGCGCGCAGGGCCAGGCGGGGCTGGGCCGCGCCTCCGAGGCCGACCGGGAGATCGCGCTGGCCGAGCGGTGCGTCGAGCGCTCGGACAACGCGCACCCGCCCTGGCCGTGGGTGTTCGCCTTCGAGCCCGCGAAGGTCGCCGGGTACCGGGCCCTGGTCAACGTCCGGCTCAAGCGGCCGAAACAGGCGCGCACCGCCTTCGCCGAGGCGTTCTCCGGCACCCGGCCCGGCGCCAAGCAGGGGGCGGTCCTGCAGGTGGAGATGGCCCGGGCGCACGCCCACGCGGGCGACTCCGACGAGGCCTTCCGGCTGGCCGGGGAGGCGCTCACCACCGGGGCGCGGCTGCGCTCGGAGCGGGTCGTGGACCGGGTGCGGCGGTTCCGCAAGGAGTACCGGGGGCCGCGGGCCCGCGCCGCCGACCGGCTCGACGCCCAACTGACCGCCGTCCTCACCGGCGGCCCGTCGTCCCTGGTCTGACCAGGGACACCCGGGGGTATCCCCCACACCAGGCCCGTCGTTCCTCCGGGGAGGGGGGATCCGCGTGCGACGCATCGCCATCACCGGGCACCGTGGCCTGCCGCCCGCCGTGGAGCGGGAGGTCGACGCGGCCCTGCGCGCCCACCTGGCTCCGCTCGGCGGCGGGCTGATCGGCCTGAGCTGCCTGGCCGACGGCGCCGACAGCCTGTTCGCCCGCGCCGTGATCGAGGCCGGGGCCGACCTGGAGGCCGTCGTCCCGGCCGAGCGGTACCGGGACGGGCTGCCGCCCGAGCACCGCCCGGTCTACGACGAGCTGCTGGCGCGGGCGGCGCTGGTGCACCACCTGCCGTACACCGACTCCACCCCGCAGGCGCACCTTGAAGCGGGCAGGCACCTGGTGGACCACTGCGACGAGCTGCTGGCGGTGTGGGACGGCCGCGCCGCGCGCGGGCTCGGCGGGACGGCCGACATCGTGGCCTATGCGCAGGAGTGCGACCGCCCTGTGGTGGTGTTCTGGCCGGACGGCGCCATGCGCTGAGACGGTGCCCTGCGTGAGGTCGCCGTCCGCTCCATGCCGGTCCATGCCGGACGTCCATGGCGACACCGGCGGCGTCCCCGGCCCCCGGCCCGGGGCCCGGCTCCGCGTGTCAGGTCCCGGCGAAGGCGTCGCCCACGTCCCGCGACCGCAGCACCCCGTACACCCCGCCGTCCTCACGCACCAGCAGGTAGACGGGTGCGGGCGTGCGCCGCATGGCCTCCAGCAGGCGCTCGCCGTCCAGGTCGGCGTCGAGCACCGACCCGGCGGTGACTGCCACCGCCACCTGCGACACCGGCGTCCACGGCAGGCGCCCTTCGGGGACCCGCTCCTCGGCCGCGGGGTCGACGATCGACACCGGCGCCCCGGAGGAGTCGGTCACCAGGACGGCGCCGGCGTCGGCCTCGCCCATCAGGCGGCGGGCCTCCGACAGCGGGGTGTCGCCGGACACCGGGACGGCGCGGCGGGCCAGGGTCCGCGCGCGCAGCTTGGGGATGCGCTCGCGGATCCTGGCGTTGCGGAGCGCGCTCCCGGCCCCCGTCCACATGAAGGCGCCCAGCAGCACCCCGAGCAGGACCATGAACACGCTCGGCGTCTCGCCGGTGCGCAGCGCGAACAGCAGCGGCGCCAGCATCACCAGCACGGCCAGGAAGCGCCCGCCCCAGGCCGCCACGACGGTTCCGGCGGTGGGACGGCGGGTCAGCTTCCATACGGCCGCGCGCACCACCTTGCCGCCGTCGAGCGGCAGCCCCGGCAGCAGGTTGAACACGCCCACGAGGAGGTTGGCCACGAAAAGCTGCCAGGTGAGCACGCCGACCACGGTGTCCGGCGGGACGAACGGCAGCGCCACGAACCCCAGGGCGGCCAGGACCAGGGACAGCAGCGGCCCGGCGAAGGAGATCCAGAACTCCCGGCCCGGGGTCTGCGCCTCGTCGCGCATCTCGGTGACCCCGCCGAGCATGAACAGGGTGATGCGGTGCACATGGACGCCGAACACGCGGGCGACGACGGCGTGCGCCAGCTCGTGCACCAGCACCGACGCGTACAGCAGTACCGCGAAGGCGAACGCCACCAGGTAGGAGGCGGGGCCCAGGGCCAGGGTCCGCTCCACCACGGGCTCGTAGACGATCGTGATGATCGCGGCGATGATCAGCCAGGACGGGGTCACATAGATCGGGATGCCGAACGGACGCCCCATGAGCAGGCCGGAGCCGCGCCCCGTCCCGCCCCGCGCCGCAGGCCGAGTGCTGCTGCCGTTGTCGGTCACACCGCCAGGCTACGCGGTGCGCACGGCGGGCGCGCCGCCCTAAGGTTGGGGGGCATGGACACCGCCTCCGCGACGCCGCTTCCCTCCCTCTCCCCCTCGCGGGCCTCGGACTTCCTGCAGTGCCCGCTGCTGTACCGGTTCCGGGTGATCGACCGGCTCCCGGAGAAGCCGAGCCCGGCGGCGCTGCGCGGCACGCTGGTGCACGCGGTGCTGGAGCGCCTGTACGAGCTCCCGGCCGACACACGGACCCCGCGCACCGCCCGCGCGCTGGTCGAACCGCAGTGGGAGAAGCTCCGGTCGTCGCGGTCGGAGGCGGCCGAGCTCTTCGGTGAGCCGGGCGGCGAGGACGAGCGGGCGTGGCTGGGGGG
>NZ_ANBH01000193.1 GCF_000341185.1 Nocardiopsis chromatogenes YIM 90109
GTCACCCTGGAGTCGGGGCTGCGGCTGCGGGGGTATGTGGACCGCTTGGACGTGGCGCCGACGGGGCAGATCCGGGTGGTCGACTACAAGACGGGCAAGACGCCGCGGCCGCGGTTCGAGGACAAGGCGAAGTTCCAGATCTTCTTCTACGGGGTCATGCTGTGGCGGGAGCTGGGCGAGGTTCCCGCGCGTCTGCAGCTCATGTACCTGGGCGACGGCGGGGTGCGCTGGTACGAGCCGACCGAGGAGGAGCTGCGCGCCGCGGAGGCGGAGATCTCTCAGATCTGGGCGGAGATCGAGCGCACGGCCCGGTCGGGCGAGTGGCGCCCGCGCAAGAGCAAGCTGTGCGACTGGTGCGACCACCAGGCGGTGTGCCCGGAGTTCGGGGGGACGCCGCCGCCGTTGCCGAATCCCGCGCCGAGGGGCTGAGCGCCTGAGGGGCACGGCCCGGTGGGGGCGGCGCCGCCCCGGCCGGGGCACGTCGCCCGGGATGATGCGCCCCGCGTCCGCACATCGGCGGACGGCCGGAGGCTCCACCTGACTCCCGTGGACACCGCCGCCGACCGGGTGGCCCGCTTCTGCGGCCGCCCGCCGGGGGGCGGCGCCGGGCCCCCTCGCCCCGTCCGCGGCATCGTCCGGGGGAAGGAGGGCGGATCGGCCGCGGGGAGGTACTGCGGCGGGCCCCCCCGCCCCTNNGTCCCCTTCCCGACCCGGTTCCGCCTGCGGCGCCGCAGGCGGCCGCCGTGCCCTGGCCCGCCGAGTGCTCACGTGGCTGCCCGCCCGCAGACGGGACCGGGTGACCGATGCGCTGCTCGTGCTGCTGCTCGCCGGGCTCAACGCCGCGCTCGTGCCGACGTGGAGCCGCACCGCCGAGTTCGACGCGAGCCACACCTGGCCCCTCGGCGGCTACCTGGGCGGATGCCTGCTGGCCGCGGTCATCGTGGCGCGCCGCCGCCTCCCCCTGACGGTGCTGGTCTGCATGTCCGTGGCGGGCGTGCTCGCCGAGACGTCGGGCGCGTTCGTCTGGGGCGTCGCCGGCCCCGGCATCGCGGTCGCCTCCTACGCCGTCGGGCGGCACCTCCCCCTGGCGCGCAGCCTGGGATCGCTGGCTGCGGGCGTCGCCGTGGACGCCGCCGCGACCCTGGCCTCACCCGTGCAGCCGCCCACCGACATCCCGGGGGCGACGCCCTATGTGCTCACTCTCGTGTGGATGGGCGGGGCCTGGTGGGTGGGGCGGCTGGTGCGGATGCGCACCTACGACACCGCCGAGCTGCGGGAGCGGGCGCGGCGCCTGGAGCGGGCCCGGGACGCGCACGTGCGCGCCGTGCTGGCCGAGGAGCGCTCGCGGATCGCCCGGGAGCTGCACGACGTGGTGGCCCACCACGTGAGTGTGATGACCGTCCAGGCGACGGCGGGGCGGCGGGTCATCGACCGGTCGCCCGAGGCCGCCGAGCAGGCGCTGACCGACATCGAGGAGACGGGGCGGCAGGCGCTGGCGGAGATGCGGCGCATCGTCGGGGTGCTGAGGATGGCGGAGGCGCCCGAGGGCGGGGGCGCCGAGCGCGGGCCCCAGCCCGGGGCGGCCGACCTCGACGCGCTCGCCGCCCACCTGCGCGAGGCGGGCCTCGGCGTCGACCTGGAGATGCGCGGGGAGGGCGGGGACCCGCCCCCGGCGCAGGGGTTGACGCTGTACCGGGTGGTGCAGGAGTCGCTGACCAATGTCCTCAAACACGCGGGCGAGGGCGCGCGGGCGCGGGTGGTGGTGGACCTGGGCGCGGACGCGGTGACGGTGGAGGTGACCGACGACGGGGGGCGGGGAGGCGGTGTCGGCCGGGGCGGCCCGGGGCCGCGGCCTCCTGAGGAGCCGGGCCATGGGCTGCTGGGGATGCGCGAGCGGGTGTCCCTGTTCGGCGGCCGCCTGGAATCGGGGCCCAACGGGGGCGGGGGTTTTCGGGTGCGGGCGGAGATCCCGCACAACCGCCCGGGCTGACCGCAGGACAGGGGCGGGGGCGGATGGCCTTCGGGGCCCTGGCCGACGGCCCGCCCGTCGGCGGGCGTTCGGCGCGGAGCCCGTCGGCGCATGGCATCTGGCGGCATTCGTCGTGCTCATAGCACCGGTCGGCCAGGACCGCGACCGGGCGGCGCGGGGCGGCGGACCGCTTCCGGCGACGGTCCGAGCCGCACGGCGCCGTCGCGGTCACCGCCGTCGAACGGCACGGCCGACGGGGCGCGTGCGCACCGGCGGCCGGACGGTCCTTTCCGCCGGATGGCGGACGGTCCTTTCCGCCGGATGGCGGTGGGCCCGAGCAGGGGCCTGGTCCTCGGGTCGGCGTCGGCTCGCGGTCGCGCCCCTGCTGCGCCGCTTCGTGGTCTTCGCGCAGCGGGGACACGAGCGGCGCTCACGGCCGGCGGAGGTTCCGCGGACGCCGTCCGCGGGCCAGGCCTCCCGGCCCGCCTCTACTCCGTGGCGATGGCCTTGAGCACGTCCATCCGCGACGCCCTCCATGCGGGCCACAGCGACGCCAGCACCCCGATGACGACCGACGCCCCCAGCAGCGCCGCCAGCGTCCCCACCGGGACCGCGAAGACCACGATGCCCTCGTCCTCCAGCACCTTGTGCAGGGCCCACGCGAACAGCAGGCCGACACCCAGGCCCGGCAGCGCCCCGAACACGGCGATCACGACCGCCTCCAGGCGGATCATCCTCCGCAGGCCGACCCGGGACAGGCCCACCGCGCGCAGCAGGCCGATCTCACGCACCCGCTCCGACGCCGACAGGGCCAGCGTGTTCGCGATCCCCAGACCGGCGATCACCACCGACAGCACGAGCATCGCCGAGATGGTCCCGGTCAGCCGCGCCAGGCTCTCGCGGTTGCGCTCCTTCATCTCTCCCCGGTCGAGCACCTCGGCCCCCGGCGCCTCCTCCAGCGCCGTGTCCACCGCGGCGCGCGCCCGGTCCGCCGCGCCCGGCTCGGCGGAGACGTAGACCGCCGCCACCAGGTCCTCGTCGAAGTACTCGGTGTAGGCATCGGGCGAGAGCAGGTGGTCGGACGCCACCAGGGACCCGGTCGCGTACACCCCTTCCAGGGGCAGCTCGGCCTCCGTCCCGTCGGGGAAGACCACGGGGACGTCCCGGCCGACCCGCCACCCGCGCTCGTCGGCGACGTCCTGCGACACCATCATCCCCGCCTCGGAGAAGTCCCCGCCGCCCTCCACCACGTCCAGCGACGCCGCGCGGGCCAGGCGGTCGGGGTCCCCGGACGAGGCCATCGCCGGGGCGCCCGCGACCTCCAGCCGGCCGATCCGCACCGCGGCCACCGCCGCGACGCCGGGCGCGCCGTCGACCTCCTCCACCACCTGCGGCGGGACCGACCGGTCGAAGCCCTCGGCCACCACGGCCAGGTCGGCGCCCATGGCCTCGTCGATCCTGCGGTCCACCGACTCCTCGGCCGACGCGCTCAGCGCCGCGATCGCCGCGACCAGCCCCAGCCCCACGGTCAGCGCCATCGCGGTCGCGGCGGTACGGCGCGGGCTGCGCAGCGCGTTGTCCCGCCCCAGCCGACCGGGCAGGCCCCACAGGCGCGGCAGCGGCGCCCCGACGGCGCGCAGCACCGGTCGGCCCAGCACCGGAGCCAGCGCGGCCAGCGCCAGCAGAACCAGTGCCGCACCGGCCCCCACCAGCCACGGCGCCGCGTCCCCTCCGGCCGACA
>NZ_ANBH01000194.1 GCF_000341185.1 Nocardiopsis chromatogenes YIM 90109
GCGAACCGGCCCGCCCCGGTGACCGGGGCGGTCGTGGCGCCGATGTCGTCGCGCATGGCGGCCACCGGCGGCACACGGGTCCCGCGTCGCACCGGAACGTAGGCGGCGGCGAGGGTGACCCCGACGCCGACCGCCACCGCGACGGCCGCGCTCGTGCCGGTGAGGCGCAGCGGCACCTCCGGCAGCCCCACTCCGGCCGCGCCCATGGCGGCCAGCACGCCCCGCGCCAGTACCGCCCCGGCGGCCAGGCCCAGCGCCGAGCCGACCAGCCCCACGCCCAGCGCCTCACCCATCACCACGGCGCGCACCTGCCCCTGCGAGGCGCCGACCGCACGCAGCAGCGCCAGCTCCCGCACCCGGCGCGCCACCAGCACCGCGAAGGTGTTGGCGATCAGGAAAGAGGCGGTGAACAGGGCGATCCCGGCGAAGGTCAGCAGGAAGACCTCGAAGAAGCCGAGGACCTCCAGCAGCGGCCCGGTCTCCTCGTCGCGCACGATGTCCATGGGCAGTGACTCGGCGCCGAGGGGCAGCACGGAGGCGACGGAGTCGGCGATCTGCCACTGCGACTTGGCGTCGTCGCCCACCAGGTGGAACTCGGTGACCCGGTCGGGGTCGCCGAGCAGCAGGCGGCGGGCGGTGTCGGGCGCGAAGGCCGCGACCGTCGCCCCGGCCGCCATGCCCACCTGCCCGGCGCGGAACGTGCCGGTGAGCTCCATGTCGCGCTCGTCGCCCGCCCCGCCGCCGGGGTCGGGGAAGCGCAGCACGGCGCGGTCGCCGGGTTCCAGGCCCTGTTCGGCGGCGGTGCCCTCGTCCAGTACGAACTCTCCGGCGCCGCCGGGGCCGCGGCCCGCCGTCAGGGTGATCCCCGACCCGGGCCTGCCGTGCCAGGTGGTGCCGATCTGCGGCGGCCCCTGCCCGCCGACCTCCTCGCCGTCGGGGTCCAGCAGCACGGCGGTGCCCTCGGCGACCGGGTAGACGCCCTCGACCTCCTCGGGCTCGGCCAGCTCCTCCGCCAGGTCGGCGGGCAGGCCGGGACCGGCGCCGAGGGCGGGCCCGGCCTGCTGGGAGAAGGCCTGCTCGGTCCGGACCACGGCGTCCACGTCGGCGTTGATGCCGGCGAACATGCGGGTGAAGGACCGCTCCATGGTGTCGGTGAGGATGAGCGTGCCGCTGGTGAAGGCCACGCCCAGGACCACGGCGACGGCGGTGAGGGCCAGGCGGAGCCGGTGGGCGGCCAGCCCCCGCAGGGCGAGGCGGAGGAGGATCATGCCGGGCTCCCCGCGCTCTTCATGCGCTCCAGGATCGTGTCGGCGTCGGGGGCGTCCAGGCGCCCGGCGACGCGGCCGTCGGCGAGGAAGACGACCAGGTCGGCGTAGGAGGCGGCGGCGGGGTCGTGAGTGACCATGACGGTGGTCTGGCCGTGCAGGTGGGCGGCGTCCCGGAGGAGGGCGAGCACGTCGCGGCCGGAGGCGGTGTCGAGGTTGCCGGTGGGTTCGTCGGCGAAGACGATGTCGGGTCGGGCGGCGAGGGCGCGGGCGCAGGCCACCCGCTGCTGCTGCCCGCCGGAGAGCTCGGAGGGGCGGTGGCCGAGCCGGTCGCGCAGGCCGACGGCGTCGATGACCCGGTCGAGCCAGGCGCGGTCGGGTCGGCGCCCGGCGATGTCGGAGGGCAGGGTGATGTTCTCCAGCGCGGTGAGCGTGGGGACGAGGTTGAAAGCCTGGAAGACGAAGCCGACCCGGTCGCGCCGCAGTCGGGTCAGGGCGCGCTCGCCCAGGCCGGTGAGGTCGGTGCCGCCGAGCACGACCCGTCCGGAGGTGACCGTGTCGAGCCCGGCCATGCAGTGCATCAGCGTGGACTTGCCGGAGCCCGAGGGGCCCATGACGGCGGTGAGGCGGCCCTGGGGCACGGCGAGGCTGACGCCGTCGAGGGCGGCCACGCGGGAGTCGCCCCTGCCGTAGACCTTGCGGACGTCCTCGACGGCGGCCGCGGCGGGCGGGTCGGCGGATTCCTCGGTCGTCGCGGCGGTCTGGGTCATGATTCCTCCCGGCGGGCGACACGGCGGGGCTGTCGGCGGGCCCGGCACCCGGGGCCGGGGATGTCCCCGAAGGCGTCCGGGCGCCGGATACCCCGCGCCATGGCCCTGACGCTAGGCCGAACCCCGGGTCGCGCGCCTCCCCCGGGAGAGGTATTCGGCCCTACGCACGAAAGCGTGCGCGACGGGGACGGCGGGGACGCAGCGGTTCCCGGGCCCCGCCTGCCGTCCGCCGGGCTCCTCGCGGTCCGGGCGGGCGGCTCAGCTGGTGCCCTACTCACGGGCCCCGGCCGGGCGGCGGGCCGCCGGGGTGTGGGGTGGTCGGGCGGCGACGAGGCAAGGTCGGCGGCCCATACGGCAGCGCCGTCGAGTGACGGGCGTGTGCGTGGCCACCGTGGTGGGCGGCGACGGAGCGAGCGGGGCGGTTCCCAGGCCCTGCTTGCCGGGCGGCGGGTTCCTCGCGGTGCGGGAGGACGGCGCGGTCCCGGGGTTCGCGCTCTTCGACACCCGAGGCGGCCGCCGGACCCGCACAGCGAACCCCGTCAGCACTGTGACCTGGGCGAACACTCCGCGTTAGGTGCGGGCGGGAGCGGGAAGCGGGCCCAGCGACGCCCCCGGAGGCCCCGGAGCGACGAAGAGCGCGATACCAGAACAGGTTCTAGGAACAATATGCCCTGTTCGTACCTGTCCGGGGTGTTTCGGTCGAGCGCGGAGGCGAGCGCGGGGCCGTCCGGGCGCCCCAGCCGGGCTCGCGGGGCCCATGCGGGGCCGATATCGGCTACACACAGTGACACCGGGCCCGACAAACGGCCCCGGTGTGCCGTTTAAGGCCCTTCTGGCGCCGGATCCCGTTCACGTGTCGTGATGAACGCACGCCCGCACCGCCCGCGACGCCGCCCCGGGCGTCAAACGGGGCGCGCAAGGCGCCCCGACAGCCAAGGAACCGGGCGAAGCGGACACCGGGTCGGTACCGGCAGGCCCGGAATCCACCTTCCGGGCCCCACGGGCCCCTCGGGGCATCCATAGCGGTGAAACCTGCGCAGAATCACTGGCCGGGCGGCGATACCACCACCCTGGATCACCGCCCCTCCGCAGCGCGCTCGTTATGCCCGGTATGCCCTCGGGAGGGGCCCTCCGGGGCTGCGCACCGGCCCGGCGGCCGCCACGAGCGCGGGCGACCACCCGCCCACCTTGCCGCACCGCCCTGCCTGGACCGTGAGGAACCCGCCGCCCGGCAAGCAGGGCCCGGGAACCACCCGGCTCACTCCGTCGCCGCCCACCACGGTGACCACGCACACGCCCGCCGCACGACAGCGCTGCGGCGAGGGCCACCGCGCTTCCTCGTCGCCGCCTTTCACCTGGCACTCCGCTGGCCCGCCGCCCGGCCGGGGTCGGTGAGTGGGGTACCGGCCCACCCCCCGCCTTCCCGGACCGCCAGGAACCCGCCGCCCGGCAAGCAGGGCCCGGGAACCCCCCCGCTCACTCCGTCGCCGCCCACCACGGTGACCACGCACACGCCCGCCGCACGACAACGCTGCCGCAATGGCCCCACCCCTCGTCGCCGCTCCCGGGCCATTGGTCGGCGCTGAGGGCCGGTGCTCCGTCGCTCCCTCGCCTCAGCGCCGGTCCGGTGCCCCGTCAGCGCCGGTCCAGCCCTGTCAGCGCCGGTCCGGTGCCCCGTCGTCCTCTCCCGGGCGCACGATTCCGGTCTCGTAGGCGTGCACGACGGCCTGGACGCGGTCGCGCAGGCCCAGCTTGGTCAGCACGTTGCCCACGTGTGTCTTCACCGTCGTCTCGCTCACCACCAGCGCCTCCGCGATCTCGGCGTTCGAGCGGCCCCGCGCCAGCAGCCGCAGTACCTCGCGCTCGCGCTCGGTCAGCCGGTCCATCTCCGTCGACGGCTGCTCGCGGGTGCTCGGCAGCTTGTCGGCGAACCGGTCGAGCAGGCGCCGCGTGACCGTGGGGGCCACGATCGCCGCCCCCTCCGCGACCACCCGGATCGCCCCCGCCAGCTCCTCCGGCGGCACGTCCTTGAGCAGGAACCCGCTGGCGCCCGCGCGCAGCGCCTCCACCACGTACTCGTCCAGGTCGAAGGTGGTCAGCACGAGCACCCGGACGGTCTGCCCCGCGCCGCGCGCCCAGGTGAGGATCTCGCGTGTGGCGTCGATGCCGTCCTTGCCCGGCATACGGATGTCCATCAGCACCACGTCGGGCAGCAGGCGCTTGGTCGAGGCCACGGCGCCGTGGCCGTCGGAGGCCTCCCCCGCGACGGAGATGTCCTCCTCGGCCTCCAGGATGAGCCGGAATCCGGTGCGCAGGAGCGGCTGGTCGTCGACGAGCAGAACACGGATGGCCATGCACGGGATTCTTCCCGATCCACGGCCCCGCGGGCACACTCCGGCCCGGTCCGTGCCGGTACCGGACCCCGGCCGCGCGTCCCGCCCCCGCCCCGCCGCCACTGTGACCTGGCCCGTCACGCGACCCGCCGGAGGCCGCCCCGGTTCTCCCGGTTTCACCCGCGAACTGCGACCATGAGGCTCGTGACGGACCTCACCAGCGCACCGCCTCCGACGCCGCCAACCCCCCGCCCCGCGGCGGCGTCCCACCCCGTGGCGCGCCCCCGGAGGATCCCGGAACCGCCCGCCGCATGCCCCACTCCCCGTCGAGAACCGAAATAGCGAGAACCGCCCATGGCCGACGACCCGCAGCAGCGGCCGACCCCGACGAGCGAGGACAACCTGCTCAGCAGGCTCCGTGACTGGCGCGCCTCCAAAGAGGCGGAACTGCACGCCGAGGGGCTGGAGGACGAAGCCGTCGAGATGCCCGACCCGCGCGCGATCGACCTGGTCCTGCGCGTGGGCGAACTGCTGCTGGCCAGCGGGGAGGGCACCGAGGCGGTGAGCGAGGCCATGCTGAGCCTGTCGGTGGCCTTCGAGCTGCCCCGCACCGAGGTGTCGGTGACCTTCACCGTCATCTCCCTGTCGACCCACCCCGGCGGCGACAGCCCGCCCATCACCGGCGAGCGGGTGGTGCGCCGCCGCGCCCTCGACTACTTCCGGGTGAACGAGCTGCACACCCTGGTGCAGGACGCCGCGCTCGGGATGCTGGAGCTCGAAGGGGCGATCGCCCGCCTGCAGGCCGTCAAGCGCGCCCGGCCGCCCTACCCCGGGTGGCTCATGATCACCGGCTTCGGGCTCATCGCCTCCAGCGCCAGCCTCATGGTCGGCGGCGGTCTGCTCGTGGCCACGGCGGCGTTCATCGCCACCGTCCTCGGCGACCGGGTGGCCGCGGTCACCGCCAAGCGCGGGATCGCCGAGTTCTACCAGATGGCGCTGGCCTCGGCGACCGCCTCCAGCATCGGGGTCCTGCTGCTGTGGATCAGCAGCGTCCTCGACCTGGGCCTGTACGCGGGCGCGATCATCACCGGCAACATCATGGCGCTGCTGCCGGGACGGCCGCTGGTCGCCAGCCTCCAGGACGGGATCAGCGGCAGCTACGTGTCGGCGTCGGCGCGGCTGCTGGAGGTCTTCTTCACCCTCGGTGCGATCATCTCCGGTGTCGGCGCCGTGGCCTATACCGCCGTGCAGCTGGGTGTCGACATGGACCTGGACGACCTGCCCACGGCGGGCACGTCGGTGGACCCCATCGTGCTGGTGGGGGCCGCCGGGATCGCCGTGGCCTTCGCCGTCTCGCTGGCCGTGCCGCCGCGCATGCTCCTGGCGATCGGCGTGATGGGCGTGGTCATCTGGCTGCTGTACGCCGGGGTGCGCACCGCGTTCGGCGCTCCGCCGATCATGGGCACCGTGGCGGGCGCCGGCGCGATCGGTGTGCTCGCCCACGCGCTGTCGCGGCGCACCCGGCGGCCGGTGCTGCCCTACGTCATCCCCGCGATCGCCCCGCTGCTGCCGGGGAGCATCCTCTACCGGGGCCTGCTCCAGATCACCCTGGACCACCCCGTGTCCGGCCTGCTCAGCCTGTCCGAGGCGGTCACCGTGGGGCTGGCGCTCGGTGCGGGCGTCAACCTGGGCGGCGAGCTCGTGCGGGCGTTCCAGCGCGGCGGCCTCGCGGGGGCCGGACGGCGGCACCGCCCGGCGGCTCGCAGGACGCGCGGCGGGTTCACCTGAGAGGCGGCGCCGCAGGCCCGGGGGCACGGCCCGTTCCGGCGCACGACGGCGCGGCCGCTAGTGTCGGCCCATGATCGCCGTTCCCGACCGCGCCTCCCGCCCCGACCTCTGGCCCAGCGACCCCGACCGCGCCCGCGCGCTGCAGGACCGGCTCGCCCCTGAGGTGCGTGTGGAGCCGCTGGATGCCGGGGCGGTGGGACTCGCCGTCGGGCTGGACGTGTCCTACGCCCCCGGGGAGGACCGGCTGGTGGCCGCGGCGGTGGTGCTGTCACTGCCCGACTTGGAGGTGGTGGAGGCCGCGACCGCGGACGCGGCGCCCGCCTTTCCCTACGTGCCGGGCCTGTTCGCGTTCCGGGAGCTGCCGCCGCTGCTGGAGGCGATCGGCCGGTTGTCGGTGGAGCCGGACGTGTTCGTGTGCGACGGGTTCGGCCTGGCGCACCCGCGCCGGTTCGGGCTCGCCTGCCATCTGGGATGGCTGCTGGACCGCCCGACGATCGGCGTGGGCAAGTCGCCGTTCGTGGGCCGCTCCGACGAGCCGGGGAGCGCGCGGGGCTCCCGCGCGCCCCTGGTCTCCGACGAGGGCGATGAGGTGGGGTGCGCGCTGCGGACCCGGACGGGCGTGCGGCCGGTGTACGTGTCCGTCGGCCACCGCGCCGACCTGGAGGGTGCGGTGGACCTGGTGCTGCGCCTGACGCCGAGATACCGCCTCCCCGAGACGGTGCGCGCGGCGGACCACCTGTCCCGCGAACGCCTTAAGGACCTGGCCGCGGCCGAAGACCGCGCATAGAGGGCGGCAGCACACCGGCGCCAAAGCGGCACCCGGGGTGCGCCTTGAACGGCGCTGGCGGGATCGGTGTCATTTCCGGGGGCCGCGACCACCGGCGTGCCGAGCGCCGAACCGGTCCGACGGCTCCGAGCGGGACAGCGCGCCGGGAAACGCGCCGGGAAAGGCGCGGATTCGGCGGATTCGTGAGGTGCCCCGCCTACTCGGCCGCCTCTTCACCAACAGGCGCCACCCACGCCCCACTCGTGGGGAAGCGCCCCGCTGTTGGACGCACCGCCCGCCTCCCGGGTTCGCCGAATGGCCTACTGCGGCCTACCTTCACCCCCATTCGATCCACGTCCTGGTCCGACGCGTCGGAATCTCTATAAAGGCGCGGCAGAGTGTGCCGCACACCACTATGGTGCTTTTGGGGGCGGTCACCCGCCCCCATGGAAACGACCGAATCCGGAGGCGCGCCATGTGCCGTCACGAACCCCCGTGCCCGTCCTTCACCGCCAACGACCGCGAGGCGGCCCGAGTGGTGGCCGTCCATCCGGAGCAGGGCTGGAGCCTGCTCTGCAACGGCGTCGTGCTCTTCGAGGACACCGGCGAGCTGCTGCCCGACGGCAATACCATCGCCCCGCACCGCCCCGCCGTGCACATGGCGGCCTGACTGCCGACCGGCCCCGGCGCTTCCGGACGGGAGCGCCGATGGAGCAGGCGGCAGGGCACCGCTCCCCGTCGGTCCCGGAGATGCCGGTGGTCGGCGCCTCCCCGGCATGAGCGCCGGGCCCGGCCGGGCGAGGGCGCCCCCGAGGACCGCGCACCGGCCGGCGACGGGTGCCCGCCCGGCGGCACCCGCCGACCGGAGCGCTCAGCCCCGTGGCATTCACCGAACGGGGAAGCGCTCCCCCAGCCACTCGGCGACCACACCGCCGACCCCCTCGGGGTCCTTGGACAGTTCATGCCGCTCGCCAGGCCGCACCTCCAGCGTCTGGGCGTCGGCGGCGTCGGGGACCCCGAACGGGTCCCGGTCCCCGTTGACCACGAGCACCGGCACCCCGGCCCCGCGCAGCTCTTCGGCGCGCGACTTCTCCGGCTTGCCCGGAGGATGCAGCGGGAAGGCGAGCGCGACCACGGCGTCCGCCCCCAGCGCCGACGCCGTCCGGCAGGCCACGCGCGCCCCGTTGCTCCGACCGCCGAGCACCAGCGGGACCCCCGCCGCGCCCGGCTCGGCCCGCAGTTTCTCGATCATGGCCGACCAGGCCAGGTCCTGTGGCGCCGTGTTCGCCCCCGGCATGCGCCGCCCCGCGACACGGTAGGGCTGGGTCACCCGCGCCACCGCCCCGCCGGAGGCGAGCACGGCGTCCCGCACGGCCAGGATGTCGGGGGCGTCCACTCCCCCGCCCGCGCCGTGGGTGATCGCCAGCAGGTAGCGCGCGTCCCCCTCGGGCCACTCCACCTCGGCGCGCCCCGGTCCCTTCGGGGTATCGATCTCGATCTCCATGGCCCCCAACCTAGGTGCACCGAGTCGCCGGTTCCCGCAGAGCGATGGGCGCGCGGACGATCGCCGGACGAGGTGGCGACGACGACGGCCCGCAGGCCCTGCGCTTTCGGCGCCTTGTCGAAACGTATGCGATTCGCATATAGTCGCGCCCATGGCACCTTCCCTCGAAGTCGCGGTCGACCGCTGGCACACCGCCGTCAACGGCGGCGACCCCGATCGGGCGGCGGCCGCCGTCACCGACCCCGTCGTCGTCCTCGGCCCGAAGGGTGCAGGCCCCATCTCGCCCTCCGACTTCGCCGACTGGGTACGGCGCTCCGGGATCCGTATGCGCCCCACCTCCCGGCACCCCGTCAGCGACCGCCTCATGGTGGTCGAGCAGGAGGCGACCTGGCCGCAGAGCGAGCGCCCGTCCCGTGTGGCCACGGTCTTCCGGGTGAACGGCGACCGTGTCTCGGCCGCCCTGCGGCAGCCGGACCTCGCCTCCGCCCTGGAACTGGGCTTCATCTGCCGGGAAATGGCGGCCACGGAGTGAGCGTGGACACCCCTCCGGAGGGAGCGGAGCGGTACGAGGGGTCCGACCGGTCCGACGACGCACAGGAGCCGGGCACCGGCCCCGGCCCGACCCTCTTCGCCTTCGTCCGGCACTGGTCCCGGCGCTGGAACGGCCCCGCCGACAACGCCGCCGCCCGGCAGGGCCGCCTCGTCCTCGTCACTGAAGCCGTCCACTCCCTCCAGGCGCGAGGGAAGGCGCCGGTGACGGTCAACGCCGTCGCCCGGGAGATCGGGATCGACCAGAGCGGCGCCTCCCGCCTGGTCAAGGACGCGGTCGAGGCGGGACACCTGGAACTGCGCCCATCGGCCGACGACGCCCGCCGCCGCCAGGCATCGGTCACCGCCGCGGGCGCCGAACTGCTCCGCGACGCCCACCGCTGGCAGGAAGAGGTCTTCGGGCTCCTCACCGAGGACTGGACCCCGGAGGAACGCGCCGGGTTCCACCGGGCCATGGTCCGCCTGCTCGACCGCTCACACGCCGTGGAGCCCTGACCCCGACGGGGCCGCACCCCTCACTCACCCCAGGTCCGGCCAGCCCTCCGGGAGGACGTCCTCGGACGAGCCCGCCGCCTTCCGCAACCGGTCGCGGAAGTCGTCGTGCAGGGCCCGCCCCCACACGAACTCGCTCGGCGTGCGCACCGCCTCCTCCAGGGCGCCCCGCAGCTCGGCCACGCGCGCCTCCCCCTCCACGAGCGGGAGCGCCGCGCGCGCGTGCACGGCACCGAGCGCGGCGAACAGCTCCCCCGCCAGCATGGGTGTGCTGCCCTCGGCCTCGGCGGCCTCCAGGTACGGCTCCCACCACTGGGCCTCGTCCGCCCCCTCGGCCTCCGGGTCGGGTTCGAGGAATCCCCTGCGGAGCCGGGAACGGACCTCACCTGCCACATCAGCGTCGGTGTGCCGCGTCCCCTCCTCCCAGACCTGCGCCGCCGACTCCTGGTCGCCGCGCACGGCCAGCAGGCGGGCCAGCAGCTCGTAGGCGGTCGCCGCGGCGGGCGCGGGTACATCGGCGGTGGGGAGAGAGGGATCGCCGACCGCCCGGCCCCGAGGGGCGGCGCTGTCGACGACGATGCCGAACTGTTCGATGGCGCGCTCCACGTGCACGGCCCCCAGGAGCATGCGCAGACCCGGGTGCTCGCCCGCTTCGAGGCCGCGCCGTACGGCCGCCTCGGCGCGTTCGGTCTCTCCCCTGGCGAGGAGGCGTTCGGCGTAGTCCTGCGCGGCGTCCGGGACCGAGTCGGGGTCGCCCGCCAGCGCGCGCTCCCAATGCCCGCGCGCCGCATCCGCGTCCCCCCGCTGCTCGGCTGCGCGGGCCAGCCCGTGGTGGGCGGCGGGCGCGTAGCCTTCGTGCCCCGAATCGAGCACGGCGGTCCAGGCGCGCTCGGCGTCGGCGAGCAGCCCCTCCTCCTCACAGGAGAGGGCGAGGTGGTAGGCGGCGCGCGGCGCGTATTCGGGGTGGCCGGTCTCCATGGCGGCGCGGGCGGCCTCACGGGCCTCGGACACCTGCCCGGCGCTGTGCCGGGCGACCGCCAGGCCGAGCGCGGCGGCGGCCCTGTGCTCTCGGGAGCCGCCTTCCAGGACCTTCTCGTAGAGCTGTGCGGCCCGGGCGAAGTGGCCGTTGTGCGCGAGGTCGCGCGCCTGGTCGCAGAGGTCGGCGAACGCGGATTCGTCTCCGGCGGCACCGGAGGGCGAGGAGGAACCGGTCGTCGCGGTCATGCAGGCAACTCTCCACAGGGGGCGGGATCCGCCGCGCGGACGCGGCGGAGGCGCTGTCCCTCGGAGAGTAGCGGGTGCGCGGGGCCGTTCCGATCCGCCCTGCCCGGGTGTTGACGAACGGTTCCGAGGAGGCCGGGCAGGGGCGGAGGCGGGTCAGTCGTAGGTGAGGAAGTCGCCGCTGTCGACTTCGACCTCGAAGGGGTCGGCGATTTTGAACGTCTCACCGAACCGGTACTTCTGTATGGACTTGTACTCGTCCTTCTCCGGCCGACTGAACACGCTGGTCACCCCTTCCAGGGGGTCGACCAGGACGAAGCACGGGATCAGGGCTTGTGCGTAGATTCCCGGCTTCACCGTGCGGTCGGCTCGTGTGCTTCCAGGCGAGACGATCTCGGCAGCAAGAAGGACGTCGTCCGGGGGGATCGAATGCTCCGGTGTCCTCAGCACCGCCACCGGGGCGATGAAGAGGTCGGGAACGACGCTTCTGCCCAAGGCCGGGAGGCGGATCTCAAGGTTGCCCTCCGCCCTGTGCTCCTTCGGAAGGCATGGACGCAGCTGCTCACTGAGCAGGTAAACATTCTCTTGATGTAGACCGATGGGGGTCGGAGACAAGGTGATGGTCTCCCCGTCCAGGATTTCAGCCCGCCACCGCCTGGTCTCAGGCAGGCTGTCGAGGATCGCGAAGAGCTCGTCTCCGACGGATTCCGTCTCGGTACCGACGTCCCGAACCGGTTCCTCCACGAGTGCCGTCACTCTCGACTCCTCAATGTCGGACATCTGACCCTCACATCCTGTCACCGAGCGACGACACTTTCAGTGTTTCCCGCCATCCTCGGTCGGCTCCCATTCCACCCTCTATGCGGCGGCGGCGCCACTCCCCACCCCGGGTACCGGCGCCGCCGCTCACCTGACAGGGGCCACGCCCCCTTACCGGCTCACTCCTCGAACGCCTCCGGCGGCGGGCAGGAGCAGACCAGGTTGCGGTCGCCGTAGGCCTGGTCGATGCGGCCCACCGGCGCCCAGTACTTGTACCGGCGCAGCCGGGCGACGGGGTACCCGCCCTCGGCGCGGGTGTAGGGGTGCTCCCACACATCGGCGGTCAGGGCCTCCGCCGTGTGAGGGGCGTTCTTGAGCGGGTTGTCCTCCGGGTCGTACTTCCCGTCGGCCACGCGGTCGATCTCCTGGCGGATCGCGACCATCGCCTCGATGAAGCGCTCCAGCTCCTCCAGGTCCTCGCTCTCGGTGGGCTCCACCATCAGGGTGCCCGCCACCGGGAACGACATGGTCGGGGCGTGGATGCCGTAGTCGATCAGCCGCTTGGAGACGTCCTCGTTGGTGATCCCCGTCTTCTTGGCGATCTGCCGGATGTCGATGATGCACTCGTGCGCCACCAGGCCGTTGTCGCCGGTGTAGAGCACCGGGTAGTACGGCTCCAGGCGCTTGGCCAGGTAGTTGGCGCTGAGCACCGCCGCCTCGGTGGCCGCGCGCAGGCCCGCCTCGCCCATCATCCGCACGTAGGCCCAGGAGATCTGCAGGATCCCCGCCGACCCGAACGGCGCCGCCGACACCGGGCCCACGCCCGTGTGCGGCCCGGCGTCCGGCTGGCCCGGGTGGTTGGGCAGGTACCCGGCCAGGTGGGAGCGGACCGCGACCGGCCCCACGCCGGGACCGCCGCCGCCGTGCGGGATGCAGAAGGTCTTGTGCAGGTTCAGGTGGCTGACGTCGGCCCCGAACCTCCCGGGCTTGGCCCACCCCAGCAGCGCGTTGAAGTTGGCGCCGTCGACGTAGACCTGGCCCCCGGCCCCGTGCACCAGGTCGCACACCTGGGTGATGGTCTCCTCGAACACCCCGTGGGTGGAGGGGTAGGTGACCATGATGGCCGCGACCCGGCCCTCGTGCTTGGCGAGCTTGGCGCGCAGGTCCTCCAGGTCCACGTTGCCGCTGTCGTCGCAGGCGACGACCGCCACGCGCATGCCCGCCATGACGGCGCTGGCGGCGTTGGTGCCGTGCGCCGAGCTGGGGATCAGGCACACGTCGCGGTCGGCCTCGCCGCGCCCGCGGTGGTAGCCGCGGATGGCCAGCAGCCCGGCCAGCTCGCCCTGCGACCCGGCGTTGGGCTGCAGCGACACCGCGTCGTAGCCGGTCACCTCGGCCAGCCAGCGCTCCAGGTCGCGCACCAGGGACACGGTCCCGGCCGCCTGGTCGAGCGGGGCCAGCGGGTGCAGCCGGGCGAACTCCGGCCAGGTCACCGACTCCATCTCGGCGGTGGCGTTGAGCTTCATGGTGCACGAGCCCAGCGGGATCATGGTGCGGTCCAGCGCCAGGTCGTAGTCGGCCAGGCGGCGCATGTAGCGCAGCAGCGAGGTCTCGCTGCGGTGGGTGTTGAACACCTCGTGGTCGAGGTAGTCCACCCCGCGGCGCAGGTCCTGCGGCAGGTGCGAGGACGGCTCGGGGGCGGGCCGCTCGGCCTTGTCGCCGCCGGAGAAGGCGGCCAGCACGGCGGCCAGGCGGGCGTCGTCGGTGGTCTCGTCGCAGCTGATGCCGACGGTGTGGTCGTCGACCCGCAGCAGGTTGACGCCGCGCTCGGCCGCCGCCTCGACCTTCCCGGCCGCGCCGTTGGGGACGCGCACGCGCAGGGTGTCGAAGAAGTCGTCGTGCACGACGGTGAAGCCGCGGTCGCGCAGCCCGGCGGCCAGTCGGGCGGTGTGCCGGTGCACCCGCTCGGCGATCGCCCGCAGCCCGTGCGGGCCGTGGTAGACGGCGTACATCCCGGCCATGACGGCCAGCAGCACCTGGGCGGTGCAGATGTTGCTGGTGGCCTTCTCGCGGCGGATGTGCTGCTCACGGGTCTGCAGCGCCAGCCGGTAGGCGGTCTTGCCCGCGCCGTCCACCGACACCCCGACCAGGCGGCCGGGGAGCTGGCGCTGCAGGCCCTCGCGCACCGACATGTAGCCGGCGTGCGGGCCGCCGAAGCCCATGGGCACGCCGAAGCGCTGGGTGGAGCCGACCGCGATGTCGGCGCCGAGCGCGCCGGGGCTGCGCAGCACGGTCAGGGCGAGGATGTCGGCGGCGACGACCGCCATGGCGCCCTTGTCGTGCGCGGCCTCGATGACCGGGCGCGGGTCGCGCACGGCGCCGCTGGAGGCGGGGTACTGCACCAGCACGCCGAACGCGTCGTCGTCGGGCAGGCCCTCGGTGAGGTCGGCGACCACGACCTCGATGCCCAGCGGCTCGGCGCGGGTGCGCAGCACCGCCAGGGTCTGCGGGAAGACGTCGGCGTCCACGATGAAGGTGGAGCTCTTGGTCTTGGTGGCGCGCCGGGCCAGGGTCATCGCCTCGGCGGCGGCGGTGGCCTCGTCCAGCAGGGAGGCCCCGGCCACCGGCAGGCCGGTCAGGTCGGAGACTATGGTCTGGAAGTTGAGCAGGGCCTCCAGGCGGCCCTGGGAGATCTCCGGCTGGTAGGGCGTGTAGGCCGTGTACCAGGCCGGGTTCTCCATGATGTTGCGCAGGATGACCGGCGGGGTGACGGTGTCGTAGTAGCCGCGGCCGATCATCGAGGTGCGCACGGTGTTGCGGTCGGCCAGGGACCGCAGTTCCGCCAGCGCCTCGGTCTCGCTCGCCGCGGCGGGCAGGTCCAGCGGGGCCGGCGAGCCCGGCGCGGTGAGGATGCTGTCGGGCACGGCCGCCGCCATCAGGTCCGCGGGGGAGTCGTACCCGACCGTTTTGAGCATTTCCGCGAGCGCGGCCGGGTCGGGACCGATGTGCCGGTCGGCGAACTCGCGCGCCGGCCCCCCATCGGTCGCGCGGTTACGGGTCGGCTGGTCCGGCATGGAGACCTCCTGGTCGCATTGGCCGCACGTCGCGGCCGCTGTCCTGTCCGGTCTCCCCCTCTGTCGCTCGCCGCCGTGCGGCCGCGGGCTCGCGACCGTGCGGGCTCGGTCCGCACGTCGCCGCTCCAGAGTGGCCTCCTCCGCGCGGTCCCTGGTGCCTGAGAGGTTACTGGGGAGTATTGCCCCGTCGGCGCCCCTGCCGGGGTCTCTCCCGCACGGTATCGACGGCCCGATGATGAACTTGTCCTTCGATTATCCACCGATCCGCCGGATTCGCACGATTCCGCGCCGCGAAGGATCACCTCGGCCCGGGTCTGGCGCGCCTGTGCACCGACCGCCCCCGAGGGTGGTGGAAACCCGACCGTACTCGATGCCGCGCGGGCGCACCCACCCGGGCCCCGCACCGCACGGGGCCGCTCGATGCGCTGGCCGGGCCCGATGCGCCGGGGCGGCCGCCCCGGCGGGCCCGGCGCTCAGCCGGTCTTGCGCTCGCGCCGCCGACGCGCGAGCTCGTCTCCGGGGTGCGGCTCCCCCCCCGNTGCGCCCTCCAGTTCCCGCCACACGCGCCCCAGGGCGATGCCGAACATCCCCTGTCCGCCCTGCATCAGCTCGACGACCTCGCCCGGCGAGGTGCACTCATAGACGCTCACGCCGTCGCTCATCAGGGTGATGTGGGGCAGGTCGGAGGTGTCCCGCCCGCGCAGGTGGTCGACGGCGGTGCGGATCTGCTGAAGGGAGATGCCGGTGTCCAGCAGCCGTTTGACCACCTTGAGCAGCAGGACGTCCCGGAAGCTGTACAGGGGGATGTCGCCCGACCCGGGCTCGGGGCGGACGCTCGGCCCCACCAGGCGAGTGCGCGCCCAGTAGTCGAGCTGGCGGTAGGTGACCCCCGCCGCAGCACACGCCGTTGGGCCGCGATACCCGACGTCCATAGGCAGCGCCACCACGTCCTCTTCACACAGCAGGCCCTGCTCCCCCGCTCGCCGTATCGCCATCGCCGATCGCCCGGAGACGGAGGCCTGATGATTGCCGCTCGTAACCGCCACGCCGAAACCTCCGGCTCCTCAGCCCACGGCGGGTCGACAGGGGGTTGCGAAGGGTACGCCGCGGGTGTTTCGACATTGAAGGTAAGCCGGTGCGCCAGAGAGCGTCAACGACACTCATCGGCGCGTCGCGGAACCTTTCGACGACCTTTCGGCGCCCCGCGACACGGTGTTCGTTTCCGCAGCTCACCACCATGTTAGGGGGCGAGCGCCGAAGCCGGTCGACAACACGCCGCCCGGCGCCGCCCATAGGGGCGCGCGTCCCCCGCACCCCAAGGGCCCGGTGACGCCCTGTGACATGCGCCACGGCCCGGTGCCGGTGCCGTGGTCACAGGCGCCCTCACGCTCTGCGAATCCGGCCGTGTACGGCCACCGGGGCTCGACACCGCGCACACGCGGGGAGGATCAGGGCGTGCCCCTCCCCAGGGCCGCAGCTCCCCGACGCCTCGAAAGGACAGGATGCCCTCCCCCTCCCCCGGTCGCGCCACCGTGCCCGAGGCCGCCCGGTGATGGCCCCCTCCCACGCGGCGACCGGCGCACTCGCCGGGGTCGCCGCGGCCGCCGCGGCCGCGGCCGCCTTCGGGTGGCCCGCCGGGGTCGCCGACCTGGCGGCCGCCGCGGGCATCGGCGCGGGGGCCGCGCTCCTCCCCGACCTGGACCACCCGCGCTCGACGGCCTCCCGGTCCCTGGGCCCGGTCACCGGACTGCTGTCGCGCGCGGCGCGGTCCGCCTCGGCCGCCGTGTACCGGTCCACCCGCACGCCCCGCGACGCACCGGGGGACGGCCGCCACCGGTACCTGCTGCACACACCGGTGTTCGCGATCGCGGCCGGCGCCGTCGCCGGGGCGGCGAGCACCCTGTGGCTCCCCGCGCTGGCCGCCGTCGTCTGGTTCGCCCTGGCCCTGGCCCTGCGGGGGCTGGGCCGGGCGCTGCCCAAGGGGCCCACCCGCCGCGGGCTCACCGCCGGGCCGACCGCGTTCCTGTTCGCGGGGCTGGCGACGGTGCTGCTGGTGTGGGGCGGGGTGAGCACCGGTCCGCACGTCGGGGCGGCGCTCGCGCTGGGCATGGTGGTGCACGACCTGGGCGACGCGCTCACCCGGAGCGCCGTCCCGCTGGCCTGGCCGGTGAAGGTGCGCGGCCGGCGGTGGGCGGCGGTGGGAGCGCCCAGGGGCATGCGCTTCGCCACCGGGGACCGGGCCGAGCACGTCATCCGGTGGGCGTGCCTGCTGGCGGCCCCGGCACTGGGCGCCGCCCACCTGGCGTCCTGACGTCACTGTTCGGCGCCGCCGGCCACGGCGGAGCGGTCCGCGCCCTCCGGGGGCGGCGGTGCACGGCCGGTCGGCCGGGGGTCGGATGGGCTGACGCATCGGTGTCCTCTCATCCGGGGTAGGGGATGCTCCACCGACAGGACGCGCAGGCCCGCCGGAGGGTTTGCCGACCGCCCGCGCGGGCGGGTCACGTCGGCTGGAGTGGCGGAACTACTCGCGGCCGCGGCCGTTCCGCGCGCGGATGCCCCGCCGAACTGGGCGGACAGAAGTGACACCGGTCCAGTGGACGCCGGGCGATCGTGCGGGACGGCGTTCGCAGGGGTGGTGCACCCTTTCACGGTGCCAACCGGGCTGACGCGAGGCCGCGCTCGCGCAGTTTCCGGTCACGGCCACTGGAGTGGTGGAATCTCCGTCCGAGCAGGCCAGTGCGATCGTCGCGGCGCCGGGGCGGCCCCGCCCCCGCGTCGGCGCCCTCCCCGTCGGCAGTCGACCTTCGGCCGCCCGCCCATGGTGGCGGGACCGCCTTAGATTCCGCGCACGCTATCCGGACGTGACCTCGCGCGGAGGACGGCGACCTACGGCACTCAGCCCGTCTGCCACCCGTGAAATGCCCGCAAAGAGGGGTCAAACGAAAGGCGCGTCGCCGTGCCGGGCGGTCCGCGAAACGGTTGGCTGGAGGTGATCGGCCGCAACGGGTCCGGATCCGCGGATCGGCACAACGGTGCGCATGGGGCCCGAGTCGCGAGGGACACCCCACGGCAGGGCATGTGCGGGGCCGACTCCGCGTCTTGTGGTCCGGGCGGTCCGGATGGCCCGGAGCGTGTGACGCGCGGCGGCGGAGACGATCAGGAGGCGAGATGGCGGACGGAGCGGAGACGGCCCTGCGCCCGTCGCGGTGTTCCGCCGAATGGTGCGCCTGCGCGACGCCGCGAGAACAAGGGCATCCGTCTGGAAATGGCCTCCGCCTCGGTGGTGCAGCCGTCCCGAGCCGCCGGGGCGGCCTCCGATGAGCCCGTACTCCGCCTATCCCCGCAGCGCGCGCGACCCGGGATGGGCACCGCTCGGTGCGGCCGCCGCCGCGATCGCCCTCCCCCTGCTCGCGTGGCCGCTGGTCGCCTTCCTGCTCCCCGACGCCTCGATGGTCCCCTCCGGGCGCCCGGTGGTCCTCGGCGAGTCGGAGGACTACGAGGCCACGGCCCGGTTCGAGCGCGGGTGGACCCAGCTCCCGGCCGAGAGCACCGAGGGCGAGCTCCTCGTCTACCAGCGCGGCCGCGTGCAGCTCCAGGTCCGGATCGTCCGACCGCCGCCCGGCGCACCCGAGGGGGCGCAGGACCTGTGGCACGGCCTCGAACGCATCACCCGCATGTCCGACCCGTCCGCGCGGCTCGGCGAGCCCGCCGAGGTGACCGGCGACGAGGGCGCCCAGGGCCTCAGGGGCCCGGTCGAGGGCGACACCGTGTCGGGCAAGGCGGCGGTGTTCCCCTCCCCCGGCGGCGGATTCGCCGTGGAGTTCACGGCCACGGCCGACCAGTACGCCGCCGTGCACGATGTCCAGGCCGCCGACCACGTCATGGAATCGGTCGCCTTCTCGGAGGAGGACGGGTGAGCGCGCGCCGCCCGGAACCACCTCAGACCCGCCGCCTCCGGCATGCAGCGTCCGGCGGAGCGCGCCCGTGCGGCCGACACGCGCCGCGAGGCGGCGCCCGCGGGTCCGCGGCGCCGATTCCGTCCCGGCACCGCACGGCACCCGGAGGGAAGATGCGATGAGCCCGACCTCCATTGCGGCGGCCCGCGGCCCCCGCCTCGCGGCGGCCGTCGTCTTCGTCGCGGTGTGCGCCCTGGGCGGCATGTCGCTCGTGAACCGGCTCGGCCTCATGGCGGCCGCCTTCCCCGCCGACACACTGCTCGCGGTCGCGGCCCTCGCCGTGCTGCTCGCTGCGGAAATCGCGCTGCTCGTACGGCTCCGGCCGGTGCGCCCGCCCGACGGCGCCTCAGCGGCCGCCGCCGTGGTGTGGGGCGCCGTCGCGGCGAGCGGGTGCGCGCTGATCGCCAACGACGCCTTGATCGGGGTCTGGTCCAAGTCCGGAGGGACCGCCTTCGCCGCGCAATGGGGAGCGGCGCTGACCGCACCGGTCAACGAGGAGGCGCTCAAGGCCGCCGGTGTGGTGCTCATCGCCGTCGCCCTTCCGTCGGCGCTGCGCGGACCGGTGGACGGCCTGGTCCTCGGCTCTCTGACGGGCCTGGGGTTCCAGACGACCGAGAACGCGATCTATGCGCTCAACGCGGTCGTGCAGGGAGGTGCCACGGCGGGGGCGCTGTCGGTCTCCCAGTCGCTGGTGCTGCGGGTCGGCGTGACGGGGCTCGGGTCGCACTGGGCCATGACCGCGATCGCCGGGGCCGGGGTGGGGCTGCTCGCGGCGGCGCGGTGGCACCCGAACGCGCGGCGCGCGTGGGCGGCGACGCTGTCCGTGGCCGCGGCGATGGCGCTGCACGGGTTCTTCGACGCGCCCGTGCTGGACGGGTCGGTGGCGGGCCTGGCGGCGAAGACCGCCGTGGTGTTCGTGTGCGTGGCGGTGGTGTACGCGGTGGCGCGCCGCTCCTATGTGCGCCGGGTGCGCGGGGCCTTGGTGGTCGAAGGCGAACGCGTGGACCTGCCGCGCGCCGACGCTGTGGAGCTGTCCTACCGCCGGGGCCGCCGCGACGCGCTGCGGCGGGGCCCGGGGCCCCNGGGTCCCGGCGCCCGACCGTCCGGCGGCTGCGGAACGGCAGCGGGGGATGCTCGCTGCGGCGGAGCTGCGGGCCGTGGGCGGCCGCCCTGAAGAGGAGGGACACGGCACCCCGGAGGACGGCGGTCCTGAGGAAGGGCCGTCCCCGTCCTCAAGTGCTGAACCGGAGTAGCGCCCGCAACGGCCATCGCGCTCGCTCGTCGAGGCTCGTCGCTACGAAGGCGCCGCCGACTTCACTGAGGTACGGCAGCCGTCCCTTCCGGCGGCGTTGTCGGGTGGACGGCCGCCGGTGGTCCGGGAGGCGACTCGGCCTGGTCCCCCGCTTACGGGCTCCGGCCGGGTGGTGGGTCAGCGGGGTGTGAGGTGCAGGGCCGCCGCCCTTCGTCGTCGCCCCCCTCTCCCTCACACCCCGGCGGCCCGCCGCCCGGCCGAGGCCCGTAATCGGGGCACCGGCTCCGCGCCGCTCATGGGAGCGCCT
Organism: Nocardiopsis chromatogenes YIM 90109; assembly: GCF_000341185.1. Lineage (GTDB taxonomy): Bacteria > Actinomycetota > Actinomycetes > Streptosporangiales > Streptosporangiaceae > Nocardiopsis_A > Nocardiopsis_A chromatogenes. The sequence continues at coordinate 20,037 of NZ_ANBH01000194.1, forward strand.
GCGAACATGTCCACGGCCATACGGTCCTACGGAGACGACGCTCCCGCGCCGGAGCGACGCGGGCCCGGCCTCCGGACGATCGGCCGCCACACCCCGCACCTCCCGCACCGCCCCCGCCGCCTTCAGTAATCTTCCGGCTGTGATCAGCACAGACGCACTCCACGACCCGGCGCGAACACGGGTGGCGGTCATCGGGGCCGGGCACCTCGGGGAGGCCGTGCTCGGCGGTCTCCTGCGGGCGGGGCTTCCCGCGCAGGACGTCGCGGTGAGCGCCCTGCCCGGCGAGCGGGCCCAGGCCCTGGCCGACCGCTACGGGGTGAGGGCCGGGACGGACAACGCTGCCGCCGCCGACGGCGCGGACATCGCCCTGGTCGCGGTGCCGCCGTCGGTCGTCCCCGCGGCGGCCGCCGAGATCGGACCCGCCCTGCCCGAGGGGGCGGTCGCGGTGTCGCTGGCGGCCGCCGTGCCGCTCGCGCGGTTCGAAGAGGCGCTGGGCCCCGGGCGCCCGGCCGCGCGGGCCATGACCAACACCGCCGCGGCGGTCGGCCGGGCCATGACCGCGCTGGTCGGCGGCATCCACCTGGACGGCGCGGCCAGGGCACGGGTCGGCGGCCTCTTCTCCCGGATCGGCTCGATCGCCTGGGTGGGCGAGGAGGCGATGGACGCGGTCACCGCCGTGGCGGGGTCGGGTCCGGGGTTCCTGTACCACCTTGCCGCAGCGATGGCCGACGCCGCCGTCGACCAGGGCCTTCCGCCCGGCGAGGCGCGGGCGGCCGTGGCGCAGACCCTGTACGGCGCCGCGTCGCTGCTGCGGGAGGCCGACCGGGGCCCGGCCGAGCTGGCCGCCGAGGTGGCCACACCCGGCGGGACGACCCGGGAGGCGCTGGACCGCCTGGACGCGCGCGGCGTTCCCGAGGCGGTCGCCGAGGCCGTGGCGGCGGCGGCGGAGCGCAGCAGGCGGCTGGCCGAGGGGGCGGGGCACATCTGACGAGGCCCTGGTGCAGACCGCATCGACCGGGGCCGGGGTCGGCGTCCGGAGACCTTCGGCGCCCGTGGTCGCCCATCGGCGGGCGGTCGGTACGGTCGGGCCGGTTGAAGGCCGCCCGGCGGTGGGAGGCCGCCGTGGGAGGGGCGAAGGGCGGTCGTCGGTCGGAGCGCGCCGATGGCGTCCGCTGAAGCGGTGGCGTCGCTTCCCTCCCGCCCTTCGCCGCCGATCTCGTAGAGACCAGCCCCATAGCCGCCGCCTTAAGGCCGGCCTCCCGAGGATCGGCGCGGGTGGAGTCCGCCGGGGCGCCCCGGTGTTCCACCACACCGGCGGACGCGCCGGACGCCTCCGAGACGCGGCCGAGGAGCGGCCGAGTACCCGCCCGGGTGCCGAAGTGCCGAACACACGCGACGGGGCGCGGAGGAGGCGTACTCCCCCGCGCCCCGGTACCACCGGCGGATTCCGGTCACTCCATCGGCTGTGCATGCTTGCCCTTGGGCGGCTGGGGCATGCCCTCGTCCGACGCACGCTCCTGATCCATGCCCATGTCCGTCTCCGCCATGGGCCCGGCCTGCGCACCCGTTCCGGTCTGCGCGCCCGTCCCGGCCGGGGCCGCCTGCGCGTCGGACTGGCCCGCGCGGTAGGCGCGGCCCTCGCCGACGCCCGCCCCGGACTCACCGCTCGGCCAGCCCGCCGTCAGGCCGTAGATGGCCAGCATGTCCACGGCGATCGCCACCAGCGACCAGAGCGGGAACGCGGCCAGGAAGCCCAGCTGCGCCACCGCGTTGATCGCCACCAGGACCACGGCCAGGGTGCGCGCCCACATGTGCCCGGTGAACAGGGCCAGCCCCACCGCCATCAGCACGGCGCCCCAGACCGTCAGGAGCAGCCCCCACCCGGAGAAGTCGAGGATGAGCATCTCCCCGTCGGCCACCGCGTAGTAGTCGGGTCGCGTCATGGCGACGATCCCCTGCACCAGGTTGACCGCGCCGATCATCAGCAGCAGTACGGCTCCGAAGACCATCCATCCGTTCATGCGCGACGCTTCCATGCTCGGCCTCCTCGGTACGGGCTCCCCGCGGCCGCCGCGCCGGACGGCGCGGCGGCCGCGGTCGTTCCTCAGGGCCGTGATGCCCACGGCACGCCCGGTGACGGCCACGGCCGCGCAAAGAACGCGAACCTGCAGGCAAAACACCCGCCGCTCGGGCCCGGGGCCGGCCGGTCAGTCCTTTTCGACGTGCGTCCCCTCCGACCGCCGGGACGGCTTGCGGAGCCTGGTGATGACCAGCGGGATGCCCCCGAAGACGACGATCCCCGCGACCACCATGGCCGAATACCCGACCGGGCTGAACCGATGCACCAGAAGACCGTCAGCTCTTCCTTGGCCGCGTCCGGCAGGCCGCGGAGACCGGTGACGACGGCCGCCGCTGTCAGCTGCGCCGTTCCGGTGACGCTGACGCCCTTGGTCCCCGCCGAGGACTGTGCATCGGGATACCGGCCCCGTCCTCGTGTGGTGGCCGTCAGTGCTGAACTCCGATTCGCTCGCCGGGCCCAGTGACCGCACTGCCCAATTCCTTCAAGGGCCCGGGGCCCCGCCGGGGACGCACAGCGAAAGGCCAGTGGCCTTGTGTGCGGGTTGATGAGCGTTCCGCAGGCGAGGGGCGCCCTGTCGGCGAGGTTTCGACCAGGGAGGATCCGACACGTGGACGCATCCCGTGAGAAGGCCGCGGCCGCGGGCGGCCGGGAGAGGGCCGGAGGCGCACCGGGGACGCAGTGGGGACGCGACGGGCAACCGGGAACCGGAGAGGGACGGGCGGACGGGAGGGGCACCCCCCGCCCGCCCCCGTCCGGAGGGCCGTCAGGTGAGTGCGACGAGCTCCCGGTACTCCTCGCTCCACAGGTCCTCGTCGGCGTCCGGGAGCAGCAGCACCCGGTCGGGCCGGAGTGCGTCGACCGCCCCCTCGTCGTGCGTCACCATCACGATCGCCCCGGGGTAGGCCCCGACCGCGGACAGCACCTCGCCGCGCGAGGCCGGGTCGAGGTTGTTGGTCGGCTCGTCCAGAAGCAACACGTTGGCGCCCGAATGGACCAGACCCGCCAGCGCCAGCCGGGTCTTCTCGCCCCCGGAGAGCACGGCGGCGGGCTTGTCGGCGTCGTCCCCGGTGAAGAGGAACCCGCCCAGGACCCGCCGTGCCTCGCCGTCGGTCAGTCCCGGCGCCGCGGCCGCGAGGTTGTCCAGGACCGTGCGCGCCGGGTCGAGCGTGTCGTGCTCCTGGGCGAAGTAGCCGATGCGCAGCCCGTGGCCGTGCACGACGCGGCCGCCGTCCGGCGCCTCCCTGCCCGCCAGCAGCCGCAGCAGCGTCGTCTTCCCGGCACCGTTGTCCCCCAGCACGACCAGGCGCGCCCCCCGGTCGACCGCCAGGTCCACCCCTTTGAGGACCTGGCGGGCTCCGTAGGACTTGGCCAGGGACACCGCCCCCAGCGGGGTCCTGCCGCACGGCGCGGGCTCGGGCAGGCGGATGCGCGCCGTCCGCTCCGCTCCGCGCACCGGTTCGGTCTCGGCCAGCATCCGGTCGGCCCGCCGGGCCATGTTCTTGGCCGCGACCGCGGTCGACGAGCGTGCCCGCATCCGGTCGGCCTGGGCGTGCAGGGAGGCGGCCTTGCGCTCGGCCCCCGCGCGCTCACGGGAGCGGCGGCGCTCCTCCGCCGCGCGCTGGTCGAGGTAGCCCTGCCAGCCCACGTTGTGGACATCGAGCGCGGACCGCCGGGGGTCCAGGTGGAACACGCGGTCGACGACGTCGGCGAGCAGGCCCGTGTCATGGCTGATCAGCACCAGGCCGCCCCGGTGCGCCCGGAGGAGGCCGCGCAGCCACACGACCGCGTCGGCGTCCAGGTGGTTGGTGGGCTCGTCGAGCAGCAGCATGCCGTCGGCGCCCGCGAACAGGATGCGGGCGAGTTCGACGCGCCGCCGCTGGCCGCCGGAGAGCGTTCCGAGCGGCGCGTCCAGCACCCGGTCCTCCAGGCCGAGGCCGGCGGCCAGCCGTGCCGCCTCGGCCTCCGCCGCGTGGCCGCCCGCAGCCTGGAACTCGGCGTCCGCCCTGCTGTAGGCGCGCATGGCGCGCTCCAGCGCATCCGGGTCGGCGGCGCGGGCCATGGCCTCCCCGGCACGCCGCAGCGCCTCCGCGGCCGTGTCCAGCCCGCGGGCGGACAGGATGCGCCCGGTGACGGTGGCGGCCTGGTCGGCGGCGCGGGCGTCCTGGGGCAGGTGACCCACGGGGCCGTGGTGCACGATGCTGCCGGAGGCGGGGGCGGTGGCTCCGGCCATGGCGTTCATCAGGGTCGTCTTACCCGCGCCGTTGCGGCCGACCAGGCCGACGCGGTCGCCCGGGGAGACGGTGAGGGTGACGTCGGAGAGCAGCGTGCGGGCGCCCGCGCGCAGCTCGACACCGCTGAGGGTGATCATGGGAAATACGCTCCGAACAAGCAGAAGGACACACTTCAGGCGGGGAAGCGGGTCCTTCGCTAAGAGATTCGGGGCGTCGACATGCCGGTCAGGGTATCGGCGGGTGGGGCTGGAAGGGCAACGGGTTTTTCCGACCGGGAGGGCCGTGCCGTGTGGTCCCCGGGTGTCGCGCCTGCGCGGGGCCGCCCCGGCCTACGGCCTGCCGGTCCGCGCCCGGGCACGAGTCCGGCCCCTCGCCGCCCGGACCGGCTGCACCGGCCTTGCCGGGCGGCCCGGGCGAGGGACCGGCCATAGGGGGCGGGAAGGTGCACGGCAAGGTGCTCCTGGTCTTCCTGGAGGCAGTGGCGCTACTCCAGCCCGGGTGTCCGGTGCCCCTGCACGGCCGGTGTGGGGGCGCTGTCCATGCCGGCGTGCACGGCGGAGATCGTCTTCGGGGCGAGGATCGGCCGCGACGGGGGCGGAGCACGGTTCCGGTGTTCGCCGTGGCGGCGGTGTTCCTCGTGTTCGCCCTGTTGGGCGGCCCTTCCACCAGGACGGCGAGGCGGTCCATTCGGGGACGGTCGCGTCGGTGGAGCTCTTCCCGCTCGCGCTGGTCTTCACCCCGGCGGTCCTCGTCTTCCGGCACGTGCTCTGCCGACGACCGAGTTAGCGCGGATCCTCGCGGTGCTGGAGGCGGTGTCGGGGGGTTGTTCCCGGCGGCCGCGGTGGCCCGGTTGGCGGGCGCCTGCACGTCTTCGCACATGGCGGCGGGCCCGGGGCGACGTAGAGCCGGACGGTCGGGGCGCACCCAGGGGGCCGCCGCGCGGCCCCCTGCAACGCAAAGCGGGTGGCCGTCCCCGCTCGACGACCACCCGCGGTCCCGGTCTCGGGGACCGGAACTGCTGCCACAGTATCGGGTCGCCCCAGGTCGTCAGGCCGCGTCGGCCGCCTGCGGCCAGGTTCGGCCGAGCTGTGCAGACACGTCAACCACTTGGGCCCCTCAAGCGTCCATCTTCAACTGCCCCTTCGCCACGCCCGGAGCCCGGCCCGGGGAGCGGGCGTCGACGGTGTACAGGATCCCCCGAAAGCGCGGCGAGGGCCAGCGGACAGGAGGGGAGGGCGGGCCGCGGAACACCGGGGCTCAAGAGGCGTGCGGCAGCCGGGAGGGGCGGACTGCCGCACACTTCATTGTCGCGCGGACACCTCGGGCCCACAGGGAAACCGCGACTTCGGCGACGGATGCGAACGAAGTGTCCCGCGTGGCCGACGTGGCCTCAGCGCCCCGCGACCTGGCCTCCGTGCCCCTCCGCCTGCGCGTCCGGCCGACCCGCCGTCGGGGTGTGCCGCGCCCGGGGCACGGGCACGGGGCGCGCCCCTCAGAGCGCGCCCCGCGTTCCTTGACGCCGCAGCCCCCGGGTCTCGGAGGAGCGGGGTCAGGCCGCGCCGACGTTGACGTCGACGCAGGCGTAGAAGGCGTTGGGGGTGTCGGCGATGTTCCACACGGCCAGGACCTTCTGCTGGCCGCTGTAGCCGCTCAGGTCCACGTTGTGGGTGACGGTGGAGGGCGGCTGCTGTCCGTTCCCGTCGACGGTCCCGACGCGGTCGCCGCCGACGTAGTACTCCCAGTTCGAGGTCGCGTGCCGGGCGGTGAAGGTCCAGGTGAAGTCGAGGCTGGTGCCGACGGGCTCGACCGACCAGCCCTTGGAGTCGTCGTCGAGCTCGGCGAAGGCCTCGTTGCCCCCGCTGCAGCTGGTCAGGCCCTTGGGGCCCTCGACGCTCTGCGGCTCCCACTTGATCGGGCCGCACTCGACGGTGCCTTCGGCGCACTGCGCCTGGCGGCTGGCGGGCGAGGAGACGTATCCGTGGGCGTAGGCGGCGCTGGTGGGAAGGAGGGCCAGGGCCAGTGGGGCGGCGGCCAGGACGCTGGCCGCCTGGATGGACTTCCTGCGCAGGTGCATCGCGTGCCCTTTCGTGCGGGTCGCGTCCCCCTCGGATCGCGTGGGCGGTCCGGCCTGCCGGGAGGATCGCCGTTCAGCGGGGATCGGGGCGGCGGGCGGCCCCTGCCGAACGGCCCCCGTGCGGGGTGCCGACCGGCCCTGGTGAACCTAAGAAGGCGCCCCAGAAAAAGATAGGAATCTTTTCAATTCTTGTGCAGGGCACAACCGCCGCCCCGCGCGGACGGCGGGCGGGTGCGACGGGCGTCGGGGCGCGGTCCGACCGGGGCCCTCCCGGGTGTCGCGGACCCCCGGGGCGTCCGCGAGAAGGGTGCGCACCAAGAGGTCGGCGTGGGCGCGGGCGGCGTCCGGCCTTCGCGGGGCGATTCCGGTGATCCCCCGGGACAGCACTGACAGCGCCATGGCCAGGGCCACGGCGAAGACGGTGTACTGGGCGGGCGAGGCGATCCCGTGCGCGCGGAGGCGCCCCTGGACGTGCAGGCCCTCGACGACGGGCGCCAGCGCTTCGGCCAGGCCGGACACGCGGTCCAGGATCTGCCTGGTCCTGGGCCCTTCGGCCACGCCCTCCGACGCGAGGAGGCGGACGATCCCCGGGTACTCGGCGGCGGCGAGCACCACCCTTCCACAACGGCGCGCAGGGCCTCCTCGGGCCGCCCGCCTTCGGCGACGGAACGGCGGCGACGGTGAAGGTGCACGGCATCGGCTCCGGAGAGGCGGCCGGGGTGCTGGGCCCGGGTTCGGCGGCGCTCATCCGCCCCGACGGCCACATCGCCGCCGTCGGCCCCGCGGACGCCCCGCGGGCGATCACGGCCTACCTGCGAAGGTGGACGCACCCCGCCGAAACATGACCGTTTCGGTCCTGTCCAGTCCGATATTCGCCGGCCCGCCCCCGGGAAAGGAATTCCCGCCCAGAGAATTCCCTTCCTACGGTCGGGGCGTGCTAACATCCCTCACTCGCGGCGACCCGGACCTGCCCCTGCAGGGCCGTGCCGGACAACGGGCCTCGGTCCGGATCCGCTTCCGCAGTGCTTCCGGCCCCTGGCTCGATCGTTCTCCATTCGCACGGTCTCGGACTGCCAGGGAGTGCGCCGGTGCGCGTCTACTGTGCGGTGTTCGCCCTCGGGCTGCGCCGCTATTCCACTTATCGTGCGGCCACGGTAGCCGCCGTATTCACCAATGTCGTCTTCGGCCTCATCAACGCCTCGGTCCTTCTGGCGCTCTTTCATGCGCGCCCGGAGATCAACGGCTATGACGCCACGGACGCCGTCACACACGTCTTCGTCGCCCAGGCCCTGATGGGCCCGGTCGCGGTGATGGGGCCTCCGCTGGAGCTGGCCGAGCGCATCCGCACCGGCGAGATCGCGGTGGACCTGATGCGCCCGGCCTCGCCGCTGGCCTGGTGGCTCTCCCACGACCTGGGCCGCGCGGCGTTCGCCGTCGCCGCCCGCAGCGTGCCCACGTTCACCGCCGGGGCGCTGGTGTTCCCGCTCGCCCTGCCGGACGCCCCGGCGCGGTGGGCGTGGGCGGCCGGGGCGCTCGCCCTGGCGTCGCTGATCGGGTTCGCGTTCCGCTACCTGTACGCGGTCAGCGGGTTCTGGCTGCTGGACACCCGCGGGGTGTCGGCGCTGACCCACCTGATCGGCCCGGTGTGCGCGGGCATGCTGATCCCCCTGGTGCTCTTCCCGGCGCCGGTGGCCGAGGTGCTGCGGGCCCTGCCGTGGGCGGCGATGGTGCAGGTGCCCGTCGAGGTGTTCCTCGGCAAGGACACCGTCCCCGGAGGCGGGCCCGCCGGGGCGCTGGCGTTCCAGGCCGCCTGGGCGGCGGCCCTGCTCGGGCTGGCGGCCCTGGTGACCGCCCGCGCTGCGCGCAGGGTGGTGGTCCAGGGTGGCTAGCCCGTCCTCCGCCCTCCGGCGCGGCCGGGCGCCGCGCGTACCCGTGTACCTCCTGCTGGCCTGGACGTGGTGCCGGGCCGTCGCCCAGTACCCCGGGTCGCTGGCGCTGCTGGCCCTGGCCCAGGCGTTCTCGACCGCGGCCGAGCTGACGGCGGTGCTGGTGGTGTTCGGCCACGCCGGTGAGCTGGCGGGCTTCACCGCGCGGGAGGCGCTGCTCGTCTACGGCCTGGCGGCGCTGGCCTTCGGGACGGCCGACCTGCTGATGGGGTCGGTGGAGCGCATCGGCGACCACATCCGCACCGGCTCGCTGGACACCATGCTGGTGCGGCCGGTCCCGGCGCTGGTCCAGCTCGCCGCGGACCACTTCTCACCGCACCGGCTGGGCAAGGTCGTACCCGCGGCCGCCATGGTGGGCTACGCGCTCGCCACCCTGGACGTCCCGTGGACCCTCGGGCGGGTGCTCTACACGCCCGTCCTGCTGGCAGGCGGGGTGGCGATCTGCTGCGCGATCTGGACCATCGGGGCGTGCCTGCAGTTCTTCGTCACCGACGCCCGGGAGGCCGCCAACTCGGTGACCTACGGCGGGCAGGCCCTCACCGAGTACCCGCTGGCCGTCTACGGCCGCGGCATCGTCCGCGCGGCCACCTTCACCGTGCCGCTGGCCTTCGTCAGCTGGCAGCCCGCGCTGTACCTCCTCGACCGCCCCGACCCCACCGGGCTGCCGGAGTGGCTGCGCTTCGCCCCTCCGGCCGTCGCCGCCGTGCTGTGCGCCGCGGCCGCCCTGGCGTGGCGCGCGGGGCTGCGGCACTACCGATCCACCGGGAGCTGACCATGCCCTCCTCGCCCTCGTCCGATTCCTCGGCCGCCTCCGATTCCCCGCCCTCCTCCCCCGCCGACGGGCCCGTCATCGACGCCCGCGGGCTCGGCCGGTCGTTCACCGTCTCCGAAGGGCCGCTGCTGCGCCGCAGGCGCCGCACCGTCGACGCCGTCGACGGGGTGACCTTCCAGGTGCGCCCCGGCGAGGTCGTGGGCTACCTGGGGCCCAACGGCGCCGGGAAGAGTACGACGATGAAGATGCTGATCGGCCTGCTCACGCCGGGCCGGGGACGCCTGCGGGTCCTCGGGCTGGAACCGGCCCGCCACCGGGCGCGCCTGGCGGCGCGCATCGGCATCGTGTTCGGGCAGCGCACCACCCTGTGGTGGGACCTGCCGTTGCGCGACAGCCTGGCGCTGACGCGGCACCTGTACCGTGTCGCGCCGCACGACCACGCGCGGCGCCTGGCCGAGCTGACCGAGCTGCTGGAGCTGGGGCCGTTCCTGCACACCCCCGTGCGCCAGCTCAGCCTGGGCCAGCGCATGCGCGGGGACCTGACGGCCGCGCTGCTGCACGATCCGGACCTGCTGGTGCTGGACGAGCCGACCATCGGGCTCGACGTGGTCAGCAAGTCCACCATCCGCGCGTTCCTGACCCGGCTCAACTCCGAGCGCGGCACCACGATCCTGCTGACCACGCACGACCTGGGGGACGTGGAGCGGCTGTGCCGCCGCGTGGTGGTGATCGACCACGGCCGCCTGGCCTACGACGGGGACCTGGCAGGGCTGCGGGACCGCGCCCCGGGGCCGCGCACGCTCGTCGTCGACCTCGCCGAGCCGGGGCCGCCGATCGCGGTGCCGGGGGCGCGCTGCGTCCGCCGCCGGGGGCCGCGCCAGTGGCTGGAGCTGGACGGGAACCCGGCCGAGGTGATCGCGCAGGTGGCACGGGACCGCCAGGTCGCGGACCTGACCGTGCAGGAGCCCGGCATCGAGGGGGTCGTCGCGCGGCTCTACCAGGGGGATGCGGCCCTGGCGGCCGCAGACGGAGGGGAGTGAGGGAGGCGCGGGGGGAGAGGGCCGGTGGTGATGTTCGCGGCGCCGGGGGTAGAGGATGGAACGGGCCCGTTCCCCCTGTCCCCTGCCGCCTCATCCCTGACGAGGAATCCCCACCGATGTCCGATTCTTCCCCCGGTTCCTCCCCCGCCCCCGAACCGCAGGAGACCTCTTCGGCGGCCGCCCGGCCCGCTTGGTGGTCCGACCGGCGGTACTTGATCGGCGGCGGCGTCGCCCTCGGGCTGGCCGCCGCCGTCTCCCTCGGCGTCTACGCCACACCCGCGGCGGCCTACGAGAGCATCGGCGACTGCGACGAGCTGCTCAAAGACGCCGTCGGGCACGTGACCAAGGACGACGTCAAGGTCGTGGAGGTGGAACCGGCGTTCACGGCGCCGCCGACGGCGGAGGACGACACGGGCCCCGAGTACTCGGCCTGCGGCGGCTGGGTCGGTGAGGGCGAGCTGGTCGTGGACATCACCCTCTACTCGCCCGACACGGCGGCCTCGGACTACAAGCCCGTGAAGGAACGCCTCGCCGCCGTCAGGGAGAGCGCGGACGAGGGGCCCGAGGACGGCAGCGAGAAGCTCGCAGCCAAGGACATCGAGGTGGGCGACGAGGGGTTCGCCACCTTGTACAAGATCGTCGACGAAGCGTCGTACACGGACCCGTCCGGCGAGGAGACCCTCCTTCACAGGGCCCATTTCCGCATGAGCAATGTCGCCGTGACGGTGCAGTACCGGACCGAGGACACCACCTTGCCCGACGAGGACCTGATCCTGGTCACCAGGGTCTCCGAGGGCTTGGAGGAGAGCATCGACGCGACCGCCGAGTAGGGGCGGCCGGGCGCCTGCCCGCCGCCTGTCAGTCCAGGCGGATCAGGTCCTGCTCGACCGCCGCACGCACCGCGGCCGTCCTGGTGTCCACCCTCAGCTCGGTGGAGATGCGCTGCAGGTGCGTTTCCCCACACTCCCCACGCGCACCGGTATCGGCGTCATCCGAACGGATGACAACGAGGCCCATCCGGACGGTGTGCCCCGTTCCGCCGCAGGCCCGATGGTGCGGAGGGCCGACGGGCGCAGGGTCGGGGGTGTCGGCGAACGGACGGCCCCGGCCTGCCGCTCACCGGAGGAGGGTCAGCACCAGTGAACCCGCGGCGAGCGCCAGGTAGGCGCCAGGAAAGGCGATGTTGGCGAATACGCGTGCCCTGACGTGCGCCGCCACCGCCCCGATGAAGAAGAGGACGAGGCCCGCCGCCGCTGCCGCCCCGACCCATCGGACCCCGGCCACACCGGCGAGGAGTCCGACGGCACCGGCCGTCTTCAGCGCCCCGAGGGGCACGATCCACGAGGGCGGCAGGTCGACCGCGGCGGAATTCTTCATCACGAACCCCGCGCGCGTGAAGTCCGCGATGGCGATTCCCGCGTTGGCCAGAATCGTGGCCCATACGACGACCAGGTAGACGGTGTGCATCGGTTCCATCCTCCGTGTGGGGATTCCATCGGGCGCCGACCGAGTGGTCGGAACGGGCAGAGCGTCCCTCCGCAGGCGCCTCGCCCGCCGCCCCTGCGCACCAGCCTTCCGCCCCGTGAACCGGACCGTCCAATACCCGTTTCCATAACCTGATCGCATGGACGTGCACACCCGGCTGCTCCGCTATTTCACCGCCGTCGCCGAAGAGGGAGGGCTCACCCGCGCCTCCGAACGGCTCTATGTGTCCCAGCCGGCCGTGACCAGGCAGATCCACCGTCTGGAGGACCTGCTCGGGGCCCACCTCTTCGACCGGACGCCGACCGGGATCCGGCTCACCGCCGCGGGGCGCGCGCTGGCCGATCGGACCCCGACGCTGCTCGCCGCATGGGAGGAGGCCGTGCGCGACGTCCGGCTGGCCGTCGACCGGGAGGCCCAGGTCCTGCCCGTGGGGTTCATCGCCAGCGGCGGACCGGCATCGGCCGTCCAGGCCGCTTTCGCCCGGGTCCGCCCGGCCTGGCGGCTCGAACTCCGCCAGGCGCCGTGGTCCGACCCCACCGCGGGGCTGGCCGACCGGCGGGTCCGCGCGGCCCTGGTCCTCCTGCCCCTACCCGGCCAGGAGGGACTGCGCGTGGAGGTCCTGCACACCGAGCCGCGCAGTGCGGCCCTTCCCGTCGGCCATCCTTTGGCCGAGCGGGAGGTGATCCGGTTCGAGGAGCTGGAGGACGAGCCCTTCGTCGCCGCGCCGGAGCATACGGGCGCGTGGCGGGACCACTGGTTGGCGGCCGGAGAGCGCACATCGGGGACACCACGGGTCGGCGCGGTGGCCGAGCACCCGGACGAGTGGTTGAACGCGATCGCCGCCGGGCTCGGCGTGGCGCTGGCTCCGGAGTCGGCGGCCCGGTACTACGCGCATCCGGGCGTGGTCTATCGCCCGGTGGCGGGCGTGAGCCCGGTCCAGGCGGGTGTCGCGTGGGTCCCGGACGCCGAGGGCGACCCAGTGGTGGACGACTTCATCGCGTGCTGCCGTGGGGCTTGAGACACCGGGCCGGTAGCGGCCGGAGCGGAGCCCGCCTTCCGGACACCACGGGTGGCTCGGCGGGTCCCCCGCTCCTGGGCCCCGGCCGGGCGGCGGGCCACCGGAGTGCGAGGCGGAAAGCGGCGACAACCAAGGACGGCGCCCCATCCGGCAGCGTTGTCGGGCGGCCCGAAGGCGGCTGGGGCGGTGATTTCACCACGCAATCACCCTTGAGATGGTCCGTTCGCCGCGCTGGATCGGCCAGCGGGCGCGAAGGGGTCCGATAATCCCGGTTTCCAGGACGGGGCGTCACATTTGGTGAGACGAGGGGTCCGAATGACGTGCACCCTCCCTCAGGACGCGCCTCCGGTCAGGAGGGCGCCACCGCCTCACGCCCCAGCGGCCCGCCGCCCGACAGGCAGGCCCGGGGAACCGGCCTCCGACCTCCGTCGCCGCCCTCCGCCTTACGCCCCGACGGACCGCAAGCGGCTCGGATCGAGGGTCACGCCTTTCCGCCCTCCCCCTCTTCGCCGCCCCTCTCACCCTCGCCGGGGGCGAAGGCGAGGCGGTGCAGACCCTCCGCCGTCGCGCTGAACCCCTCGTCCCCGAGCAGTCCGCGCATCTCGGCGTTGAAGCGGTCCATCTCCGGGCGGGCCTCGCGCAGGGCCGCCTCCCCCTCCTCGGTCAGCTCCAGCACCACCGCCCGGTGCTCGTGCGGGTGCGTCCGCCTGACGACCAGGCCGCCGTCGGCCAGCCTCCGGACCAGCGCCGTCACGGCGGACTCGCGCAGGCCGAGCACCTCGGCGAGCCTCCGCTGGGTCGTGCCCGGCTCGGCGCGGACCGCGAACAGCGCCCCGAGCTGCGCGCTGGTGATCCCGGCGGCCTCCACCAGGCGGCGGTCGGCGTCGGTGCGCAGGCGGTGGGCGGCCCGCTGCAACAGGAAGTACAGGCGCTCGTCAGGTCCGGGCATGGTCCGATGTTGACAGAGGAGCCCGTGCGGCGCGATCCTCACTTCACTAGTGAAATGAGGATCCGTGGACACTCTCGACATCGATGACCCCGCCCTTGAGAACGCCCGCGCCGTCCTGCGCGCACAACCGTTCAGCGCCCTGCTCGGCGCGCGCCTGACCGCCTTCGGCGACGGGCGTGCCGTGCTGGAGCTGGACATCCGCGACGAGCTGCGCCAGCAGTACGGCGTGCTGCACGGCGGCGTACTCGGCTACGCCGCCGACAACGCGCTCACCTTCGCGGCGGGCACCTCCGCCGGGACGGACCTGATCACCGCCGGATACACCATCGACTACCTCAAGCCCGCCGACGGCGTCCTGCTGCGCGCCGACGCGCAGGTGGTCCGGGCCGGGCGCACCCGCGTGGTGTGCCGGTGCGACCTGGCCACCGTGGATGCGGAGGGCACGGAGACGCTGGTCGCCGTGGCCCAGGGAAGCGTGTCGGTCGGCAACCGGACCCGGTAGCGGAGGCAACCCGGCGGAGGCCGACCGGCCTGCACTCCGGCAGCGCCCGCCCCCGCGGGAGGGCACGGTGCCCCCGCGGGGAGGATCGGCGGGTGCCGACCCGGGGCCGCCGGGCGCGCTGTACGGTCGCCCCGGAGGGGCACCGCACGGCCGGGCGGGCGCGGCCTCCCCGGCCGCGTCCCTCCGCCCGCCCCCTCACCGCTCCAGGAGCTCCCGCAGCTCGGTGGCCACCCGTCCCGGGTCGGCCTCGGCCATGAAGTGGCCCGCCGCCACCGTCCGGTGCACCAGGTCGTCCACCCACCCCTTCCAGATGCCCTCGGCGTCGAACCCCAGCGCCGCACCCCAGTCCTGCTGCAGGACGGTGACCGGCATGCCGAGCTTCCGGCCCGCGTCCCGGTCGGCCTGGTCGTGCTCGACGTCGATCCCGGCCGAGGCCCGGTAGTCGGCGACGATCGACGGCACCGCGTCCCTGGACGCCGCGAGGTAGGCCTCCCGCACGTCCGCGGGGATCGTCTCCGGGTCGGCGCCCCAGGCGTCGAGGAAGAAGGAGAAGAACGCGTCCGGCTCGGCGCCGATCATCCGTTCGGGCAGCCCGGGCGGCTGGGCCATCAGGAAGAGGTGGAAGCCGACGGCCGCGCTCCGGCCGTGCATCACGTCCCACATGTCCAGGGTCGGCAGCACGTCCAGGCTGGCCAGGTGGGTGACGCGGTCCGGGTGGTCCAGCCCCGCGCGGATGGCGACCAGCGCCCCCCGGTCGTGCCCGGCCAGCGCGAACCGCTCGTGCCCCAGGGCACCGGCCAGCGCCACGACGTCGGCCGCCATGGTGCGCTTGGAGTAGGCCCCGCCGTCCTCGGCGGGCTTGTCGCTGGCGCCGTACCCCCGCAGGTCGGGGGCGATGACGGTGTGGTCGGCCGCCAGGTCGGCGGCCACGTGCCGCCACATCAGGTGGGTCTGCGGGAACCCGTGCAGCAGCACGACGGGGCTGCCCGAGCCGCCCACGGCCGCGTTCAGCTCGACGCCGTCGGCGACGGTCACCCTCTGGTAGTCGAATCCGGGAATGGTCGGCGCCATGGTGCTCTCCTCGATCGTTGTCGGTCCGGCCGGGGGCGGTCCGCGGGCGCGAGGCCCCCGCCCGACCGCCGTCCGCCTTCATCCCGAGCGTGCCGCGCGCGAATGAGCATCCGATGAGCGCATACCGTTGGACCGGCGTGCGAGCAGGGAAGGCGGGCATGGAGCGGGTCGGATTCGGTGTGCTCGGGCCGGTCACGGCCGAGCGGGACGGCGCGGCGGTCCCCCTCAAAGGGCCCCGGCACCGGGCGGTGCTGGCGGTGCTGCTCATCGCCCGCAGGCGGGTCGTCCCCGTCGACCGCCTGGTGGACGACCTGTGGGAGGATCCGCCTGACGGCGCGGTCGGCGCCGTGCGCACCTTCGTGGCCGCGCTCCGGCGCGCGCTGGAGCCGGACCGCCCGCCGCGCACCCCGCCCCGGCTGCTCGTGACCGAGGGCCCGGGGTACGCGCTGCGCGCCGTCCCCGGCACCGTGGACGCCTGGCGGTTCGAGGACGCCCTGAACGGGGCCGGAGACCAGCCGCCCAAGCGCGCCCTGGAGCTGCTCGACGACGCCCTCGCGCTGTGGCGCGGCCCCGCCTACGCTGATTTCGCGGCCGAGCACTGGGCGCAGGCCGAACGCGCCCGCCTGGACGAGCTGCGCCTGCAGGCGGTGGAGCGGCGCGCCGACGCCCGCCTGGCCCTGGGCGAGGCGGCCGCGGCCCTCCCGGACCTGGACGCCCAGGCCGCCGAGCACCCCTGGCGGGAGGAGACGTGGCGGCTCCTGGCCCTGGCGCTGTACCGCTCCGGGCGGCAGGCCGACGCGCTGGCGGTGCTGCGCCGGGCCCGGACGGCCCTCGCCGACGCCCTGGGGGTCGATCCGGGGCCGCGCCTCCGGCGTCTGGAGGCGGACGTGCTCGCCCAGGATCCCGCGCTGGAGCAGCCGGGGGCGGCCCGGTCCGCCGCCGAGGTGTGGGCGCGCACCGCCGCCGCCTATGACCGCTCGGTCGCCGCCGGTTCCCGCGCGCGGCTGGAATCGTCGGTCGGCCTGCTGCGGAGCCTGGCGGTGACCGGGGGCGGCGGCCTGGAGGCGGCACGGGAGAACCGGCCGGCCGCCGTGCGCGCCGCCGAGGAGGCGGACGACCCGGAGCTGGCGGCGCGGGTGATCGGCGCCTACGACGTGCCCGCGATCTGGACGCGCAGCGACGACCCGGCCCAGGCCAGGGAGATCGTCGCCGCCGCCGAGCGGACGCTCGCGGCGCTCCCGGAAGACGGGGACGGCGGAGGGGAGGGCGCCGGGAACGGCGAGGAGGGCGGCGTCGGGGGGCAGGCGGCAGCCCGCTGCCGTCTGCTGGCCACGATCGGCCTGGAGATGCGCGGCATCCGCTCGCCCCGCGGCCCGCAGGCGGCGCGCGAGGCCGAGGCGATCGCGCGCCGCCTCGACGACCCGGCGCTGCTGGCCTTCGCCCTCAACGCGGTGTTCATGCAGTCGTGCACGCGCGCGGGCGGCGCCGAGCGGCGCGATGCCATAGGCGCGGAGGCGGCCGCGCTCGGAGCCCGGCACGCCCTGCCGACCTATGAGGTCTTCGGCCGGATGGTGCGGATGCAGGCGCGCGCAGGACTGGGCGACTTCGCCGCCGCCGACGCGCATGCGGCGGCGGTCGACCGGCTGTCGCTTGAGAACGAGCTACCGCTGGCACGCGTCTTCACACGCTGGTACCGCGCGCTTCGGGTCGCCGTGTCGGGACGGACCGCAGACGCCGAGACGGCCTACCGGGAGGCGGCCGCGGACCTGGACGGCTCGGGCATGCCGGGCGTCGAAGGGGGGCTGCTGCCACTGGCGCTGCTGTGCCTGCACCTGTCGAGGGCCCACCGGGGCTCACCGGCGGCCCCGGAGGGGGCGCCCGAGTCCCCCGAAGCCGGAGGGGGCGGGCCGCCGGAGTCCCCGGTGCTCGCGGCGGTGGGACGTGTGTCCCCGGACGACGGCTGGGGTCCCTACCGGCCCTGGGTCGAACCGCTCCTGCTCCTGCGCGCGGGTGAGGACGACGAGGCCCGCGCCGCCTTGCACGCCCTCCCCGACCCCGCGCCGGACCTGCTCTATGAGGCGCTGTGCTGCCTGGAGGCGGCGGCCGCCCTCGAACTCGGCGACCGGGAGGCGTTGGTGAAGGTCCGCGACCGGCTCCTGCCCGCCCGGCAGGAGATCGCGGGGGCGGCCAGCGGCATGGTCACCGTCGGCCCGGTGGCGCGCTGGCTCGACGCGATCGCCGCCGCCGTGGCCGACGCCTGACCGCGCGGGCACGCCTCGCCGCTTCCAGGGCGTGATCGTCCTCCGCCGGAATCCGAAGCAGGCGTCCCGCCACCGGCCCACCCGTCGGACTCGCGGACGGTCGCGTCCGCTGGAGTGGCGTAATTTCCGCCCGACCAGGCCGGCGCGATCACCACGGCCTCGGGGCGGCCCCGCCTCGGCGTCGGTGCACTGACCGGTCCCTCCCTTATCGGAAGTCGGCCATCAGCCCCCACCTGGGGCGGCCATGGCCGCCGCAAGCGACACCACTCCAGCGAACGCCGCCGTCACCGCCGTCGGCGAGCGGGGCGCCGGTCGGGAATCCGGAAGTGGGCCGGCGTCGGCTAGGGCGTGTTTCTCGGATCAGGTCCGTAGCGAGCGGTGTCCAGGTGCGTCCATCGCAAGGCCGCTGGGAGAGTCGGTCAGCAGGCTGTCGACTGATGAGAACGCAGCGAGGGGCGTGCCTGGGCGCCGCGCAGTAGGGCCTGATCCGAGAAACACGCCCTAGGGCGGCAGCGGTCGCCTTGGCCTGGTCAGACGGGGATTCCGCGGCCGTGACCGGCTCCATCCGTCGGGTCCCGCCTCCCCCGGGCCACACCCTTGTGCAGAGTTGCACCGGGCTTTGCCGCGCGTCGGTATGGCGCGGCCCGCCTCCCGGGGGAGGCTGGTCGGCGATGCCGCCTGGGAGGTGACAGGGGGCGCGCCGCAGCGCGCGGCCCGGGTGGCGACGTCCGCACAGAACCGGGGGGATCCCATGCACCGCGTCGCGAAGGCCGAACCCGAGGCGCCGGGGAGGTGGCGGCGATGACCCGGCAGACCAGCCGCACGCGCCTCCCGGCGCAGGCGCGCCGTGAGGGGCGGGAGGAGTCGCGCCCGCCCGAGCTCGGCCCCGGCGATGTGGACGTCTCGCTCACCGTCGACGGAACCGCGCGCACCGTGCGCGTGGAGCCCCGGGTGAGCCTTCTGGACGCCCTGCGCGAGCGCATGGGGGTCACCGGTCCGAAGAAGGGCTGCGACCAGGGCGCCTGCGGCGCCTGCACGGTGATGGTGGACGGCCGCCGGGTGCTGGGCTGCCTGACGCTGGCCGTCACCTGCGAGGGGCGCGAGGTCACCACGGTCGAAGGGCTGGCCGACGGCGACCGGCTGCACCCCGTGCAGGAGGCCTTCATCGCCAACGACGCCTTCCAGTGCGGCTACTGCACCCCGGGCCAGGTGGTGTCGGCGGTCGCGCTGCTGGAGGAGGGCCACACCGGCGACGACGCCGAGATCGCCGAATGGATGAGCGGCAACATCTGCCGGTGCGCCGCCTACCCCAACATCCGGGCCGCCATCCGGCAGGTGCGCGACACGCACGAGGGGCGCGCCGCCGACACGGTCGGCACGGTCGGGGCCGCCGGGGCCGCGGAGACGGCCGGTCCCGGCGCCGCCTCCGACGCCGCCGCGGCGCATGCGGGCGGGTTCGCGGCCGCCCCGGGCCCCGACTCCGTCGGCCCGGCGGACCAGGCCGACCCGGCCCGTCATCAGGGCGGCCCCTCCGACCGACCCGGACCGTCCGGGGCCGACGGCTCCGACCGCCCGCGCCCGGAAGGGGGCCGGTGATGCATCCCTTTGCCTACACCCGCGTGTCCGACGTGGCCACCGCCGTCGAGGAGGTCGCCTCCGACCCCGGCAGCGAGTTCCTGGCCGGGGGCACCACCGAGGTCGACATGCTCAGGGTCGGCGTGGCGCGCCCGCGCCGCGTCGTCGACATCAACGCGCTGCCGATCTCCCGCATCGAGGAGGGCGACGGGGGTGTCCGGCTCGGCGGTCTGGCCAGGATGAGCGACGTCGCCGCCCACCCGGTCGTGCGCGAGCGCTACCCGGTGCTCGCCCAGGCGCTGGAGAAGGGCGCCTCCCCGCAGCTGCGCAACATGGCCACCATCGGCGGGAACCTGATGCAGCGGGTGCGCTGCGCCTACTTCCGCGACGGCGGGGCGGCCTGCAACAAGCGGGTGCCGGGCAGCGGGTGCGCGGCGGTCGGCGGGGTGAACCGGGGCCATGCCGTGCTGGGCACCAGCGAGCACTGCATCGCCGCCCACCCGTCCGACGCCGCGGTGGCGCTGACCGCCCTGGACGCTGTGGTGCGGCTGCGCGGCCCCGACGGCGAGCGGTCCGTGCCCGTCGACGACTTCTTCCTGCTCCCCGGGGACACGCCCGAGCGCGAGCACCCCGTGGGGCACGGGGAGCTGATCACCGCCGTCGACGTGCCGCCGGTCCCGGCCGCCCGCACCTCGGTCTACCTGAAGGTGCGCGACCGGGAGTCCTATGAGTTCGCGCTGGCGTCGGCAGCCGTCGTGCTGCGCGTGGAGGACGGGATGGTCGCCGAGGCCCGCATCGGCCTGGGCGGCGTGGCCACCAAGCCGTGGCGGGCGCGCGAGGCTGAGGGGGCGCTGGTAGGGGCCCCGGCCGAGGGGGCCTCCTACGAGCTGGCCGCGGTACGGGAGATGCAGGGCGCGGTCCCCAGGGGCATGAACGCCTTCAAGGTCGAGCTGGCCGAGCGCACCGTGGTACGGGCGCTGCACATGGCGGCCGAGCGGCAGGGAGGGGCGCGATGAGCACCGTACCGCAGGAGACGCGGGCGGCCCAGACCGGGCGGCCCATGGACCGCGCCGACGCCCGCGCGAAGGTGACCGGGGCGGCGCGCTACTCCGCCGAGTACGCACCGCCGGGGACGGTGCACGCGGTGCTGGTCGGCGCCGAGATCGCCGCAGGCGAGGTGACCGGGATCGACGCGCAGGAGGCGCTGCGCTCGGACGGGGTGCTGGCGGTGCTCAGCCACCTGAACCTGCCGCCGCTTGCGGCCGAACCGCACCTGCTGCCGTCGCTGGCGGGTGCGAGCGCCTCCGGGCAGAGCTTCTTCCCGATGCGCGACGCCCGCGTGCACTACGCGGGGCAGCCGGTGGCGATGGTGGTCGCCGACACCTTGGAGCGGGCGGGGCACGCGGCCTCGCTGCTGCGGATCGGGTACCGGGGCGAGCCGCACGTGACCACCCTGGAGGAGGGCCGGGAGCACTCCTACGAGCCCGAGCGGATCTTCGCCGGGTTCATGCCGGGGCGGATGGGCCGGGGCGATGTGGAGGCCGGGCTGGCCGAGGCGGACGTGGTGGTGGACGCCGTGCACCGGATGTCGGCCAACCACCACAACCCGATCGAGACGGCGGCGGCGACGGCGCACTGGGAGGACGGCCGGCTGACGGTGCACGACTCCACGCAGGGGCCGACCGCGACCCGGCTGACCGTCGCCGAGCTGCTGGGCATCCCGCCGTCACAGGTGCGGGTTGTGGCCACGGCGGTCGGCGGCAGCTTCGGGTCCAAGGCCATGATCTGGGCGCATCCGACGCTGGCGGCGATGGCGGCCCGGCACGTGCGGGCGCCGGTGAAGCTGTCGGTGACGCGCGAGCAGATGTTCACCGCCTGCGGGCACCGGGAGGAGCAGGAGCAGCGCATCACCGTGGGGGCGCGGCGGGACGGCACGCTGACCGCGATCCGCCACCACAAGCTGTCGCCGACCTCGCCGTTCGACGACTGGGCCGAGCCGTCGCTGGAGATGCCGGCGCGGATGTACGCCTGCCCGAACCACGAGGGCGTGTACCGGCTGTTCCGGGCGAACACGATGACCCCGGCGTTCATGCGGGCGCCGGGCGAGGCCTCGGGGATGTTCGCCCTGGAGACCGCCATGGACGAGCTCGCCTCTCAGCTCGGGATCGACCCGGTCGACCTGCGGTTGCGCAACCACAGTGACACCGACCCGACCAGCGGGCTGCCGTGGTCGAGCAAAGGGCTGCGGGAGTGCTACGAGCGGGGCGCGCAGATGTTCGGCTGGCACGACCGCGACCCGGTGCCGGGCACCCGCACCGACGGGCACTGGCTGGTGGGCACCGGCATGGCCTCGGCCGTGTACCCCGTCTACCAGGCGATGAACCCGCAGCGGGCGCGGGTGCGGCTGCACGCCGACGGCCGGGCCGTCGCCGAGACGGCGTGCGCGGAGTTCGGCACCGGGGTGGGCGCGGTGATGCGGCAGGTGGCCGCGGCGGCGCTGGGCATCGACGCCGAGCAGGTGGAGGCGCGCTACGGCGACACCGACCTGCCCACGACGGTGGCGGCGGTGGGCTCGGCCGGGTCGGGGGCGATCTCCGCGGCGGTGCACACGGCGGCGACCGCGCTGCGCGAGCAGATGGTGGAGCGGGCGGTGGCCGACCCGGATTCGCCGCTGCACGGGGCCGACCCTGCGCGGGTGGAGGTGGCCGGGGGCCGGATGTTCGTGCGGGACGGCGGGGGCGAGTCCTACACCGACCTGCTGCGGCGGCACATGATGTTCGACGCGGAGGCGCTGGGGTCGTGGGACCCGCCGGGGTCGGACGCCGGGTTCGCGGCGGCGACGTTCGGGGCGCAGTTCGCCGAGGTGGGCGTCGACCCGGACCTGGGGCTGGTGCGCGTGCGGCGGATGCTGGGGGTGTTCGCCCCGGGGCGGGTGCTCAACGCCAAGACGGCGCGCAGCCAGTTGATGGGCGGCATGCTGTGGGGGCTGGGGCACGCGCTGCTGGAGGCGACCCGCATGGACCCCGACTCGGGCCGGTGGGCGAACGCGAGCATGGGCGATTACCTGCTCCCGGTGAACGCGGACGCCCCGGAGGTGCGGGTGGAGTTCGCCGAGGTGGAGGACCGGATGGTCAACCCGCTGGGCGTGAAGGGTGTGGGCGAGGTGGGGGTGGTGGGCGCGTCGGCGGCCATCGCGAACGCGGTCCACCACGCGACCGGGAGGCGGTTCCGGGACCTGCCGATCACCGTCGAGGCGGTGCTGGGCAGGGGCTGAACCGGGGCGGCCGCCGCTTCCCGCGCCCGCAGCGGGCGCGGGAAGCGGCACGGCCCGCCCGGGCGCCCCGGTCAGAGCGGCCATGCCCCGTGGAGGACACCGTCGGCGGCTTCGGCGGGGTGCTCACCCGGGCCCGCAGGCGAGCGACACGCCGGGGCCGGGTGGTGGCCGAGGCTGCTCCGGTGGGCCGTGCATCCGCACGGGCCGGGGCCGTCGCTGCGGCGGGCGCGTGCCGAAGGGCCCGCCCGACCTACGGGTAACGCCAACCACGCAGGGCGAGGACCCCACACGGCGTACGGCGACACGACAGCCGCCCGGCCCCGCCCCGCTTCGCTCCACCGTCCCGCTGGGGCACCATCAGCGGCTCTTGCTTTGCTCTCGGACCCCGTCGGCACAGCCTCACCACCGCAGCAGGCGCCGTTGATCATGTCGATGGGAAGTGAGAGCGCCTGTCCGCCGGTTCCGACAGCGCTCAGATGACTCGGCGCGACGCGGTGCCGACGACTTCCGTCGGCCCCACGGCCTCCCCTCGTCGCCGAGCGTGGCCGCCGCCCGCCCCCCCTCAAGGGGCCGTTCGCCCCCGCTTCACTGCGGGCGCTCCACCTCGGCCTCCGGCTTCACAGACGGCGAAGGGGGCAGCTGCCGGGGAAGGGCAGGGTGCACCCCGTCGCCCGCGGCGCTGTCAGGCCTCATCGACACGGCTCTGCGGCGAACGGAGACGCTGTCGAACCCCATCGACAAACGCCGTCCCCACCCACGAACAGAACCATGCCGTCGGCGCGGGCCGACGAACGCTGTCAGGACCCGACCCCGTGGACGGAGCCACGGGGCATCGTCACAGCACGCGCTTGGCCGGGCGTGAGCGCCTGAGGAGTCGGGCGGCGATCACCGGGAGCGCGCTCGCGAGGCACAGGACCAGCACGGCCGGAAAGAACCACGCGGATGCCCCGACCCGCTCCGGGAACCAGACCGCGGCGCACACGAGGGCGAAGACTCCCTGGACGATTCCGGCGGTGAGGAGCACCGATCTCGCTCCGGTGACGGCGTCGGCCCGGTCGGCGGGCCGGTCCACCAGCGCGGCGAGAGGCGTCCGGTCGGCGTCCGGGAAGTCGGCGAGCCGGTCCTTGGGGACCGTCCGCAGCACCAGGACCGCGCTGAAGGCCAGGAGCAGGAGCACCCCAGCGCCCACGAGCACCGGGCCGAACGCCGTCAGGGGGCCGGTCGCGGCCGTAGCCGTGATCGTCCCGGGGCCGGAGAAGTGCACCGGCAGCTCCCCCGGCAGGCGCGGGTAGACCGCCGCTCCCACGACCACCTGCCCCAGGAGGAGCAATGCCGCCGGGGCCAGGAAGAGCTTCGGGAACGGCGGCGGGGAATAGCCCGCCCCGGGC
>NZ_ANBH01000195.1 GCF_000341185.1 Nocardiopsis chromatogenes YIM 90109
ACGACCACCTGCCCCAGGAGGAGCAATGCCGCCGGGGCCAGGAAGAGCTTCGGGAACGGCGGCGGTGAATAGCCCGCCCTGGTCGGCTTCGTTGGCATCGGCCCGCTTCTCCCCACTGTTCGAGCGCCGGTGTCACCGGATGATCCCCGGATGGAGGCGCCGGGCTCCCAGGCCCGGCACCCCATCCTCTCCATCGCGCGACACGGCCTCAATGGCATCAGGGGACGAGCACGTTGCGGAAGCGCGCGTTGCCCATGGCCGCGAACGCCTGCTCGGCCTCCTCCAGCTTGTACTGCTCGACCATGGGCCGCACGCCCTTGAGGGCGGCGAACTCCATCGCCTCCTCGCTGTCCTTGGCGTGGCCGCTGTACCAGCCCCGGACGCTCCTGCGGCCGGTGACCAGGAGCAGGCTGGAGACGGGGATCGGGTCGTGCGGGGTGCCGATCACCATCATCTCGCCGTTGCCCTGCAGGCCCTGGGCGATGTCGGCCTGGGCGGCCGCGTCGTCGACGGTGGCGAGCACGACCCGCGCACCGCCTACCGCCGCCAGGGCCTCCCCCGCGCCGCCGTCGGCGCCGTCGACGTAGTCGTCGGCCCCCAGGGACCGCGCGATCTCCTCCTTGGCCCGGCCCCGGCTGACGGCCACGGTCCGGAACCCCATCGCGGCGGCGTACTGGATTCCCAGGTGGCCCAGGCCGCCCACGCCCTGCACGGCGACCGTGTCGCCGGGGCGGGCGCCGGTGTTGCGGAGCGCGTTGAAGACCGTCACCCCGGCGCACATGAGCGGGGCCGCCTCCTCGAAGGAGAGCCCCTCGGGGATGCGGGCCAGGACCTCCTGGGGGATGACGGCGTACTCGGCGTACCCGCCGTCGTAGTCGGCACCGGTGATCAGGCGCTCGGCGCAGTTGGCGAAGTCGCCGCGGCGGCAGGAGGCGCAGGTGAGGCACTGGCCCCCGTGCCATCCGGCGCCGACCCGGTCGCCGGTACTCCAGGCGCGCACACCGGGGCCGAGGGCGTCGACGGTCCCGGCGATCTCGTGGCCGGGCACGCGCGGGTGGCGGGTGCCCATCAGGCCGAAGCGGGGGATGGCGTCGCCGCCGCAGACGCCGCAGGCGTGCACCCGCACCCGGACCTGCCCGGGGCCCGGTTCGGGGACGGGGAGCACGGCGGGGGTGAACGGCCCGCCCTCCTCGGTGGCCTGGACGGCGCGCATCGTGGTCGCGGTCATGGTGGTCTCCTCCCTCATGGCACGGCCGGTGCCGGTCGCGGCACCGGCTGGTATCGCCGCTAACACTAGGCAGCTTCCATCGATAACGCAACATCGATACTGGAAATCCATTATCATCGATACATGGCTGAACGGAGCGACACCCGCACCCGGATCATCGGCGCGGCGGCGGAACTGCTGGACGACGGCGGCCCCGACGCCGTCACCACACGGTCGGTGAGCGCCGCCGCCGGGGTGCAGCCCCCGGCCATCTACCGCCTCTTCGGCGACATGGGCGGCCTGCTGGACGCCGTGGCCGCCGACGGCTTCGCCCGCTACCTGGCGCAGAAGGAGGCCCAGGCCCCCACCGGCGACCCGGTCGACGACCTGCGCGCCGGGTGGGACCTGCACCAGGAGTTCGCCCGAGAGCACCCGGCGCACTACGGGCTGATGTACCGGCCCGACCGGAGGGGCGCGACGAGTGAGGCGGTCGAGCGGGCCGATGAGATCCTGCGCGGCCTGATCCGGCGCACCGCCGAGGCGGGGCGGCTGGTCACGGGGGTGGAGCACGCCGCCCGGATGCTGCACTCGGCCGCACGCGGCGTCGCCTTCTCACAGATCGAGGCGCCCCCCGGGGAGCGCGACCCGGAGCTGTCGGACCGTATGCGCGAGGCGGTGCTCGCCTCGATCACCACCGACGCCCCGGGCCGGGACACCGGGGAGGGCGAAGACGCGCCCGCAGAAGAGGACCCCGGCACCGACCACGAGCCCGCCCGCCGCGCGATCGCCCTGCGGGCGATCTTGGACGACTCCCCCGCCCCCCTCACCCCGGGCGAACGCGCACTACTGGAGGAACTCCTCGACCGCATCGCGGCCGGCGCCCGCCCCTAAACGACAGAGGAGGCGCCGACGGAGCCGCCGGTACCCCGCGCTCACGACCCCTGGCCGTCCACCGAGACGCCGGGGTGCCGAGTGGAAGGCAGCGACGACGAGCGACAACGCAGGTCGGCGGACCTTACCGCAGCACAGTCGGCCGCCGCGCGTGCGGATGGTCGCCGTGGTGGGCGGCGACGGCCAGAGCGGAGCGGTTTCCCGGCCCCGCCTGCCGGGCGGCGGGCCCCTCGCGGTCCGGGAGGACGGCGGCCCAGCAGGTACCCCACTCACCGATCCCGGCCGGGTGTCGGGTCTTCGGGGTGTGGGGTGGAGAGGCGGCGACGAGGAGAGGTCGGCAACGCTTGGGGCAGCGTCGTCGGGCGCCGCGCGTGTGCGTGGTCGATGTGATGGCGGCGACGGCCAGAGCGGGGCGGCTCCCCGGCCCCGCCTGCCGTCCGTCGGGCCCCTCACGTTCCAGGCAAGGCGGCGCGGCCCCGGGGTTCGCGGTCTTCGGCGCCCGTGGCGGCCGCCGGGCCGGTGCGGTGAACCCGGTAAGGCCTGTGACCTGGGTGAATACTCCGCGTTAAGCGCGGGCGGGGGCGGGAAACGCGCCCAGCGACACCCACGGACGCCCCGGACCGACGAACACCGCGATACCAGAACAGATTCTGGAAGCGATATGTCCCGTTCGTCTCTATCTGGGGTGTTCAGGTTGAGTGCGGGGACGGGTGCCGGGCCGCCCAGGCTCTTCCGCTGGGCTTGCGGGCGCCGCGCGGGGCCGATATCGGCTACACGCAGTGA
>NZ_ANBH01000196.1:0-17862 GCF_000341185.1 Nocardiopsis chromatogenes YIM 90109
GGGAGAGTAGGTTGCCGCCGCATTTTCTTCGAGGAGGGGCGGGTCCCGTGTGTCGGGGTCCGCTCCTTTTTCGTGCGTACACTTGTGCGCTTGTGAATCCTGCTTTCACGTTCCCGAACGGGTTCCGCGCCACCCCCTATGGTGGTCGGCATGAGCGAGCGTTGGCGGATCAGGAACGGCCACCATTCCCGGTTGGCCACCTTCGTCGTTCGCCATGCAGATCATGCTCTCGACGTCCTGCTCTGGTCGGTGTTCGTCGGGCTCCTCACGGCAGAGGTGTTCGGGCTCCGTGACCGGTCCACGGCGCTCGCCGAAACGCTCATGGCGGCCCTGCTATTCGGCGCCGCGCTCGCTCTCCGGCGGAGATTCCCCGTCACGGCATCGGGGTTGGCCTGCCTTGCACCCTTGATCCAGGCGATGGCCACGACCGTCGGCGTGGTCGACGTGTTCGCGCTGGCCTATGTGCTGCCCGCTCCGGTCCTGGCGTTCCTCGCGGGTCGCCGGTCCGAACGCACCGCGCCCGTGGTCACTCTGACGGTGACCTTCGCGCTGGTAATGCTGCTGTTCAATGCGCTCACCTGGGTCCGTGCCGGTGACCTGCGGGAGACCCTGACCGGTGTCACCGATTGGGCGTCGGGACTGCTCGCGCTGGTCGGTGCCATCGTGGCACCGTGGCTGCTCGGGCGGTACTGGCGGCGTTTCGACGAGCTCCGCACGGCGGGCTGGGAGATCGCCGAGCGCATGGAGCTCGCCCGCGACATCGACGCGGAGCGGGCCAGACTACGGGAGCGGTCGCGAATCGCCACCGACATGCACGGGGCCCTGGGCAACGACCTCGCCTTGATCGGCGTCCGTGCGGCCGCGCTGGAGATGACCGCCGCCGACGACGGCGCCCGCGAGGCCGCGGCGGAGCTCCGCGAGGCCGCCCATGAGGCCAATCTGCGGCTGAGAGAGATCATCGGAGTGCTCCGTACCGAGGCCGGGGACGCGGAGACCGGGGAGTCGGCCGGGGATCCCGAGCGGTCGGCACGGCCGTCGGTACGGCGGTCCCCGGCACCGGCAGGCGACGAGGACGTCACCACCGCGGTGGAGCGCGCGGTGGGCGCCGGAATGGCGGTCACGTTCGTCCGGGAGGGATCGTCTCCCGTTCCCGTGGGGCTTCCCGGCCACCTCGCCCACCGCGTCGTCCAGGAGGCGCTGACGAACGCGGCCCGGTACGCGCCGGGCTCGCGGGTGGCGGTGCGGCTGCTTCGGGAGGACGGCGCCACCTCGCTGCACATCACCGACACCGGCGGCGTCCCCGGTGGGCCTTTCGCAGGCCGCCCCCGCAGCCCTTCCGGCGCTTCCGCTCCCGGATCCGACGGCACGGCCACGGGCAACGGCTCCGGTCTGGCCGAACTGCGCGCCCTCGTCGAGGCGGCCGGGGGGACCTTCTCGGCCGGGCGGGACGATGCGGGCGGCTTCACCGTCTTTGCCCGCATTCCCGACTCCGCGACCGCCACGGATGCGGCGTCCGATTCCGTCGCCCCCGAAGCACGGAGGCACCGGGCGGAGACCGAGACGGCGTCCAGAATGCGCCGCGCCCGCGACAGAGCCCGACGCTGGCTCGTGGTCGCGGTGGCGGTGCCGACCGCCCTTGCGGCCGTCTTCACCGCCCTGGGGTTCGGCGCGCTCTGGGCCGTCGGGGTCAACACGGTGCTCCCGCGAGCCGACTACGAGCGCATGCGCGTCGGCGATGACCAGGCGGCCGTCGAGTCCGACCTCCCGGTGTTCCAGTACCCCCCGGACGGATCGACCGGCGGCCCGCCCGCGCCCTCCGGAGCCCGGTGCCGGTACTACCTGGTCGTGTACGAGAGCGGGCTGCCTCCCCTCTACCGGCTGTGCTTCGCCGACGGGCGCCTGGTGGCCAAGGACGTGGTCCATCGGCGGGAGTGATCCCCTCGCCCGCACAGCCCCCGCCGGGCAAGGCCCCCAGTAGGCTGTCCCGGTGGTGCGATCGACGACGGAGGGCGCGGACGCGGCAAACGCGGCGATCCGTGTCGTGCTCGCCGACGATGAGCGGATGGTGCGCGCCGGACTTCGCGCGATCCTGGGTGCGGACCCCGGTTTCCACGTCGTCGGGGAGGCCTCCGACGGCGCCGAGGCCGTCGAGCTGGTGCGCGAGCACCGTCCCGAGGTCGCCCTCCTGGACGTTCAGATGCCGGGGACCGACGGCCTGGACGCGGCGGAGACGATCACGGCAGAAGTCCCCGGAACCGCCGTGGTCATCCTGACGACCTTCTCCGAGGACGCCTACATCGCCCGGGCGCTGAGCTGCGGCGCCGGCGGGTTCGTGCTGAAGACCGGAGACCCGCGGGAGCTGCTGTCGGGGCTGCGCGCCGTGGTCGACGGGGGCGCCTACCTGTCACCCGAGGTGGCGCGGCGGGTGATCACCGAGCTGGGGGCGACGGGAACAGGAGGCCGGATGTCGCGCGGTGCGGCCGCCCGGGAGCGGACCGCGCGCCTGTCGGCACGCGAGCGCGAGGTGCTCACCCACGTGGGGGAGGGGTTGTCGAACGAGGAGATCGCCGGGCGTCTCGGTATCGTGCCGGGCACGGTCAAGGTGCACGTGGGCGCCCTCCTCTCCCGGCTGGGCGTCCGCAACCGGGTGCAGGCCGCGATCCTCGCTTATGAGGCGGGCCTCGTCTCCGGCGCCGCACTCCCCGGAGACGACGCCCCGGCCGCGGAGTGACCGGCCCGGCCCTTCGCCGGTGACGTCGCCTGGTGCGGTCGGCTCTATGCCGATGGGGATAGCGAGGTTCCGCCTGTGAGCCGATGCCCCTGGAGAGGCCGCGCCGTGATGATCGGTCGCATGGCGAGAACGGATGAAGCGGCCGGACTGGATAGAGCGGCCGAACAGAGCCTCACAAGGCGGCCTCGCCGCATGACGGCCCATGGGGCCGCGGCGGCCGTGCTCGTGTTGTCGTGCAGCGTCCCCTCGGCGGTCGCGGCGGTCACGGCGCACGAACCGGTGGTACTGCGCCCGCCCGAGCCGACGGGCGACCACGCCGTCGGCCGCGTGGATCTCGAACTGGTCGACGAGACCCGGGGCCACCCGTGGGTCGAGGGCTCGGAGCGGCGCGAGCTCATGGTCTCCGTCTGGTATCCGGCTCGCGAGGGCGGCGACGGCCCCAGGGCGCCGTACGCGTCCGGCCCCGTCGGTGACTACCTGGTCTCCCAGGTGGAGAAGGTGGGCCTGTCGCGGGACGCGGTGGACATCGACGGGGCGCGGGCCAACGCCCGGCTCGGCGCCGACGTCGCCGCGGATGCGGGGCCCTTCCCCCTGGTGCTGTACTCGCACGGTTTCAACCAGACGCGCTACCAGGCGACCGCGCAGTTGGAGGAGCTGGCCTCGCAGGGGTACGCGGTGGTGGCGATGGACCACCCGTACGAGTCCATCGCCGTAGAACTGGCGGACGGCAGAGTGGTGCGGTCGGCCGTCCCCGGGCAGATGGACCCGACGGAGATGTACCGGGAGGCGATCGACGTGCGCCAGGACGATGCCCGCTTCGTCCTGGACACGCTGGAGCGGGCCGCGGACGGCGCGCGCGACGTGCCGGTGGGCCTGGTCGAGGCGATGGACCTGTCCTCGGTCGGCATGTTCGGCCACTCCGCGGGCGGGTTCACCGCGGCCGAGCTGATGGTCGTCGACGACCGCATCGACGCGGGAGCCGACTTGGACGGCAGCATCGGCTACCACGTCGGCGACGAGGTGTGGGGCCGGTCCAACACGAACGGTTCGGCCCGTCCGTTCATGATCATGGGCGGGGGATGGAGCAAGGCCGGGTACCCGCACACCAGCCGCGAGTCGCCCGACTGGGAGATGTTCCGCGCCGCCTCCGCCGGGCCCACCGTCGAGGTGTACCTGGAGGAGGGGGAGCACATGAGCTTCATCGACACCCAGTGGTACCTGGCACAGCTCGAAGAGGAGGCCCACCCGTCGGGACCGGCCTGGGAGCGGACGGTGGAGGACTCCGTCGGCACCGTCGACCCCGACCGCAGTGTGGCGGCGCAGCGCGCCTACCTCACCGCGTTCTTCGACGAGTACCTGCGGGGTGAGGAGCAACCGCTGCTGGACGGTCCGTCCCCGGAGCACCCCGACGTCGAGCTGATCGATCCCCCGGCCTGAGGCCCCCGCCCGGTTCCGGTCCGCCACCGGACCGGCAGGGCCCGGCGAACGAACCGCGCCCCGGACGGAGCGTCCGGGGCGCGGGAGGCCGCGTGCTCACGCATCGCGCACGCGGAACTCCGCGGCCCCGACGATGGAGGCGGCGGCGGTCCAGCCCACCACGGTGGCCAGGTTGATCGGGCCGTCGACCGGGGCGGTGTAGAAGCCGACGTCACCGAGGGCGTAGAACTCGATCCCCGCGGGGCCGGGGAGGACCGCGGAGAGGTCGTTCACCACCTGCAGGCCGCTGAGCTGCATCACCATGGGCAGGCCCAGCAGGACCAGGAAGCCGACCGCGATGGTCCCGGCGGTGCTGCGCAGGGCGGTGCCGATCCCGGTGAACATCACCGCGAACAGCGCCATGCACACGCCGGAGGCCAGGACCGTGCCGACCGCGCCGCCCGCGTCCACGGGGGCGAGGCCGCCGATCACCAGTCGCAGTATCCCGATGCCCAGGGCCGTGGCCGCTGCCCCGATGGTGAATCCGAACCCGGCGGCCACGAGGGAGCGCGCCGCCAGGACCCGGCCGCGCCGGGGGACGGCGAGCAGGGTGGAGGAGGCGCCGCGGCCGGAGAACTCCCCGGTCGCGGTGAGCGCCGCGAGGGTGACCACCGCGAACTGGACCAGGTAGAACACGCCTTGCGAGACGAGCATGGTGGAGGAGATCCCGCTCGCCGCGTCGGGGTTGTCGGTGACCTCCTGGGCCTTCGTCACGCCCATCAGCACGGCGAACACCGCCATCGCGACCAGCGCCAGGCCCAGGCACCACCAGGTGGTGCGGAGGGAGGCGGCCTTCGTCCATTCCATGGCCACGGCCCGGCCGAGTGAGCGCAGTGCCGAGGGGCTCCCCTCCCCGTGGCCTGTCTCCGAGCCCGCGCCCGAGTCGGCGCCTGGGCCGCTCGGCGTGTGCGCATCCGTGCCCGTGGTCGTCGTCGCCTTCACCGGTACTCCTCCGTTTTCTCTCCGCCGTTCCCGCCGGGGGCGGCGTCCGCGCCCCGCGTGCCCCCGCTCCCGGAGGCGGTGTGGCGCGCCGTGCCCTCGGTGAGTTCGAGGTAGGCCTGCTCCAGCGACGCCTCCTCGCGGTAGAGGGCGTGTACCCGCGCACCCGCCCCGTGCGCGGCGTCGCCGACCTCCTCGGGCCGGGCCCCTTGGATCCGCAGCTCCCCGTCTGGGCCCTGCTCCACGTCGACACGGCGCCCGGGCACGCCCCGGTCGCGCAGCCAGGCGGTGAGGGGCCCCGGGTCGGGGGTCCGGACGACGGTCCGGGCATGCGACCAGGCATCGATCAGCTCCGCCATGGGCGCATCGGCGACGAGGCGGCCGCCGCCGACCACCACCAGCCGGTCGGCGATCTGCTGCATCTCGCTCATCAGGTGGCTGGAGACGAAGACGGTGCGCCCCTCGTCGGCCAGGTCCCGCATGAGCCTGCGGACCCAGCGCACCCCGTCGATGTCGAGGCCGTTGACCGGCTCGTCGAAGACGAGCACCCCCGGGTCGCCGAGCAGTGCCGCGGCGATGCCCAGGCGCTGGCGCATGCCCAGGGAGAAGCCGCCCACCCGGCGGTCCGCGACGTCGGTGAGTCCGACCGTGCCGAGGACCTCGTCCACGCGGCGGCGCGGCAGGCCGGTCGCGCGTACGAGGGCGAGCAGGTGGGCGCGGGCGCTGCGGCCGGGGTGCGCCGCCCCGCCGTCGAGCAGCGCCCCGACCTCCCGTTCGGGACGGGGCAGGTCGGTGTACCGGCGGCCGTTCACCAGGGCGCTGCCGGAGGTCGGCCGGTCCAGCCCCAGGAGCAGGCGGACGGCGGTGGATTTGCCCGCGCCGTTCGGCCCGAGGAATCCCGTCACCCGGCCGGGGCGGACGTCGAAGGTGAGGGCGTCGACGGCGGTGGTGTCGCCGTAGCGCTTGGTGAGTTCCCGAACGGTGAGCAACGGGGTGTGCCTCCCTGGCCGAACGCGTCGACGCCGTTCGCGTCGCTGACGCATCGAACGTAGGCAGCGGACTCCGGCAGGCACATCGTCGCGGAGTCGGGACCGCGCTATGCCTCAGGGCATAGAAGGCGAGCCGCCAGGAGTGGAGCACCGGTCCGAGGGTGATGCCTTCCGCGCGCTGTGAGTACACCGGCGAGAGTGTCGCGGCGCGCTCTGGTACCGCCATCGCCCGAGGCACCTGAGGGGCGACGCCGAACGCCCGCGCCGGACGCCTGGACGGGAGCCCCGGCCAGGCGCCCGGCCACCACGTATCGGAACGACGGGATGCCGCAGGGCGCCGTCGAACCCGGCCAGGGAGGGGTGCGTCCGCTCTCAGACGGACGGTCGCGGCCCTTACCGGCCGTCGTCGGACGTGCCGGGCGTAGCGACGGCGAAGGCGGTGACCGCCACCGTGCTGTATCGGACGGTGAATTCGCCGCCCAAGGCGTCGATGGCCTCGCCGACCTTGTGCAGGATCGCGTCCGTCGCCTCGGGCGGGAGGCGGGTGAGCGCCCCGTGCGTCGGGAGTTGGTCGAGCCATTCGTCGCGGGTGTAGGGGCATTCCCAGTCGAACCGCCACCGTTCGGGGGCGGTGAATGCGCCGGACGCCCTCATGCCCTCTTCGGCGGGGGCGAGGAAGGTGTCGTATCCGGCGCTGCCCTTGTCCAGGGCGCGTACGTCGAAGGGCGCGTCCGGGACCGCCTGTTCGAAGGCGTCCGCGAAGGCCTCGGCGACTGTGGACGGCGGGCGGAAGGCGTGCCAGAACACCGAGAGCACGCCTCCGCCGCGCAGGGCCCGGGCGGCCTTCACGGCCCCCTCGGCGGGGTCGATCCAATGCCAGGCCTGGCCGGAGACCAGGGCGTCGAACGTCCGACCGGCCGGGTCCCACTCCTCGAAGCGGGCCGTCTCGACGTCGATGCCCGTGCCCCGGGCGTATTCGGCCATGCGCGCGTCGGGCTCGACCCCCAGGACCGTGCGGCCGGCATCGCGGAACTGCCGGGCCGCGATGCCGGTGCCGCAGCCGACGTCGAGCAGGCGGGGGCCGGGGCAGGCCGCGGTGATGCGGTCGATCAGCGCCCGGGGGTACCGGCGGCGGGTGCGGTCGTAGCGTTCGGCGTCGACGCCGAACGACTCGGCCGTCCGACGGTGCCGGTGGGGTGCGGGGTCATCGGAATGAGTGGGCATGCGCCCACTATAATGGGCGCATGCCCACTCTGGAAGGCTTGGGCGGAATCGTCGAGCGCAGCCGGGGAGGTCGGGGGAATTGCCCACCGGGGTGCACATCCGCGACGTCCGCGAGCGGCTCTTCGCCGCCGCCGAGCGCGTCCTCGTCCGGGACGGGCCGCAGGCCCTGACCAGTCGCGTCGTGACCGACGAGGCCGGGTGCGCGAAGGGCGTCCTGCACCGGCACTTCACCGACTTCGACGGGTTCCTCGCCGAGCTCGTCCAGGAGCGCGCCGCGCGGATCGAGGCCCGGGCCCCGGCGCTGCTCGGCGCCGCCGGGACGGGGACGGTGGCGGGCAACCTGGCCGAGGAACTCGCCGACCTGTTCGGGTCGGTCGCCGCGGCGGTGGTACCGCTGGTGACCTTCCGGGACGGGCTGCGCGCCCGGCTGCGCGCCCTGCGCGGACCGCAGGGCGCGGGCATCCCGGTCCTGGCGGAGGCGACGGAGGCGATCGCGGCCTACCTCGCCGCCGAGCAGGAGTTGGGGCGGGTGCCCCCCGGCGCGGACCCGGGCATGCTCGCCCCCGCGCTCGTCGGCGCGGCGCACCTGCGGTTCGCGGACCGCGAGGGCGCCGCGCCGGAGCCCGACGAGGTGCGGGGGATCGTCGCGGCGGTGCTGGGTCAGGCCGACCAGCCCGGGTCCCGCCCGCTGTAACCCAGTGCCCGGTCGAACAGCGGGGCGTCGTCCGGGACCGCGACGACGGGGCCGAACAGGCCGGCCCGTGCCTCGGGGACGTCCGGGACGCTCGCGGCGAAGTCGTAGCTGACCTGGGCCTCCCACTCTTCGCACGTATAGTCCTGCCCCGTCGCGCGGGCCAGGTCCCACCCGTGCAGGATGAGTTCGTTCAGGGCCACGGCCCCCGCCTCCTGGCCCGACAGGGCCACACCCCCGGCGGCGGTCTCGCCCTGCCATGCCTCCGGTGCGCGCCAGGCTTCGACCAGGGCGTCGAGGCGGTGCGACAACTCCTTCCTCCAGTCCGCGGGCAGGTTGCCCCCGTCGGCCTCCGGCGGCGGGCCGTCGTCGGCCGAGTTGGCCTTCTCCGCGGCCCGGCGGAACGCCTGGGAGAGCATCAGCACGTGGTCCAACAGCGCGGCGACGTCCATTCCGGTGCACGGTGTGGGGCCGCCGAGCCGCGCGTCGGGCGTGTCGGCGGCCAGGTCGGCGAGGCGCCGGGCCGCGGGGCCGAGGTCGAGGTGTTCTGCCATGGGTGGTACCTGCTTCCGGTCGAAGTGCCGCTCATGCGCGGGCCGTCGGAAGTTGTGACCCGCGGAGCGCGCGGAACTCATCGCACACATGGCCGAATAGGCGAAGATGGCGACCATGGTGCGTGCTTTCGAGGAACTGGTGCAGGAGGGCGCGGCCGCGCCCGTCGGCGGGTGGGACTTCTCCTGGCTGGAGGGGCGCGCCACGGAAGAGCGGCCGTCGTGGGGCTACCAGCGCCTTCTGGCCTCTCGGCTGGCGCGGGCATCGGCGGTGCTCGACCTGCAGACGGGCGGGGCAGAGGTGCTGGCGGGCGCCGTGGACGAGGCGGGCCGGGAGCCGCCGCTGGTGGCGGCGACCGAGTCGTGGGGGCCCAACCTGGCCCGGGCGTCGGAGCGGCTGCGCCCGCTGGGCGGTGCCGTGGTGGCCGCCGCGGACGAGGGGCCCCTGCCGTTCGCCGACGGCGTGTTCGACCTGGTCTCGTGCCGCCACCCGACGACGGTGCCCTGGGGCGGGGTGGCCCGGGTGCTGCGGCCCGGCGGCACCTACCTCGCCCAGCACGTCGGGCCCGCGAGCGTGTTCGAGCTGATCGAGTTCTTTCTGGGCCCGCAGCCCGCGGCGCGCGAGGAGCGCCGCCCGGACGACGAGGCGGACGCGGCCCGCGCGGCCGGGCTGGAGGTGGTGGACCTGCGCTCCGAGCGCCTGCGCATGGAGTTCTTCGATGTCGGGGCGGTCGTGTACCTGCTGCGCAAGGTGGTGTGGCTGGTGCCGGGTTTCGAGGTGGAGGCCCACCGCGGGCGGTTGCGGGAGCTGCACGGGCGGATCGCGTCCGACGGGCCGTTCGTGGCGCACGCCTCGCGCACGCTGATCGAGGCGCGTAAGCCCGGCCGATGACGTAAAGTGGGTGATCTGGGAATCTTCTTTGCGCTGTCGCGGAACGCGGCGGCGCTTTTGACTGCTTACGGAACGGGACATGACTGACGACAGCCGATCGGGGGGCCGCGACGGCTCCGGAGCTCGTGACCAGGGAGGCCGCTCCGGCGGGTCGGGCGGCCGCGGGCGGGGCGGCGGCCGCCCCGGGTCCGGCGGCCCCCGCGGCGGCGGTCCGCGCGGCGGTGGTCCCCGTGGGGGCGGCGGCCGCGGGGGCGGTCCGCGCGGCGGCGGGCGCCGGTCCGACGGCGGCCGCGGCGGAGGTCGGCCCGGGAACGAGCGCGGCGAGCGGCGGGACCGCCACCGCACCGGTGCCGACGACGCCCGGCGCGAGGAGAGGGAGAAGGCCCCGTCCCTGCCCGAGGACGTCAGCGACCGTGAGCTGGCCGGTGATGTCCGTCGCGAACTGGCGACCCTGCCGCGCTCCCTGGCGGAGGTCGTCGGCCGCCACCTGGCCGCCGCCGGGCGCCTTCTGGACGAGGACCCCGACGCCGCCTACGCGCACGCCTCCTATGCCCGCCGCCGCGCCTCCCGTGTCGCGGCCGTGCGTGAGGCCGCGGGCGTGGCCGCCTACAACGTGGGCAAGTGGCAGGAGGCCCTGTCCGACCTGCGTGCGGCGCGGCGGATCAACGGCAGCTCCGCCTACCTCGCGGTGATGGCCGACTGCGAGCGTGGTCTGGGCCGCCCGGAGCGGGCGCTGGAGCTGGCCCGCTCGCCGGAGGCCGAGGGACTGGACACCGACGCCCGCGTGGAGCTGCGCATCGTCGCCTCCGGCGCCCGCCGGGACATGGGGCGGCCCGAGGCGGCGCTGGTGGAGCTGCAGGTGCCCGAGCTCAAGGAGCGCCGGGCGCGCCCGTGGGCCGCGCGCCTGTTCTACGCCTACGCCGACGTCCTGGAGGAGCTGGGGCGCGAGAAGGACGCGCGGGAGTACTTCGCGCGCGCCTCGGCCGTGGACCGCGAGGGCCAGACCGACGCCGACGAGCGCCTGGCCGAGCTGGAGGGCATCGAGCTGGTCGCGGTGGACGACGGCGTCATCTGGGCCGACGCCGAAGACCCCGAGGACCCGGAGGAGCAGGACGGCCGGCGGGCCTGAGGCGCCGACGCGACGATCGGACGAGGAGGGGCGCCCGCCGCCACGGCGGGGGCCCCCCCCTTTNCCTCCTTTTCGTGTGTGCCGTTCCCGCGGTGCGGTCAGCTCTGCTCGGCCGTCTCCTCTGTCGGGACGCCGTGCTTGCGGTAGTAGGCGCTGCGGCGTGTGAGCACCAGCGAGGCCAGCAGCGTCGCCAGCAGCGAGGCGATGAGCACGCCGCCCTTGGCGTGGTCCAGGGTCGTCCCCGGCTCGTAGGCCAGTTCGCTGATGAGCAGCGACACGGTGAAGCCGATACCGGCGAGCTGCGACATGCCCGCGATGTCGATCCACCGCAGTGTCGGGTTGAGTTCGGCGCTGGTGAGCTTGGTGGTCACCCAGGCCCCGCCGAGGATGCCGATGAGCTTGCCGACCACGAGGCCCACGATGACGCCCAAGGCGACGGTGTCGGTGAACATCGAGCCGATGCCGGAGAAGACGACGCCGGCGGAGAACAGGGCGAAGATGGGCAGCGCCAGCCCCATCGACCAGGGGCGCAGCATGTGCTCCACGTGGTGCAGGGGCGACTCGTGCTCGCCGCCGCGGATGCGGCTGCGCATCAGCATGCCCATGGCCACACCGGCGATGGTGGCGTGCACGCCGCTCTCGTGCATGAACGCCCAGATGAGGAACGCCAGGGGGAGGTAGACGACCCAGTTGGGCACGGCCGAGCGGTTGAGCACCGCCGCGATGCCGCGGCCCTGCTGCAGGTAGCCGAAGACGACCAGCAGCGCCAGGGCGGCGAACAGGTAGGTGAACTTCAGCTCGTCGGTGTAGAAGATCGCGATGACGGTGATGGCGCCCAGGTCGTCGACGATCGCCAGGGTCAGCAGGAAGGTCCGCAGGGCGGGGGGCAGCGACTTGCCGATGATCGCCAGGATGGCCAGTGCGAAGGCGATGTCGGTGGCCATCGGGATGCCCCAGCCGCCGATGTCCTCGGGGCGGGCCATGTTCATCCCGGCGAAGATGAGCGCCGGGACGATCATGCCGCCGATGGCGGCGACGATGGGCAGCATGGCGCGGCGCGGGTTGCGCAGCTCACCGTGGACGAACTCGTGCTTGAGCTCGGCGCCGACGATGAAGAAGAAGACGGCCAGCAGGCCGTCGGCGGCCCAGGTGCCGACGGTCAGGTCCAGGTGCAGCGGGGCGTGGGGGCCGATGGTGAAGTCGCGGATGGCCTCGTAGACCCCGGCGAAGGGGGAGTTGGCCCAGATGAGGGCGATGGCCGCGGCCCCGATGAGCAGAAATCCGCCGATCGCGTCTGATCGCAGCGCGTCGGCGAGCGCGTGCACACCGGTCTTCTTCACCATAAGCGGTTCTCCCGAGTCGTCCTTGGGGATTGCGTACGTCGCCGACCAGACTTCCCGGCACACCAGTGCGCGGCTCGGAGCCGCGCATCCTTAACACTGCCTTATGCACCGGACTGTATACAAATCACCGTCCGTGACGGAGATCGTTCATACCCTCCTGACCAGCAGGTTCCCCGTCTCCGCGAGATGTCGATGACAGCCTTTCATGTTCTGTCGCGGTCGGCGGGGTACAGCGTCCCGGCACCGGTCCGGCGCCGCAGGGTAGGATAGCCGCCGTGCCTGCACCGGATCTCGGCGGCGCGGTGGTGCGCGTCGGCGCCCTCCCCGACCGCCACGACTCGGTGGTCTGCCTGCTCTTCGACCGCGGGCGGCCGGTCCTGGTGCGCCACCGGGACCGCGCCTGGGAGTTCCCGGGCGGCCACGCCGAGCCGGGGGAGGACCCGGAGGCGACCGCGCGCCGCGAGGCCCGCGAGGAGGCGGGCGCGGAGCTGGGGGAGCTCCGCGCGGCCGGGTACTACGTCCTCGCCGACGGGCACACCACCGTGGTCATGTGCGCCGAGGCGCGCGGGTTCCGCCCGCTGAGCGGGCGTTTCGAGACCGTCGAGGTGCGCTCCTTCGACACCCTCCCGGACGCGCTGTCCTGGGACGACGGCATCTATGCCCACCTTTTGCGGGAACTGGGGCTCCCGGGCGCGCCGTGAACCCCGGCGTCCCGGCGGGGCCGGAGCGTCACACCTCGCGCGCCTGGCCGTCGGCGCCGTCCCGCCGCTCCCTCTGCTCCTCCTCCAGCCGGTCCAGCCAGTGCCAGATCCCGCTGGTGTTGCCCTCCACCCCGCTGAGCAGGTCCATCACCTCGGCCGACTCGGCGGGGGCCTCGTCGGGGAGCGGCCGGTAGCGCTTCTGCACGGCGTCGCGCACCATGGCCACCGCGTGGTCCAGGTCCCCGGCCGAGGCGCGCGCCCGGCGCACCTCCTCCACCCACGCGTGCAGCTCCTCCCGGGCCCGCTCCAGCGTGCCCTCGACCTCTTCGACCGCGCCGAAGTGGGAGAACATCAGGCGGCGGGCGCCGATGTCGGAGAACAGGTCCAGGGAGCGCTGTGCCGCCGCGAAGTCGAAGTCCGGCGGCGGGGTGGCCGGGCGCACGTCGCCGGTGTAGGGGTTGTACACCCCGAGGGCGTCGCCGGTGTACAGGTCGCCGGTGGCGGTGTCGGCGAGGCCGACGTGGTGCTTGGCGTGCCCGGGGGAGTAGTGCGCGACCAGCCTGCGGCCGGCGCCCAGGTCCACTTCGCCGGTGGTGCCGACGGAGCGGATGCGGGCGGCGTCGGAGGGGCTCATCTCGCCGAACAGGGTGTCCAGCCGGTCGCCCCAGACCGTCCGCGCCGAGCGCATGAGCCGGGCGGGGTCGGCCAGGTGGCGGGCGCCGCGCTCGTGCACCACGATCTCGGCGCGCGGGAACATGCGGGCGATGTCGCCCACGCCGCCCGCGTGGTCGAGGTGGATGTGGGTGACCACGATGGTGGCCAGGTCGTCGGGGCCGATGCCGAGCGCGCCCATCCGGTCGCGGAGCACGCCGGCGGACCCGGCCGTGCCGACCTCCACCACGCACGGCCGCTCGGTGCGGATGAGGTAGCTGGAGGTGATCCCCGGGTACCCGGCCATCATCGTGTCGATGGCGAAGACCTCTTCACCCAGGGCGGTGATGCCCTCGCTCGCGTCCACCGCTGCACTCCCTTCTGCGAAGTCGGACCCGAATGTAGTTCACCGGATCCGGGCCGATCCCCACCGGCCCCCGCGCAGGCCCGCAGGCCCTCTGTCCACAGGCGCGCATCCGGGCTGACGGGGGCGGTGCGCGGGGCGCATGCTGGTCCCGACATCCGAGCGGTCCTGAAGGGGACCCCATCGTCGGGAGGCGCTCATGCCCCGGATTCCGTCCGTGCCGTCCGCCGCAACCGCCCGCCGCGTTCCGGCCCACCGCAACGAGGTGGTGCTGGCGGGGCGTGTCACCGCCGAGCCGTCGGTGCGCGAGCTGCCGAGCGGGGAGCACCTGGTCACCTGGCGCATCTCGGTGGCGCGGCCCCCGTCGGACGTCCGCCGCGGCCCCCAGGCCGACCCGTTCACCTGCGTGAGCTTCCGCCCGGACATCCGGGAGGCGGTCCGCGGCTGGCGGATCGGCGACCTGGTGCAGGTGTCGGGGGCGCTGCGCCGCCGCTACCGGCGCGCGGCCCGGGGCGGCGGCGGGACGGTGGAGGTGGAGGCCACCGGCGTACGGTCGATCGGCGCGGGGGAGGCGGGCACCCCGTAGCGGGGGCGGTGCGGTCTACCAGCCGAGCCGGTCCAGCGCCGTTCGCGGGTCGGAGCCCGGGGCGGCCCAGGCGGCCGCGCACACCGCGCGCAGGCCGTCGAGCCGCTCGCCGCCGCCGGACAGGGCGACGGCCCCGTCCGGGCGGATGCGCGCCGTCCATCCGGCGCAGGCCGCGCCGTCCGGCCGCGGCTCGGCGCCGGGATGGGCCTCGTTGAGGCCGGACAGGTCCCAGGCGATGTAGTCGGGGCGGCGCCCGGGCGGTGCGGCGGCCAGGTCGCGGGCGCCGGTCACCCCGGACAGCACCAGCAGGCCCGCCGCGCCGCGCGCGTGCGCCCCCTCGATGTCGGTGTCCAGCCGGTCCCCGACCACCAGGGGCCGCTCCGCGCCGGTGCGGGCCACGCCCTCCTCGTGCAGGGGCCGCATCGGCTTGCCCGCCACGACCGGCTCCACCCCCGTGGCGTTGGCGATCACCCGGGAGAACGAGCCGTTGCCCGGCAGCATGCCCTGCCCCATGGGGGCGGTGGCGTCGGCGTTGCTGGCCACGAACAGCGCCCCGCGCCCGACCGCCAGCGCCCCCTGGCACACCAGGTCGTAGCCCAGCCGCGGCGAGTGGCCCTGCACCACCGCCACCGGGTCCTCGGCGGCCTGGGTGACCGGGCGCATGCCGCGGCGGATCAGCGCCAGCCGCAGCCCGGTGTCGCCGACCACCAGCACCGGCGCCCCCGCCGGGTACCGCTCGGCGATGAGCCGGGCGGCGGCCTCGGCCGAGGTCACCACGTCGGACGCCGCGGCCGGGACGCCGATCGCGGTGAGCCGCTCGGCGATGGAGGAGGGGGTGCGCGAGGAGTTGTTGGTCACGAACGCCGCCGCCATCCCGGCGGCCCGCGCCTTGGCGATCGCCTCGGGCGCGGCCGGGACCGCGCGGTCCCCGATGTAGACGACGCCGTCCAGATCGAGCAGGGCGGCGTCGTAGAGCGTGTTCAGGGGGAGGTCAGCGGGCTTCATCGGTCCTCTCAGGTACGGACTCCAGGGAGCGCAGCACCAGGCCGGTGCGCGGCTTGGGGCCGAAGGACGTGGACTTGCGCGGGGTGAGCTCCCCGCGCGCGGTCACCGCGTACACGTCCTCCACGCGCAGCGCCGGAAGCAGCACTGCGGCCGCGGGCCCGGGGCGGGCGTCGGCGCGGCGCACCGCCTCGGCGGGGTCGTCGTGGACGAGCTCGGCCGCCTCGGCGCCGGTCCGCCACAGCGGCAGCAGCAGCCGTTCCAGGGCGGCGGTGGACATCGCCCGCCAGGCCTCGGAGCGGTCGGGGGCGGCGGCGCGCATCGCCTCCGCGCTCACCTGGTCGATCAGAACGAAGCCGTGCCGGTCGCCCACGGCCAGCGCCGGGCCGCTCCGCGCCGCCTCGGCCAGCAGGCGGGCCGCACCGGCCGGGCCGGTGCCGCCGGGCAGCTCGCGCACCCGGGCGTGGGCGCGGGCCGCCTCGGCCGCCGCGCGCGGGTCGACACCGGGCAGCACCCGGTGGATGGGGCCCAGCCGGGGCGGGGAGGCCTCGGAGTCGACGAGCAGCGCAAGGCCCAGGTCCCATGGGCCGGGGCCGCACTGGCGGGCCTGCAGGCGGCGGTAGGCGGCGTAGCGGTGGTGCCCGTCGGCGATCAGCGCGGTGCGCCCGGCCAGGTCGCGGGCGATGCGTGCGTGTGTGCGCGTGTCGGTCAGCGCCCAGAGCCGGTGGGTGACGCCGTCGCCGGTGACGGTGTCCACCAGCGGTTCGGCGCCCTGTTCGGCGGGGGCGTCAGCGGCCAGCGAGGCGGCGCCGCGCTCGGAGCCCCGCCCGCCCCGGTACAGCAGCAGTATCGGCTCCAGGTTGGCCCGGGTGGCGGCCATCAGCCGGGCCCGGTCCAGCACCGGCTCCTCGGAGATGGCCTCGTGCGGGCGGACCGCGCCGCTGCCCGGAGGGGGCAGGCGCAGCAGCCCGATCAGGCCGCGCTGGCGCAGCCCGTCGGGGGTGGTCTGCTCGTAGGCGTACACCGCGGGCGACGGGTCGCGCACCAGCACCCCTTCGCCGACCCAGCGGCGCAACGTGCGCGCGGCGCCGGTGTAGCGGTCGGGCCAGTCGATCGCGGGCGGCGCGGTCAGCCGGGCGGCGTTGAGCGGCTCGACGCGCGTCATGCGGGCATAGGAGGCGGCGTCGACGAGGTCATAGGGCGGGGAGAGGGCGAGGGCGAGGTTGAAGTCGGGGGAGTCGATCAGGGCGCTCGCGTCGGCGCCCGCGTACCGGAGCCCGCGCAGCGGGGCCAGCTCCAGGGCGCCTTCACCCGTATCCGTCAGCACCCTGGAACGATACCCGCGGCTAGACGCGGCTAGAGCAGCTTGCGCATGCGCATGAGGTCGGAGAAGCTCGCCTCCAGTTTGACCCGGCCCGAGAGCATCGCCTTGGCGAAGTCGAGCCGGTCGTCGGCCAGGGCCACCAGGTCGTCGGCGGTGGAGGTGATGCGCACCTGGGCGCGCTCGGCCGGGTCGGACGCGGCCCGGGAGGACACGTCGCGCAGGCCGTCGCGGGTCAGGCGCATGTCGAAGACGGTGTCCAGGTCGCTCACGGTCACGCTGACCGTGCGGTCCACGATGTGCTTGCGGCGGTCGGCCTCGTCGACCTCCATGATCCGCTCCGAGACCCGATCGATCGCGCGGCGGCAGTCCTCAACGCTGGTCATGGCCCCATGATGCCGCAGCGGCCGAGCGGTTTCTCCTGGGCGGCGCGCCCCGGGCCGGGTCGGCGGCGGGAACGGGCCCGGAGCCGGGGCGGGACGGCCGAATCGCCGCAGGGGCGCGGCTGTGCCTGATAACGTCGACGGGTCGGTTACCGCCGGGCGGGCGGGAACGGAGCCTTCGCCCCCGGCCGGACGAGCGCGTCAACATCGGGCCAGGACCGAGTCGTTTTAGGAGCAGCCCCACCATGGTCGTCGATGCGGTGCGCACCTATCTGGATGCCACCAGTGGCCTCAACGAACTCACCCGCAAGCGCGCCGTCGCCGCGGCGAAGTCGCTGATCAGAGAGACCGGGGCGGGCGAGGACGCGCCCGGCGAGGGGCTGGGGCGCAGCATCCAGGCGCTCGCGGCGGAGCTGATCGAGACCAGCCAGGGCAACCGGGACGCCTTGGGCGACCTGGTGCGGGCCGAGGTCGCGCGGGAGATGGAGCGGCGCGACATGGTGCCGCGCGCGGAGTACGACCGTCTGGCCCGCCGGGTGGCGGAGCTGGAGCGGCGGCTGGCGTCGGTACGCGGCGGTGCGCCGCTGTGGACGCGGTCGGCCCCGGCGCCCGACCCCGACCCCGAACCCGAGCGCCCGTCGTCGGCAGCCGCCCCCGAGGAGGCGAAGCCGGAGGCCGCTGAGGTCGCGCCCGAGCCGGACGGGCCCGTCGGGGGCACCGGCGGGTCCTCGCCTCAGAAGCAGGCGGAGAAGAAGGCCGAGGACGAGGCGGTCGGAGCCGAAGACACCGGCGCTGCGCCCCCTGAGGACTCCGCCCCCGAGGCCCCCACCGCCTCCGGGTCCTCCGCGTCGGAGAGCGGCGCCGCCGACACGGAGGCGGGCGCCCCCCC